>NZ_JAUSYB010000001.1:0-321625 GCF_030816505.1 Microbacterium sp. W4I20 | reverse complement strand
TGCAGCTGATCCGGGTGACGGTCGAGGTGACAGAGGAGCGCGTCGCCGGCCGGGGGAACGATCTTCGCGAGGCGATCCTGCTGTACTCGCGGGATGTGGCCTTCGCCGCCGCCGACGTCTACGCCAGGGCCGCCGAGGCCCGCGGGCTCTGGGATGCGCGGCTGGAGGCACTGGTCGTCGACTCGATCCTCACGGGTGAAGCCGACGAGGAGCTGCCCAGCCGCATCGCCGCTCTCGGCTGGCACGGCCACGGCGAGGTCGCGGTCCTGGTGGGCACGACACCCCCGCAGTTCGACGTCGACCTCGTGCGTCGCACCGCCCGCAAGCTGGCGGTCGACGTGCTCATCGGCGTGCAGGGATCGCGACTGGTGCTGGTGCTCGGCCGCGCCAGAGTCGCGGGACAGGACACCGAGGAGGTCGAGGACGAACTCGGCTTCCAGGAGATCGCCGCGCGCCTCGAACCGTCGTTCGGCCCCGGCTACGTGGTTCTCGGCCCTGCCGTGGTCGCTCTCGTCGATGCGAGCCAGAGCGCCCGCGCCGCCCTGGCCGGATTCGCTGTCGCGCGTGCCTGGCGCAGCGCCCCGCGGCCCGTGGAGGCGGACGACCTCCTCCCCGAACGCGCGCTCGCCGGAGATCCGCTCGCCAAACAGACTCTCATCGAGCGCATCTTCCGCCCGTTGCAGGCGCACTCGACCGATCTGGTCACCACTCTCTGGAGCTACCTCGACAACGGTCGCTCGCTCGAAGCCACCGCCCGGGAGCTGTTCGTGCACCCGAACACCGTGCGCTATCGCCTCAAGCGCGTGAGCGAGGTCATCGGCTGGGATGCCACGGGGCCGCGTGAGGCCCTGATCCTGCAGACGGCGCTCATCCTCGGATCGATCGGCGTGGGCGATCAGGCGCGTCGCCGCCCGGCCCTCCGCCGCCCGCAGCGCTGAGCGCCGCGCACCGACGGCCTGTACGCCACACACAAGGGATCCTCGGAATCTTGTGATGGATCATCCACCGCATAACCCGAAACGCTGAGAGACTGAGTACGTGATTGTCGTCGTATGCCCTGGTCAGGGCTCGCAGACCCCCGGATTCCTCGCCCCTTGGCTCGAGCTCGACGGAGTGGCAGAACGCCTCGCGGCCTACTCGGATGCGGCGCAGGTCGACCTCCGCGAGCACGGCACGGTGTCGGATGCTGACACCATCCGCGACACGCGCGTCGCGCAGCCGCTCATCGTCGCGGCATCGCTGATCGCCGGCGACGCGCTGGTCCAGCGGGCCGGCCGGTCGGCTGACGGCATCGCCGGACATTCGGTGGGCGAGATCGCGGCGCTGGTCGGCAGCGGAGTCATCGACGCGGAGACCGGTATGCGCCTCGTCGGCATCCGCGGACGAGCCATGGCGGATGCCGCGGCACAGACCCCGACCGGCATGAGCGCCGTCCTGGGCGGCGACGAGCAGGCGGTCCTCGAGCGGCTGACGGAACTCGGGCTCTCCCCCGCCAACTACAACGGCGGCGGCCAGCTCGTGGTCGCCGGCGAGCTCCCCGGCCTCGAAGCCCTCTCGACCCAGCCGGTCAAGGGCACTCGTGTGATCCCGCTGCAGGTCGCCGGCGCCTTCCACACCGAGTACATGGCCCCCGCGGTCGCCGCGCTGCGCGACGCCATCGGCACCGTGACACCCGCCGACCCCACGATTCCGCTGTGGACCAACCGCGACGGCTCGCAGGTGGAGAGCGGCACGCAGGCGCTCACCTATCTCGTCGACCAGGTGTCCTCGCCCGTGCGCTGGGATCTCTGCATGGCCTCGTTCGCCGAACACGGAATCACCGGCCTCATCGAACTCGCGCCCGCCGGCGCGCTCACAGGTCTTGCCAAGCGCGGGCTGCGCGGAGTGCCGACCGTCGCTGTGAAGACTCCCGAAGATCTCGACGCAGCCGTCGCGCTGCTGAACGGAGAAGCCGCATGACCGCCACCCTGAAGCAGGTCACCGGACCCGCCTACACGCGGATCTATTCGTTCGGTGCCGCCCGCGGCGAGAACGCCATACCGAACGACGACCTCATCGGCCCGATCGACTCCAGCGACGAGTGGATCCGTCAGCGCACCGGGATCATCACCCGGGTCCGTGCCGACAAGGGCACCGATGCCATCGACCTCGCGGCCATCGCGGGCGCCGAGGCCATCGAGAAGTCCGGCATCCCCGCCGACCAGATCGACCTGGTCATCGTCGCGACGATCAGCAACCCGAAGCAGAGCCCCTCGGTCTCGGCGATCGTCGCCGATCGCGTCGGCGCGAACCCGGCGGCCGCCTATGACGTCAACGCAGCCTGCGCGGGATACTCCTACGCGGTCACGCAGGCCGATGCCCTGATCAGGGCCGGCGCTGCCCGGTACGCCCTGGTCATCGGCAGCGAGAAGCTCTCCGATGTCGTCGACCCGGCCGACCGCAGCATCTCCTTCCTTCTGGGCGACGGCGCCGGCGCCGCGCTGATCGGTCCGAGCGACACGCCCGGGATCGCCCCCGCCGTCTGGGGCTCCGACGGCTCCAAGGCGGATGCCGTCGGCATGAACGGCACGCTCACGCAGTTCCGCGACGGCGAGGTGCCGTGGCCCACCCTCCGCCAGGAGGGCCAGACCGTCTTCCGGTGGGCAGTGTGGGAGATGGCCAAGGTCGCGCGCGAAGCACTCGACAGGGCGGGCGTCGAACCGTCCGACATCGCCGCGTTCATCCCGCACCAGGCCAACATGCGCATCATCGACGAGTTCGCCAAGCAGCTGAAGCTGCCGGAGACGACGGTCATCGCCCGCGACATCGAGACGACCGGCAACACCTCGGCGGCATCCATCCCGCTGGCCAGTCACCGACTCATGGCCGAGCACCCGGAGCTGTCGGGCGGCCTCGCCCTGCAGATCGGCTTCGGCGCCGGGCTCGTCTTCGCCGCACAGGTCGTCGTCCTCCCCTGAGATCGCGCGAGAATCCCTAGACTGTTCCACGGTTCCGATTACAACCCGCAAGAAAGAGGAAGACCACATGGCTTTCACCAACGATGAGGTCCTCGCAGGCCTCGCAGAGCTCATCACCGACGAGACCGGCATCAACGCCTCCGAGGTCGCCCTGGAGAAGTCGTTCACCGACGACCTCGACATCGACTCGATCTCGATGATGACGATCGTCGTCAACGCCGAGGAGAAGTTCGGCGTCACCATCCCCGACGACGAGGTCAAGAACCTGAAGACCGTCGGCGACGCCGTCAACTTCATCGTCGCAGGCCAGGAGTAATCCGCGCAGGATGCCACCCCCGCCTCCGCGGGGCGTGGCATCCTCTGCCTTGCCCGAACTCCGCTCGACCCCGCCCGACAAGGAACCACACCATGACCAAGCGCATCGTCGTCACCGGCATCGGCGCCACGTCCGCCATCGGCGGGACCGCCCCGGACAACTGGACCAACCTGCTCGCAGGCGTGTCCGGGACCCGCACTCTCGAGCACGACTGGGTCGAGCAGTACGGCCTTCCCGTGACGTTCGCCGCAGAGGCGATGGTGCGACCGGAAGAGGTGCTCCCGCGGCATGAGGCCAAGCGCCTCGACCCCTCGTCGCAGTTCGCGCTGATCGCCGCGCGCGAGGCGTGGGAGGATGCCGGATCTCCCGAGGTGGACCCCGAGCGGCTCGGCGTCGACTTCGCGACCGGCATCGGCGGCCTCTGGACCCTGCTCGACGCCTGGGACACCCTGCGTGAGAAGGGCCCGCGACGCGTGATGCCCCTCACCGTGCCGATGCTGATGCCCAACGCGGCGGCCGGCAACCTCTCTCTCCAGTTCCACGCCCGCGCCTACGCGCAGACCGTGGTGAGCGCCTGCGCCTCGAGCACCGAGTCGATCATCCACGCCTTCCACCACCTGCAGGACGGGCTCGCCGACGTCGTGATCGCCGGTGGCACCGAATCCGCGATCCACCCCATCACCATGGCGTCGTTCGCCTCCGCGCAGGCACTGTCACGACGCAACGACGACCCGGCGCACGCCTCGCGTCCCGGAGCGATCGACCGCGACGGCTTCGTCATGGGCGAGGGAGCTGCAGCCCTCATCCTCGAGACCGAGGAGCACGCCAAGGCTCGCGGCGCGAAGATCTACGGCTACGTGCTCGGCGGCGGCGTGACCGCCGACGCGTACCACATCACCGGCAATGACCCCGAGGGCACCGGCGCGGCCCGCGCGGTGACCCAGGCACTCGAAGAGGCCGGCGTCACCCCCGAGCAGGTCACGCACATCAACGCACACGCGACGTCGACCCCGGTCGGCGACCCGAACGAGTATGTGGCACTCAAGAAGGTCTTCGGCGACCGACTCGGCGAGATCCCGGTCTCCGCGACCAAGGCATCGACCGGCCACCTCCTCGGCGGTACCGGTGCACTCGAGGCGATCTTCTCGCTGCTCGCACTGCGCGATCGTGTGGCGCCTCCGACGATCAACATGACCGAGCCCGACCCCGCCGTGCCGTTCCGCCTGTCCGGTGAGGCGACGCCGCTCGGCGACGGTCCGCAGATCGCGATCAGCAACTCCTTCGGCTTCGGCGGCCACAACGCCGTCGCCGTGTTCGCCAACGCCGACTGACAGCTCGGAACAGAAGGGGCTTCGGGAGATTCTCCCGAAGCCTCTTCTCGTGTCGCGGCACCTGCTCAGGGCTGTCACACGGGCGCGAGTCGGCGCGAGCGTTCCGCACGGATGCGGGTGATGCGCGGCAGGAACCAGCCGACCAGAGGGCCGACGCCGAGTGCGAACAGCACCGTGCCGACGCCCACCGGTCCACCGAGCAGGAAGCCGATGAGCAGCACGCTGCCCTCGATCAGTGTGCGCACGATCCACACCCGCCAGCCGGTGCGCCGCACGAGCCCGGTCATCAGCCCGTCCCGCGGCCCCGGCCCGAAGCTCGCAGCGATGTACAGACCGGTCGCGAATGCGAGAAGCACCAGACCGACGACGAACATCGGTGCGCCGACCCAGATCGAGGGCGGATCGGGAACGACGAGCAGCGTGAGGTCCGCACTCGGCCCGATCAGGAGCGCGTTGAGCAGCGTTCCGATGCCCACCCGCTGTCGGAGCGGAATCCAGAGGAGCAGCACGACGACGGCCACGAGGTTCGTGACGGCTCCGTATCCGAGGCCGGTCTGCGTCGCGATACCCAGTGACAGCACGTCCCAGGGCGCGACTCCGATCCCGCCGCGCACCATCAACCCCAGCGCGACACCGTAGAGGACCAGCCCGACGATCAGCTGCACCAGGCGCTCGACGAGGTCGCGGCGACTCGTGGCGGTGACAGGGAGGATCGCGGAACGGAGGTTCATCTCTCCATGGTGCTGTATCCCGCCTCCGCACAGAGAAGGCCACTCTCCGAAAAGTGGTCTGCTGATATCAGGCCAGTTTGCGGCATCCTGGAGTGGTGACCTCACGATTGGTGGATCAGCTCGGCGCCCGGAGCGCGGCCGGCGCGACCGCAGCGGCTCTGGCGGGACAGATCCGCGCCCTCATCCTCGACGGACGCCTCACGGTCGGCGAACGACTCCCCAGCGAGCGTTCCCTCGCCCTCGAGCTACGCCGGTCGCGATCGACGATGACCCGGGCCTACGACCTCCTCGAGGTCGACGGCTATGTCTCGCGCAGACAGGGCGGGGGCACGCGGGTCGCGCTCCCCCACGACCACGTCTCGCCGCAGATGGACGAGGACGATTCCGCGATCGATCTCTCCATCGCCTCCATGGACTCCACACCGGGGCTGTACGACGCCACCGTCCGCGCCCTGCCGCGGCTGGCCGCCCTGCGCGGGACGAGCGGGTACTCGCTGCGCGGCCTCCCGGAACTGCGCGACGCCGTCGCCCGGCGCTTCACAGAGCGTGGCGTCGCCACCGATGCGGAGGAGATCATCATCACCTCCGGGGCGCTGAGCGCTCTCAATCTGGTGCTCGCGACGATCGGCCGACGCGGAGAGCGCGCCGTCGTCGAACAACCCACCTTCCCGCACGCACTGGAGGCGATCCGCCGGTACGGGTACCGCACGCTGCCCACACCGGTCGACGTGCAGGGATGGGACACGGCTCACCTCACCGAGCTGCTGCTGCAGAGCCGCCCGCATATCGCGTACCTGATCCCCGACTTCCACAATCCCACCGGTGCCACGCTGACGAATTCCGAGCGTTCGCTCATCGCTGCGACGGCGCAGAACACCGGTACGTATCTCATCGTCGACGAGACGACCGCAGAGCTCGACATCGATCGCGGATGGTCTCCGCGCCCGATGGCCGCGTTCGGGCCGCACGTCGTCACCATCGGCTCCATGTCGAAGATCGCGTGGGGCGGCATGCGAATCGGCTGGATCCGCGCCGAGCGTCCACTGATCGCCCGTCTGCTCGCGGTGCGGCCATCCTTCGAACTCGGCACCGCCCTCCTCGAACAGTGCATCGCCGTCGAACTCCTCACCGAGATGCCCGCCCTCGCCGCGCACGTGCGCGCGCGCCTCGATGCCGGGCGGGCGGCCGTCGCAGAGGGCCTCGCACGCATCGAGGGAGTACGGATGCCGCAGACGCACGGCGGCCTCTCCGCCTGGGTTGATCTGGGGGCACCCGTGTCGACCCGACTCTCGCTGGCGGCACGCGAGCACCGACTGATTCTGCCGCCAGGCCCGAGATTCGCCACCGGTGGCGTCCTCGAACGGCGACTGCGGATCCCTATCACCCTCCCGCCCGATCGGACGAAGGCGGCGATGGAGAGACTGCGGCTCGCCTGGTCGGACGTGCGCGATGGCGAGATCACAGACCGCGAGGAGCTGCCGCGCGCCGCCGTCATCTGATCATCGCGACGAGGACCCCGTCCCTCTGCGGGGCGGGGTCCTCGTCGTGTGGAGCGGGATACGTCTTCTCAGCGTCCGGGATGGATCACCGGCATCCGATACTCACGCCTCCGCGCTCCAGGCTTCGTGGGTCGGTCATCCGACCTTGTGCAGCCAGACGACGCGTGCGTCATCGCTGGCATGGCGGAACGGCTCGAGCTCCTCGTCCCAGGCCGAGCCGAGGGCGACGTCCAGCTCGCGCTGCAGCTCGACCGCGCTCCCCGCGGCGATCTCCATCGCGTAGCGGATGCGATCCTCGCCGACGACGATGTTGCCGGCGGCATCCGTCTGCGCGTAGTGGATGCCGAGGTCGGGCGTGTGCAGCCAGCGGCCGCCGTCACTGCCGGGTATCGGATCCTCGGTGACCTCGAACCGCAGGTGCTCCCACCCGCGGATCGCGGTCGCAAGAGCCGCCCCGGTGCCGACCGGGCCATCCCAGTAGAACTCCGCGCGGCGGGCGCCGTCGAGGACTGGCTGCGCGGTCCAGTCGAAGTTCACTGCGCGCCCGATAGCGCGCCCTACCGCCCATTCCAGGTGCGGGCAGAGCGCGCGAGGCGCAGAGTGGATGAACACCACTCCGCGTGCGTAAGCCGTCGCCATGATCTCTCCGTTTCATCAGGTGCGTCTTCCCCAACGACCTGAACCAACGTGAGTGGCGAGAATATGCGGTTATGGGCTCATTCTCGCTTACCTGCCCCGAAATCACAAGCGTGTAGTTCACACAAAGAAGGCCCCGGTCTTCCCGACCGGGGCCTTCGTCGCTTCGACAGGCTCAGCGACCCAGGAGGAGGCTCAGCGCCCCAGGAGGAGGCTCAGGCCTCGCTCATCGCCTGCTTGACCTGCTGACCCTTCGCGGCGTAGTAGGCGGCGCGAGCGGCATCCTTGCGGGCCTGCTCGGCGTACCCTGCCTCGAGGACATCCTGCGCGACCTCGTAGTTGGGAACGTCATCCGTGCCGTTGTACTTCTCGATGTACGCGTCGAGCTCAGGACCCGAGGTCCACGACGTGATCAGGCAGTAGCGGGGCTCGTCGCCGTTGTGCGTGGCGGCGTGCCAGAGGCGCTGCGTGTCGACGATGAGCTGCGCTCCGGCCGGAAGGGCGATGCGGTACTCGATGCTCGGGTCGGTGCGGTTCTCGCGGAGGACGAAGTAGCTGTCCTTGTCATCCGTCAGGTTGAAGAATCCGCGGACGACCCAGCCGGTCCCGTCGGGGTTCAGACGGTTGTTGTCGTCCTGGTGCAGGTTGTAGAGGCACTCGCCGTAGGGCGTCGGCTGCAACTCGATGACGCGGCAGCGGCCGACGTTGGCGCCCGGCTCCTGCGCGCGACGGGTCAGGTTCGGAGCCTTCTCGGTCTGCGAGTCGATCCAGACGCCGTCCTTATCGGTGCGCGGCGGCTTGTGGTTCCAGAAGCCGTTGCACTCGATGTCACCGAAGGCACTGGCGAGAGGAGCGAAGCGGGTGTCACCCGACGACTTCCAGTCGTTGTACTCGATGTCGAGCCACTCCTTGGGGTCGAGCTCCTGGTTGTAGCTGTCGAGGACGACGAATCCTTTTTCCTCGAGGGCAGCGGACTTGATGTATCCCATGATCTGAGTCAGATCCTTTCATCGGGGGCCAGCACGTTTTAACAGGCCCTGATAAGGCAAGCCTAACAGCGACGATCGCGAGCTCCCCTGAGGTCGGCCGTGCATAACCGAATAGACTGGATCGGGCGCCCGGCGAGTCCACGGCGCCCGGCGCTACGGGAGGACGAGACACCAGCATGAGCACCGCGACCAACGTCGAGGCGACAGCAGTCAACACGATCGAATGGCTCGCGGCGGGGTCGAAGAGCATCGTCGTCCCGGTGTATCAGCGCCAGTACCGCTGGGACATCGGAGGGTGCGAGCGGCTGCTCGCCGACATCCGCGCGGTGGCTCGCGAAGACGAGTCCCACCGCCACTTCATCGGGTCGATCCTCTCGGCCGAAGACGGCCCGTCTGGCGACGCCGACCTCATCCTGATCGACGGACAGCAGCGCATCACCACCCTGATGCTGCTGGTGGCATCGCTCCACCACGCCGTCCGGGAGACCGATCCGGTCACCGCGGCCGAGCTGGAACGGGTACTGGTGCGGCAGGACGCGCCCGATCGCACGAAGCTCCGTCCGCACGACGCCTGGGCGGAGCTGTACGAATCGGTGGTGCTGGACCGCCGCGGCGACGCCGACCGCGAATCCCGCTTCGACGACAACTACGCCTTCTTCCGCAGCCAGATCCACGTCGACGAGGTGCCGCGAATCTGGCAGGGGCTGCGGCGACTCGAGCACGTCTCGATCACCCTCGGCGCCGAAGCGAACGCGCAGCAGATCTTCGAGAGCCTGAACTCCACGGGCGAGCCGCTGCGCGATCACGAGCTCATCCACAACTACATCCTGATGGGTCTGACCCACGCCGAGCAGGTCGACGTCGAGTCGTGCTACTGGATCCCCATAGAGCAGCACACCGGTGAGGCGATCGGGGCCTTCTGGCGGCACTACCTCGTGCTGGTCACCGGTCGGGAGCTCGCAGCGAACGGCGAGCACGGCGTGTACAGCGCGTTCCGCCGGTCGTTCCCCCGCGTCGATCTGGCGCAGCTGCAGAGCGACGCCGAGAACTGGCGGCACTTCGCCGAGATCTACGGCATCCTGCTCGATCCCTCGCGGGAGCCGGATGCCGAGCTCGCGCGGCCACTGCGCTACGTGAACACGTTCGGCCGTTCCTCCTACCCGCTCGTGATGAGCGCCTACAGCGACCATGCGCGGGGCGTCATCGACCGGGACGAGTTGATCGAGACCCTGGAATGGATCCAGGCGCTGCATCTGCGGCGCACCCTGGTGAATCTCCCGGGCGAGCGTCTGATCGCCCGGCTGTGCCGAGCCCGAACGGGCGGGCGCGACTCGCTGGCCCGCGCCTTCGCGAGGATCACTCCGTCCGATGAGCGCGTGAGCGCGGTGCTGAAGTACGCCGAGCTCCCCCATGCCGCCTACGTGCTCGGACGACTGGAAGGCGTCGACGACCTCGATGCCTACGATGTCGAACACGTCGTTCCCACAGCCCCCGGCGACACCTGGTCGGGAGACGGACTGCGGCCGTGGAGCGACTACACCGAGGACGAGCAGAACAGCCACCGGGCGCTCGCCCCGACCCTCGGAAACCTCACCCTGCTCGAGCAGCCGCTGACCGAGCGGGTGTTCGGAGCGGCCTTCCCCGTCAAGCGCGACGAGGCCTACGCCCGGAGCTCGGTACCGGCGACGCGCGCACTCGCGGGAGCCGACAGCTGGGGCACGGCAGCGATCTCGCAGCGCACGGTCGCGCTGACGACCGATGTCGTGCGGATCTGGGCTCGGCCGGCGCTGCCGGAGATCGACGACGACGGCCTGACCCCCATCCTGGATGCCGTCCGCCGTCGCGGCTGGCCGGCGGGCTGGGAACGCGAGTTCGACTACGTCGAGTACCGCGGGGAACGCTGGGAGGTCCCCGACGTCAAGTACCTCTTCAACCGGGTCTTCCGCCGGGCCTGGACCGACACCCGGAGCGCCGCGCTGACCTACTGCGCAGAGCACGGCGGTCCGATCTACGACGAGATGGCCTGGAAGGGACAGTGGGACGAGCTCGACGACTCCCACTTCCTCTACATGGGCTGGGACTCCCACTACATGATGACCGCCGTGCAGGGGGTGCTGGAGGAGTCCGGCATCGCCGCCGAGGTCTTCGTCAAGTACTCCTACATAGGGAACGTGATGTGATGACCGCCGAGACCCGCACCCGCCGACTTCTCGATCTCACCGTCGAGGAGCACACGCTCACCGTTCCCCTCGTCTGGGGCGATCCCGCCGACACTCGGACGATCGACGTGTTCGCCGCGGTCGTCTCGCGGGAGGGCGGCGAAGCCCTCCCCTACCTGGTCTTCCTCCAGGGTGGCCCGGGCCATGAGTCTCCCCGTCCCTTCCATTCGTCGACGGCGCCGGCGTGGCTCGACGAGGCGCTCGCCCACTATCGGGTGGTACTGATCGACCAGCGCGGCACCGGCCGGTCCACACCGGTCGGCGATGCGGATCTCGACCGGGGCGCATCGGTCGTCGCCGAGCACCTCACGCACCTGCGCGCCGACGCCATCGTGCGCGACTGCGAGGCGCTGCGGGAGCACCTGGGCGCCGCGACCTGGACCGTGCTCGGACAGTCGTTCGGCGGCTTCACGACGCTGGCCTACCTCTCGACGGACGCCCGCTCCCCTCGAAGACGTCTTCATCACCGGCGGGCTCAGCACCGTGGAGCGCCACCCCGACGAGGTCTATGCCCTGTGCTACGACAAGATGCGTTCGGCATCGGAGCGCTACTACCGCCGGTTCCCCGAGCATCGCGACGCCATGCTCCGACTGGTCGACCTGGCAGATGCCGGGCTCATCGTGCTTCCGGACGGCGAGGTCGTGTCCCGATCCCGGATGCGCTCCGTCGGATCCGCCCTCGGGACGAACGACGGCTGGCAGACCGTGTGGTCCCTTCTCGAGCAGGACCCGACGTCGAACGCCTTCCGGCACGACCTCCTGCACGCGATGCCGTACAACGGCCGCAACCCGCTGTATTTCGCCTTCCACGAGTCGAGCTACGCGAGCGGGCAGGCGACGCGGTGGTCTGCGGAACGCACGGAACCAACCGACTTCCGGGACGATGCGAGTCTCTTCACCGGCGAGCACATCCGACGCGACTGGACCGAGACGGTGCCGGCCTTCCAGCCCTGGCGCGATGTCGCCCTCGAGCTGGCCGAGTTCGAGTGGCCGGAGATCTACGACGCCGAGGCGATCGCCGCCTCGGGCGCGACGGGTGCCGCTGCCGTCTACGTGAACGACGTCTACGTCCCTCTGGAGTTCTCGCTCGAGACGGCACGACTGCTGCCCGGAGTCGAGGCGTGGATCACCTCCGAGCACGAGCACAACGGGTTGCGTTCCGGAACGGTGCTGACGCGACTGATCGATCTGGCGCACGAACGCCGCATCCGCTGACGGCTCTCCGCCGGAAGGCGGATGCCGCACGGCGACGCCGTGTCTAGGCTGGACCCATGAAGGACGTCATGGCGTGGACGGCGGTGGCCGTCGTGCTGGCCATGGGGCCCGGCCTCCTGATCTTCGGCATGATGCGAACCTTCTCGAGGAAGCCGGTCGAGGAGAAGTACGAGAACGCCGCCGCGGGCGGTCTGGTCGGCGTCTTCGACAGTGTGTGGTCGCCGACCGCGCACGAGGCGAGCCAGGAGCGCGACCGCCAGACGCAGCGCACGGCACCGGCCCCGTCCCCCGGCGACCCGCCGGGAAGGATCCGCGGCGACCGCATCGTCATCGACATCTGACCGTCGCGCGGCACGACGAAGGCCCCGCACTCCGAGGAGTGCGGGGCCTTCGTGACAGCGGTCGTTACTTGGACGAGCCGCCGAAGCCCTTGAAGCGCTGGTTGAACTTCTCGACGCGACCGGCCGAGTCCATGATGCGCTGCTTTCCCGTGTAGAACGGGTGCGAGGCGGAGGAGATCTCGACGTCGATGACGGGGTACTCCACGCCGTCCAGCTCGATGGTCTTGGTCGCGTTCACCGGGACCGTGGAACGGGTGAGGAACGTCTCGCCCGAGCCGAGGTCGCGGAACACGACGGCCGTGTACGTGGGGTGAATGTCAGTCTTCATGGGATTCCTTAGTTGCTGCCCTGGATTGTGCCAGGGACGAGGGAAGTCTGCGGCGCAGTGAGCACCAAGGATCGATTCTATCAGTAGTTCTAAACTCTGCGTGACTCGGTTCAGGATGCCGCGCGGGCGGCGTACCGGCCGTCGTCGGAGCTCAGAGTGATCGGCATCCCGAACGCCTCGCTCAGTGCCTCGGCGGTGAGCGTCTCAGCGATCGGGCCGGCGGACACGACGCGGCCCTCGCGAAGCAGCATCACATGCGTGAACCCGACCGGGATCTCTTCGACGTGGTGCGTGACCATCAGCATCGCCGGCGTCGACGGAGACGACGCATAGCCGCTCAGCAGGGCGAGGAGCTCTTCTCGCGATCCGAGGTCGAGGGACGCCGTCGGCTCGTCGAGCACCAGCAGTTCGGGGTCGGTCATGACGGCCCGCGCGATCTGCACCCGCTTCTGCTCGCCGTCGCTCAGCGTTCCGAACGTGCGCTGAGCGAGATGATCGAGTCGCCAGTCTCCGAGTACCCGGAGGGCACGGCGCTCGTCGATGTCCTCGTAGCTCTCGTTCCACCGGCCGAGCACCGAGTACGCAGCCGTCAGAACGGTGTTGAGGACGGTCTCGTCGCGCGGCACCTGCTTGGCCATCGCCGACGAGGCGAACCCGATGCGGGGACGCACCTCGAACACGTCGGTGCGGCCCAGGGTCTCCCCCAGCACCGTGACGGTTCCGGCCGTCGGATGCATCAGCGTGTCGGCCAGCTGCAGCAGCGTGGTCTTGCCTGCGCCGTTGGGCCCGAGGATCACCCACCGCTGATCGTCGGCGACCTGCCAGGTCACGTGATCGACGATGTTGCGCCCTTCGCGGCGCACGACGACGTCGGTGAATTCCAGAGCGATCGACATGTCTCCAGCCTATCGGCTCAGTCGGACAGCTCCGCGTACAGCGCGCGCGTGGTGTCGGCGATCGCACCCCAGCTGAACTCGTCGCGGGCCCGCTCCCGCCCGGCCTCGCCGTAGGCGCGTGCCCGCTCCGGATCCATGGCGACCTCAGTGAGCACGGCCGCGAGATCCGCGACCCATCGCTCCGCATCGACGGGCGTGCCCGTGCCGTCCTGCAGCTGCTCGATGGGTACGAGACGACCAGTGACGCCGTCGGCGACGACCTCGGGGATGCCGCCCGTCGCAGTTCCGACGACCGCCGCACCGCACGCCATCGCCTCGAGGTTCACGATCCCCAGAGGCTCGTACATCGACGGGCACACGAACGTCGTGGCCGCGGTGAGGATGGCCGAGAGCTCATCGCGCGGCAGCATCCGCTCGATCCAGATGACGCCGTCACGACTCTGCTGCAGGAGACGCACGCCCTCCTGCACCTCGGCCATGATCTCCGGCGTGTCCGGGGCGCCGGCGCACAGTACCAGCTGCACCTCCGGCGGCAGCAGCCGAGCGGCCTGGAGAAGATACGGCAGACCCTTCTGGCGGGTGATGCGACCGACGAAGACGACGGACGGACGGTCAGGGTCCATCCCGATGGACTGCAGGAAGGCGGCATCGTGCACCGGACGCCAGCGATCCACATCGATCCCGTTGTGGATCACGCGCACCTTCGCCGGGTCCACCTGCGGATAGCTGCGCAGGATGTCGGCGCGCATGCCTGCGCTCACCGCGATGACGGCGGCGGCGTTCTCGTACGCGAGCTTCTCGATCCCGCTCGACACGGCGTATCCGCCGCCGAGCTGCTCGGCCTTCCACGGGCGCAGCGGCTCGAGGCTGTGAGCAGTGAGCACGTGCGGGATGCCGTGCAGCTGGGAGGCGAGGTGCCCGGCGAAGTTGGCGTACCAGGTGTGGCTGTGCACGATGTCGGCGTCGGCGATCGCCGAGACGATCTCGAGATCCGTGCCCAGGGTCTGCAGCGCCGCGTTCGCGTCAGCGAGCTCGGCGGGTGCACGATAGGAGAAGGTCCCCTCCTCCGTGCGCTCAGCGCCGAAGGCTCGCACCCTGACCTCGATGCTCTGACGCAGCGCCGTGACGAGCTCCGCGACGTGCACACCGGCCCCGCCATAGATCTCCGGCGGGTATTCCTTCGTGATCATCTCGACTCGCATGCTTTAGACGCTAGTGACTCACTTGTCCAGACGCTAGTGAGGTGAGCTTCGTGGCATCTATGGTTGAGCCATGTCCGCTCCAAAGAAGATCTTCGGGATCATCCTCGCCGGAGGCGAGGGCAAGCGACTCATGCCCCTCACGGCTGATCGCGCCAAACCGGCTGTGCCCTTCGGCGGGCAGTACCGGTTGATCGATTTCGCGATCTCCAACCTGATCAACTCGGGCCTGAGACAGGTCGTCGTGCTCACGCAGTACAAGTCCCACAGTCTCGACCGCCACATCTCCCAGACCTGGCGGATGTCGGCACTCCTCGACTCCTATGTCGCGTCGGTGCCGGCGCAGCAGCGGCTCGGCAAGCGCTGGTTCTCGGGATCCGCCGACGCGATCCTGCAGAGCATGAACCTGATCAACGACGAGAAGCCCGACATCGTCGTCGTCATCGGTGCGGATCACGTGTACCGCATGGACTTCCGGCAGATGCTCGACGCCCACATCGCCTCCGGTGCGAAGGCGACGGTCGCCGGCATCCGCCAGCCGCTGGCCCTGGCATCGCAGTTCGGCGTGATCGACGCCGATGCGGAATCCGGCCGGATCAAGCAGTTCCTCGAGAAGCCGACCGACATCGCCGGCCTCGAGGATTCGCCGCACGAGGTGCTGGCCTCGATGGGTAACTACATCTTCGATACGGACGCGCTGATCGCCGCCGTGGAGGCCGACGGCGAGTCGCCCACCTCCGGACACGACATGGGCGGCGACATCGTGCCCTACTTCGTCGACCGCGGCGAGGCCGGCTACTACGACATGAAGCAGAACGAGGTCCCCGGATCCTCGCCGCGCGACCGGTCCTATTGGCGCGATGTGGGGACGATCGACTCCTTCTTCGACGCCCACCGCGACCTGATCTCGACGCTGCCGATCTTCAACCTCTACAACATGGAGTGGCCGATCCACTCCCAGGCGGTGAACTCGCCGCCCGCGAAGTTCGTGCGCGACTCGGTCGGTCGCATCGGCAACGCCATCGACTCGATCGTCTCGCTCGGATCCGTGCTCTCCGGCACCCACCTGGAACGCAGTGTCGTGGGTCCGTGGACGCTCGCCGGAGGCGGCTCGACCATCACCGACTCGGTCGTCTTCGATCACGTGCGGCTGGGTCAGGGCGCCCGGGTGCATCGGGCGATCCTCGACAAGAACGTGGTGCTGGCCGATGGTGCGACCGTCGGCGTAGATCGGGAGCGGGACCTCGCCCGCGGCTTCACGGTGACCGAGTCGGGGATCACCGTGGTCGGCAAGGGCATCTTCATCGAGCGCTGAGGCGTCGGACGCGGACGAGTCACGCGGCGCAACGACCACACCGCTGGTCGGTAGGCTCGATCGTGTGACCGCCGCGCGATTCCTCGTCGTCCTCGATGCCGATTCCACCCTCATCCGCAATGAGGTGATCGAGCTGCTCGCCGACGAGGCCGGCCGTCGCGACGAGGTCCAGGCGGCGACCGAGGCCGCGATGCGCGGCGAGGTGGACTTCGCCACGAGCCTGCGGTCGCGCGTGGCCGCACTCGAGGGAGTGCCGGTCGCCGCGTTCGAGCGGGTCCGCGGACGTATCGAGCCGACGCCGGGCGTGCGGGAGCTGACCGCGGCCGTGCATCAGCGCGGCGGTGTCGTGGGGGTCGTCTCAGGCGGGTTCCACGAGATCCTCGACGGTGTGGCTCCGGAGCTGGGTGTGGACCGCTGGCGTGCGAATCGACTCGAGGTGGTCGACGGGGTGCTCTCCGGCCACGTGGACGGCGACATCGTCGACGGCGCCGCGAAAGCCTCGTCGTTGCAGGCATGGGCCCGCGAGCTCGGCATCGCACCGCATGCCACGATCGCGATCGGAGACGGCGCGAACGACCTGCCCATGATGGGCGTCGCCGGGCTCGGAATCGCCTTCAATGCGAAGCCGGCCGTGAAGAGCGCCGCGAGCCTCGTGATCGGGCCGCAGGACCTGTCCGAGGTCATTCCGCTCCTGCCCTAGCGAACCTGGCGGATGTCGGACGCCAGGGCTACCGTCGGGTCATGGACATCATTCTCATCCCCGGTCTCTGGCTCGATGCCACCAGCTGGGACGCCGTGATCCCCACTCTCGAGAAGGCGGGGCATCGCGCGCATCCCCTCACCATGCCGGGCCTCGGCGCTCCGGCATCCGAGTCCGCCGACGTCGGCATCGCCGAGTGGGTCGATGCTGCGGTCGCCGCTCTGGACTCCCTGCCGGGTGCGGCCGTCGTCGTCGGGCACAGCGGTGGGGGCAACGTCGCCTGGGGTGTCGCCGACGCACGGCCCGACCGCGTGAGCCGCGTGATCTTCGTCGACACCGTGCCGCTGCCTCCGGGCGCGAACATCGGCGAGTTCGAGCTGGTCGACGGCGTGGTCGCCTTCCCGGGATGGGACTTCTTCCCGGATGACGACGTCAGCGACCTCGACGAGGCGACGCGAGCGCGCACCGCGCCCCTGGCCCGCAGTGTTCCCGCTCGCGTGCCGACCGACGGGATCGTCCTCGGCGACGACGCTCGGTACCGGGTGCCGGTGACGCTGCTGATGGGCGGTCTCGACCGCGAGGCGTTCGAAGCAGTTCTCGAACAGTGGGGTGACTACGCAGAGGAGTTCCATGCGATCGACGACACCGAGGTCGTGAAGATCGGGTCGGGCCACTGGCCGCAGTTCTCCGTGCCGGAGAAGCTCGGCGAGCTGATCAACGCTGCGATCGCCCGATGACCGCCTGACGCGGCCGAGGCGGGGTCAGTGCCCCATGCCCAGACCGCCGTCGACCGGGATGACGGCGCCCGAGATGTAGCCCGCGTCGTCACCGGCGAGCCAGGTCACGACACCGGCGACCTCGTCCGGGGTGGCGAACCGGCCTGCAGGGATGTTCGCCTTGTACTGCTTCTGGGTCTCTTCGGGCAGTTCCGCGGTCATGTCGGTCTCGATGAATCCGGGGGCGACGACGTTCGCCGTGATACCTCGCCCGCCGAGCTCGCGCGTCAGGGAGCGAGCGAATCCGACGAGCGCGCTCTTCGACGCAGAGTAATTGACCTGGCCCGCGGAGCCGTAGAGCCCGACGACGCTGGAGATGAGGATGACTCGGCCGAACCGCGCGCGCAGCATGCCCTTGGACGCGCGCTTGACCACGCGGAAGGTACCGCCGAGGTTGGTCGCCACCACGCTGTCGAAGTCGTCCTCGCTCATGCGCAACAACAGGGTGTCCTTCGTGATCCCGGCGTTCGCGACGACGATCTCGACCGGTCCGAGCTGCTGCTCCACCTCGGTGAACGCGGCGTCGAGCGCCGCAGCATCCGTCACGTCCGCACGGACGGTCAACGTGCCCTCTGGCCCTTCACCGCTGCGCGCGGTGACGGCCACACGGTACCCGTCGCGGACGAAGCGCTCGGCGATCGCGCGGCCGATGCCGCGGTTGCCTCCGGTCACGAGGACGACGCGCTGAGCACTCATGGGTATCACTCCTGATCTGGGCCGTGGTCCGGGGTCCCGAGCCGTCATCGATCCTATCGAGGATGCTCCGCCAGGCACGTGCGCGGTGATCGCCCGGCTGCGGCGAGCGTTTGACAGAACCCAGGCGTGCTGGGACGCTGAACGCGACGAAAGGCACCAGCGTGAGCGACGACACCCGCATCCCTTCTCCCCCCGACGCGCAGCGACTCACACCCCCGCCGCCTCCTCCTCCTGCGGCCACGCTGTCGCCGGCGTACGCACCGACATATCCCGCGCAGGTCCCGCCTCAGCCCACCCAGGCCTACCCCGGCGCAACGCCCGGATACGGGCAGGTCGCCCCGCAGCAGCAGCCGTACGGTCAGGCAGCCATCCAGCAGTCGCCCTACGGCGTCGCCCCCGCCCAGTCCGGTTACGGTCCTCCGCTCCCCCCGCAGCAGCAGGGCTACTCCCCTTACGCGGCCTCGGGCTACCCCGCGCCGCCGGCCCGGCCGACGAGCGGCCTCGCCGTCACGTCACTCGTCTGCGGCATCGCCGGAATCGTGCTGTTCTGGGCCGTGGTACCGATGCTGGCGTCCATCGCCGCCGTGATCACCGGCCACATGGCTCTTCGTCAGACCAAGCGCGACCCCGGTCTGGGCGGACGCGGCATGGCCTTCGCCGGGGTGATCATGGGCTACGTCGTCGCCGGCATCCTCCTGTTCTCGATCATCTCGACGATCGTCGGCCTGCTGTTCTTCGGAGCCTTCACCCTTCCCTTCCTCTACGCGAGCTGAGCGTCCGCCGCACCGACGCGCCGGTGTCGCCGCACCGGCGTAGGCTGGGAACATCGTGAAGAACGCGCGCGGAGTCCCGGCCGTCACCTCACTGCCGCAGTCGCCGCAGGATGAGGCGGATCATCGTGTGCGCCGTTACGCGCTCACGATGACGATCCGCATCATCTGCTTCGCCCTCATGGTCCTCGTCCAGCCGTACGGCTGGTACACCTGGGTGTTCGGGATCGCCGCCGCCGTGCTCCCCTACATCGCCGTGGTCTTCGCCAATGCCGGAAGCGACAGCACCGAGACCATCGCCGAATCTCCGGTGCAGGAGATCGAGGCGCCGAAGCCCGAGCCCATCGCCGTCGAGGAATCCACCGATCCGCAGGTGTTCACCATCCGCGAAGGACGCCGGGACGAATCGTGACCGAGTTCGAATGCGCGCGCGCCGGCTGCCGGAGCGCGGCGACCCATCAGGTCGTGTGGCGCAACCCGCGCATCCACGCCGCCGATCGCGAGAAGATCTGGCTCGCCTGCGATGAGCACGTCGGGTTCCTTCACGACTATCTGGCCGCGAGGGACTTCCCCGTCTTCGTTCGGGACGGTCTTCCCGCATGAGTCAGCGGATGACCCGATGGGCTGTGTACGTGCTCATCGCGATCGGCTTCGCGGTCGCGTGCGCCTTCCTGTCGAACTGGCAGTTCGAGCGGAACGAAACGCGCTCGGAGCAGATCGCGCTCGTCGAGCAGAACTACGACGCGGACCCGGTACCCCTGTCCGACCTGATCGGTGACGACGGCGCGCTCGACCCCGGCGACCAATGGCACCCGGTGATTCTGCGGGGCGAGTACCTCGCCGATCAACAGCTCCTGGTGCGCAACCGTCCGCACGGGGGCACGAGCGCGTTCGAGGTGCTGGTTCCGTTCCGCGACGTCGACGGCCGCGTCTTCATCGTGGACCGCGGCTGGGTGCCCCCGGGTGACGGCGACTCGCCGGATTCCGTTCCCGCCCCGCCGACCGGTGAGGTGGAGGCGACCGTGCGACTCCGTCCCGGGGAGCAGCTTCCGGCCTCCGGTCGAGGAGCGCCTGACGGCCAGGTGCCGACGATCAACCTGCCGTCGATCGCCGAACTCGTCGACGGCGATGTGATCACCGGCGCGTACGGTCAGCTCATCAGCGAGGAGCCCGCCGGGACCTCGCTGGGAGGATTCGACTCCCCCACCGACGATCCCGGCCCGCATCTCTCCTACGCGATTCAGTGGATCCTGTTCGCTCTGATGGGCTTCGTGTTCATCGGATACATCATCCGCACCGAGATCGTGAAGCATCGCGAAGACGTCGAGGGGATCGCAACCCCGGTGAAGAAGTCCCGTCGCCGAGATCAGGACGCCGACGTCGAAGACGAGCTGCTCGACGCGCACTGAGGTTCGTCGCCGCGTTCAGTCGACCCAGGGCATGGGCTTCTGCGGCAGCCGCGAGCTGTCGTCCGGCAGGTGCGGCAACGCCTCGCCGCCCGCACGGATGCACAGCCAGCGCAGCTCTCCCGGGCTGTCCGGGCGCGCCCGCCACGTGCGCGCGACGCCCTGACCAACGCGTATCACGGTGCCGGGGCCCACCTCGACGACATCGTCGTCCAGCCCCATCTGCCCTCGGCCGCCGAGGAACACGTAGACCTCCTCGACCTTCGCGTGCACGTGCCAGTAGCCGGCCTCTTCTCCCGGCTCGAGAGCATTCGCCGTCATCCCGATGTACTGCATCGTCAGTTCGTGATCGACGACGCGCCGGCCGTCCCGCGATCGAGTCGCATCGAAACCGCCGTGATGGCTGCGCCATTGGTCGAGCTCACCGATCTCGACAACCTGGTATCCGCTCATTCCTCGCTCAGTCGGTGCGGGTGTGTCCACGCTGTCTCTCCTTCGATGCGGGTAGTCGGGTGCGGCGGTCGCGCTTATCCTCGCGGCCTCGGCGACGTCAGTCGCGGATGATCGTCTGCGACCAGCCGTCGCCGACCGGTTCGTAGACGACTCGGGTGTGTCGGCGGTCCCGCGATCCCTGCCAGAACTCGATCCTCGTCGGGATGATCCGCCAGCGCACCCAGTCGCCGGGCGCGATCCCCTCCCGCGCCGAGGCGGACCGCGCAGCGAGGTCTGCCGCACTCTCCTCGGCTGTCGCCTCCTCCACAGGACCTCGTACCCGAACCGCGCGCACCTGCGGCTGCCACCAGAAGTTCAGTGCGGCGGACGGCGAGTCGGTCAACTGAGCACCCTTGCGAGAGGAACGGGTGCTGGCGAAGGCCCAGCGCCCGTCATCGATCTCCTTCAGGATCAGGGTTCGCGCGTCCGCAACGCCGCTCGCATCGACCGTGGCGAGAGTCGCTGCGTGCGGCTCGGCGACACCGGCGGCGTCGGCCTGCAGCATCCATTCACGGAACAGGACCGTCGGCTCCTCGGGCAGCGCATCGAGGTTCCACTCGGGCGGCTCGCCGGTGAGAGCGTGGCGACCACGAAGCCATTCGTTGAGAGGTTGATTCAGTCGAGAGATCTCGGGGTCTGTCACCCTCTCGACTATGCCACGTGGGCTCCGGCTCAGGCGAGCTCGATGAGGTCCTGGTACTCCTGGCTCCAGATGTCTTCGACACCGTCGGGCAGGATCAGCACCCGCTCCGGGTTGAGCGACTGCACGGCACCGGGGTCGTGCGAGACCAGCACGACAGCACCCTCGTAGTGCGCGAGCGCGCCGAGGATCTCCTCGCGCGACGCAGGGTCGAGGTTGTTGGTGGGCTCATCCAGGAGCAGCAGGTTCGCGGAGGACACCACGAGGGTCGCCAGGGACAGACGCGTCTTCTCCCCACCGGACAGCACGCCGGCCGGCTTCAGCACGTCGTCACCCGTGAAGAGGAACGAGCCGAGCACCTTGCGCGCCTCGGTCTCCGTGATGTGCGGGGCCGCCGACACCATGTTCTCGAGCACCGAGCGCTTGACATCGAGGTTCTCGTGCTCCTGGGCGTAGTAGCCGACCTTGAGTCCATGGCCCGGCTCGAGCTGCCCGGTGTCCGGCTTGTCGACGCCCGCCAGCATCCGGAGCAGTGTCGTCTTGCCGGCACCGTTGAGTCCCAGGATCACGACCTTGGAGCCGCGGTCGATGGCGAGGTCGACGTCGGTGAAGATCTCCAGCGAACCGTACGACTTCGACAGACCGGACGCCATGAGCGGCGTCTTGCCGCAGGGAGCCGGCTTCGGGAACCGCAGCTTCGCGACGCGATCCTCCTGGCGCACGTCGTCGAGCCCAGCGAGCATCTTCTCCGCGCGCGCCACCATCTGGTGGGCGGCAGCCGCCTTGGAGGCCTTCGCGCCGAAGCGCGCCGCCTGCAGCTGCAGCGTGGTCGCCTTCTTCTCGACGTTCGCGCGCTCCTTCTTGCGGCGCTCCTCGTCGGCCACCCGCTGACGCAGGTAGTTCTTCCAGTTCATGTTGTACGTGTCGATGACCTGACGGTTCGCGTCGAGGTAGAACACGCGGTTCACGGTCTCACCGACCAGCTCGACGTCGTGACTGATCACGATCAGCCCACCCTTGTACCCCTTGAGGAACTCGCGCAGCCACACGACGCTGTCGGCGTCGAGGTGGTTCGTGGGCTCGTCGAGGATCATCGTCTGCGCGTCGGAGAAGAGGATGCGCGCGAGCTCGATGCGACGACGCTGACCACCGGACAGGGTGGACAGCGGCTGGTCGAGGATGCGGTCGGGCAGCGACAGGTTGTGCGCGATGGAAGCGGCCTGTGCTTCGGCGGCGTAGCCGCCCTGCGCCTCGAACTTCTCGGTCAGCGCGGCGTAGCGCTTCATGGCCTTCTCTGCGACGGCCGGGTCTTCGGAGCCCATCGCGAGCGAGGCCTCGGTCATCCCGAGGTTCAGCTGCCCGAGGCCACGGGCGTCGAGGATGCGGGTACGGGCGAGGTCTTCCGGGTTGCCCGAGCGCGGGTCCTGAGGCAGGTAGCCGAGTTCGCCCGAGCGGGTCACCTTGCCGTTCGACGGCAGGGCATCACCGGCGAGCACCTTGGTGAGCGTGGTCTTTCCGGCACCGTTACGGCCGACGAGCCCGATCTTGTCTCCGTCGGCGACGCGGAACGAGACGTTCTCCATGAGCAGGCGCGCGCCAACGCGGATCTCGAGGTCGTGCACGGCAAGCACAGCGGATGTCCGTTCGTTCAGGGGGAGATGTCCGGCCGAGCGGCCGACCTCCCAGTATAAGCCGCGCGGCAGGGGGCGCCGGTCAGCAAGATCAGCCCTCAGAGTGACAGGGACGATACCGCAGAGTGATGCCCCGACCTGTCTCCTCTTCGTAGCGTGCAGGAGTGGACATACTCAACGAGATCATCATGCAGGCGATCGCCTCCCCCTGGCTGTACCTGGTGCTGTTCGCCGTGACGATCATCGACGGGTTCTTCCCGCCCGTTCCCAGCGAGACGGTGCTGGTCGCCGCGGTCGCGGTGGCGGCGTCCACGGGTGACGGGAACCTGCTGCTCCTCGGTCTGGTGGCCGCGATCGGCGCGGCGATCGGCGACAACATCGCGTTCGCGATCGGTCGGCGCCTCGGCACCACCCGGTTCGCCTGGATGCGTCGACCGAGGGTGGCCGGCGCGTTCGCTCATGCGCAACGAGCGCTCGATCGCCGCAGCGCGACGCTCATCCTCGGCGCGCGGTACATCCCGGTCGGTCGGGTGGCGGTGAACATGTCGGCCGGAGCACTGGACTTCGCCTGGCGCCGCTTCCTGCCCCTGAGCCTGGTCGCCGGGATCAGCTGGAGCATCTTCAGCCTGGCGATCGGCCTGCTCGCCGGCGCGTGGATCAAGGACCAGCCGCTGCTCAGTGCAGGGCTCGGCATCGTCATCGCTCTCGTCGTCGGAGTGGTGCTCGACCGCGTCGCGGCCGCTCGTCGACGACGAGAGCCCATCCCCCGACTGGCAGGATGACACTCATGGCACGTCGCCCGAAGACCACCCCACGCCGTTCGCGGATCTCACCCCGCACCGCGGCCCTCGTGGTGCTGTGCGTGGTGTCCGTGGCGCTGTTCGCGAACCTGGTGCCGATCCACTCCGCGCTGTACGGCACACCGGTCCCGCTGTCGTTCCTGCTCGGCGCCGCGCTGTGCGTCGCTCCGCTGCTGGCGATCTCGCATCCACGGTGGGCGACCGCCCTGCTCGGCGTCGCGGTCTTCACCGTGCCCCTCATCGTCGACCGGGAGCACGCGAGTCATGCGCCGTGGCCGTGGTCGGTGCCGGCGCTCCTCGCCTTCGTCGTCTTCGTCGGCGTCATCACCTTCCGGCACGGCATCCGCTTCGGCTCCATCGCCCTGATCATCGGAGTGATCGCCTCGCTCACCTCGCCGCTCCTGCGGCCCGACATGGTCTCGTCGCCGGCCGCCGCCGGCAACGCCACCGCCGACACCATCGTGACGGTCTCCCTCGGTGCGGCGATGCTCCTCATCGCGGCGCTGGTGGCCGGAAGGCTGCGGGTAGCCGAGGAGCTGACCCGGGAGAAGGAGCACAGCGCCCTCGAGCAATCGCGGCGCGCCCTCGTCGAGGAGCGCACGCGCATCGCGCGCGAGCTGCATGACGTCGTGGCGCACAGCATGTCGGTCATCCAGGTCCAGGCCTCGACCGCGCGCTACCGCCTCCCCGAGATCGGCGATGTCGCGGCAGCCGAGTTCGACGACATCGCGGCGACGGCTCGCGGCTCGCTGACCGAGATGCGACGGCTGCTCGGTGTGCTGCGCACCGAGGACCAGAGCACCGAGCTGACACCGCAGCAGGGAATCGACGATGTGCCGGCCCTGGTCGACAGCATCCGCCGTGCCGGTGTGGAGGTCGGCCTGATGATCGAGGGAGGCGACACGGCCTCCGCGGCGGCACCTGGAGTGCAGATCGCCACGTTCCGCATCATCCAGGAGGCCCTGAGCAACGCCGTCCGTCACGCGCCGGGAGCCCGGATCGCCGTCCGCCTGCACGCCGATGCCGAGACGATCCGGATCCGCGTACACAACGCCGCGCCGCCCCGCACTCCGGACGGCCACGGAACGGGATATGGTCTTCGCGGGATGCGCGAGCGTGCCGAACTCCTCGGTGGGAGCCTCTCCGCCCGTGCCGACTCCGACGGCGGCTGGACGGTCGAGGCATCGCTTCCCCTGGCCGTCGACGGCGCACCCAGAACGTCGGAGTCGCTCACCGGCGCTTCCGGCACCGACAAGGAGAACCCGTGACGATCAGCGTCCTCATCGCCGATGACCAGGCCATGGTCCGTGCGGGATTCGCCGCACTGCTCGACGCCCACGACGGCATCCGCGTCGCAGGGCAGGCGGCGAACGGCGCCGAGGCGGTCACGCTGTCCGCGCGACTCGATCCGGACGTCATCCTGATGGATGTGCGGATGCCGGAACTCGACGGCATCGAGGCGACCCGGCGCATCCTCGGTCCGAACTATCCCGCGGCCCACGTCCCGCGGATCCTGATGCTCACGACATTCGACATCGACGACTACGTCTACGACGCCCTGGAGGCCGGAGCCAGCGGGTTCCTGCTGAAGGATGCACTGCCGGAGGAACTGGTACACGCCGTGCGGGTGGTGGCCGGTGGCGATGCGCTCCTCGCGCCGAGCGTCACGCGGCGCATGATCGAGCAGTTCGCCGGGCGACGACCCCGCGCACCTCGCGCCGCGACGGCGCTCGCCGACCTCACCGAACGGGAGCGCGAGGTGCTCGTCCTGATCGGCAAGGGCCACTCGAACACCGAGATCGCCGCCGAGCTGTTCATCGCCGAGCAGACCGTGAAGACGCATGTCGGCAAGGTGCTCGCGAAGCTGAGCCTGCGCGACCGCGTGCACGCCGTGATCCTCGCCTACGACACCGGCCTCGTCGAACCGTCGAACTGACTCACTCCACGGTAGGGGCCGGAACGGCACCCGGGGTTGATGCCGCCCCGCGCACCGCGTCCATAGTCTTCGGGGACATCGCCCCGAGGAGGACTCATGACCATCGCCCTGGCACCGCGCACCGCAGCTCCCACTCCCCCGCCGCCCGCACAGCGCGACACCGGGATCGACTTCGTCCGCGCCCTCTGCGTCCTCGGCGTGGTGCTCCTGCATTCGATCATGGTCGGCGTCACCCTCACCGCCTCCGGTCCGGCATTCACGAACGCCAGCGACGGCACCTCGTGGATCGCTCCTCTGAGCTGGATGCTCCAGGTGATGCCGCTGTTCTTCGTGATCGGCGGATTCTCGGGGCTGCTCGCCTACCGGCGTCTGCGCAGTCGCGGCGGCACGGCCACGGCCTTCGTGGCCGGTCGGCTGCACCGGCTGCTGCGGCCGGCGCTGTTCACGATCGCCGTCGTCGGGATCTCTCTCGCCGTCCTCACCATCGTCGGCGTCCCGGCCGACATCATCGTGACCGCGGGGTTCCGCTACGGGCAGCCACTCTGGTTCCTCGGGGTGTTCGTGCTCTGCCAGGCGCTGCTTCCGCTCCTCGCGGCCGCGCACGAGCGGGCACCGCTGCGGACGATCGCCCTGCTCGCGCTGGCAGCGGTCGTCGTCGACGCACTCCGCGCCGCGAGCGGCTTCGAGGGACTCGGATTCCTGAACCTCGCCTTCGTCTGGATGGCGCTCCAGCAGCTCGGCTTCTTCCTCGCGGATGGCCGCATCGATACGCTCAGCCGCCGCGTCCGCATGCTCGCGATCCGCGCGGCGACGCTGCTGCTGGCGCTCACCTTCCTCACCGGCGTCTACTCGCCCGACCTCATCGCGAACATCAATCCACCCACGGCTGCCCTGATCCTCGTCGGAGTCATCCACACCGGCGCCCTCTCGCTGAACCGCGACCGCCTCGAGCGCTTCAGCCGCCGCCCTCAGCCGGCAGCCTTCACGAACTTCGTCACGCGACGGGCCATGACCATCTACCTCTGGCACATGCCGGTGCTGCTCGCCATGGCCGGTATCACCGCCACCGGCGCTCTGCTCACCGGCATTCCCCTGCCCGCGCTGGACAGCGTGGCATGGTGGGCGGGGCGTCCGCTGTGGCTGGCCACGGCGCTGATCCTCACCGCCGTGGTCGCGATGGCGTTCACACGCTTCGAGACACAGGCCGCGCCCGAGGCGACGACCTCCGCTCCGCGGATCGTGCTCGGCTCGCTGGTGGGGCTGATCGGGATCGTGCTGCTCCTCGCCCTCAGCGCGTCGGTCGCGACGATCGTCATCGCCGTCCTGCTCATCGCCGGAGCGCTCCGTCTCGCCCGTTCCGCGGCAGCTCTCCCGGTGCCTCGCGCGGCGTTCGGCATCGCGTGAGGGTCAGCCGATGCCTCGGGCTGCCAGCGCCTCGCCGACCTCGTCGGCATGGCGGAGGGTGAGCACGAGCAGCGGCACCACCGTCCGCACACCGAGTCGAACACCCCGGGCTCGTCCGGCCTCGCGCACCCGCTCGGCAAAACCCGCCACGACGGGGATCATGGTGATCGTGAGCGAGATCGTCATCGCGACGGCATCCGGGTCGACGCCCCACCGGCGGAGCGGATGCAGGAGCCGCTGCAGGACGTCGAGCAGTTCGGACATGCGAGTGGTCAGCGTCAGCAGGCTCGCGAGGAGCAGCAGTGCGACGACGCGGCCCGTGCTGATCCATGCCGCGAGCGGGGAGACGAAGACCGCCAGAGCCGCCGCGAGCACGATCGCCAGCCAGCGCACTCGCCAGAGCTCGGCGACCAGCACCCGCGGCGGCAGTCCGCCCGCGCCATAGAGCACGACGACGCCGAGCAGCACGCCCGCCGTGCCCGCCGCGTCGAGCCGCACCAGCGACAGACCGAGCGCGAGCAGTGCGAGCGCCGCAAGCTTGAGCGATGCCGGCGCCCGATGAAGGATTCCGCTTCCCGGCCGGTAGAGCTGGATCATCCACAACCTCGACGGTAGGTCTCGATGACGCTGGCCGGGTCGCCGGTCGCGGTCACCCGGCCTTCCTCGAAGAGCACGGCCACATCGCAGCGGGAAGCGAGCTCCAGATCGTGGGTCACGATGACGGTCTGCGCCGGCTGGGCGAGGAGGAGGTCACCGATGCGGCGGGCGTTGCGCAGATCGAGGAGCGTGGTCGGCTCGTCCGCCACGATCAGTCGCGGCTCGGCGATCAGCACGGACGCCAGTGCCAGCATCTGCTTCTGCCCTCCGGACAGCGTCGAAGCCGGGGCGTCGGCGTGGGCGGACAGCCCGTGCTCACGGAGCGCGGCCTGCACGCGCTGCGCCACCTCCGCGCGAGGTCGGCCGCGCAACGACAGCGCGAGATCCTCCGCCGGCGTGGGCCTCAGGATCTGGGCCTCGGGATTGGTGAACACGAAGCCCACCCGCTGCCGCAGCGAAGCACGATCCCGAACCGTGTCGTGTCCCTGCACGACAACCCGACCGTGGGACGGCGTGATGAGCCCGTTCAGAAGGCGCGCGAACGTCGACTTCCCGGAACCGTTCGCGCCGATCACCGCGGTCCTCGGCGCCGTCAGAATGAGGGCCACGTCCCGCAGGATCGCGCGACCGTCGATCTCGACTCCCACGCCGTCGAGCGAGATCGTGGTGGTGTCCGTCATCGCCTGGGACATCCGCCCTCCTTCGATCGGCTCGGATGCTCCACCTGAACACCGTTCACCTGAACGCTGTTCACTATAGTGAGGACATGACCCCCGAGCACAATTCCGCACGACACGACCGCGACAGCGTGGCTCGGACCGCACTCGGGCTGCTCGACGAGGTGGGTCTCGCCGACCTCTCGATGCGACGGATCGCGGCACGACTGGAGGTGCAGCCCAGCGCGCTCTACTGGCACTACGCGAACAAGCAGGAGCTCCTCGCCGACCTCGCCGATCGCATCACCGCCTCGATCCCCGTCGGCGCGACAGATGTGCTCACGACCGCCCGCGGCATCCGCGATGCGCTCTACGCCCACCGTGACGGCGCAGAACTCGTTCTCAGCACCCACGCTCTGAGGCTCGGCGCCTCGCCCGCCCAGACCGCCCTGGCCGCACAGCTCGAGCGCGCCGGCGCCGAGGAGGTCGATGAGCGCGCGATCGCGATCCTGCACTTCGTGCTCGGACACGCGACGCTCGTACAGCAGCGCATGCACGCGGACAGCCACGGCGCCCTGCTCGACGGTGGGGAGACCGATGTCACGGCGGGGCTCGACCGGGTCTTCGACCTCGGCGTGACCGCCATCGCCGAGGCCGTCAGGGCGTCTGCGACTCGGCGGCGTGGCCCAGCCTGAGGCCCGGCACCACGGCGAGCACGACCAGGGCGATCCCGAACGCGAACACGACGCCGAATGCCCCTGAGCCGCCCCCGAGAGTGGCCACGCCGAGACCGGCGAGAGCGATCGCGACGGCCGATCCGGTCGCATCCGAGATCGACAGCGCCGACGAGTTGAAACCCTGGTTCGTCTCGTCGGAGTAGGCCAGGGTGAGCACGGTCAGGCGCGGATAGAGCAGTCCCATCCCGCCTCCGGCGAACGCCCATCCGATGATCACCAGCGCAGGCGAGACGCCGAAGAGAGCGGCGAGCAGCACGCACACCATTGCGATCAGCAGTAGTCCGAGACTGATCAGAGAGATGCGATGGTTGCCCAACTGCTCGCCGTAGCGTCCCTGCAGAGCGGATGCTCCCGCCC
The DNA here is from genome assembly GCF_030816505.1 of Microbacterium sp. W4I20. Lineage (NCBI taxonomy): Bacteria > Bacillati > Actinomycetota > Actinomycetes > Micrococcales > Microbacteriaceae > Microbacterium > Microbacterium sp. W4I20. Next base: position 292,055 of record NZ_JAUSYB010000001.1, on the reverse strand, counting down.
AGGCGAACGCCGCGAGCATCAGCGCCACTCCGGCCCAGGTCGCCGTGAAATCGAACCGCTCCATCAGCAGGTACGGGATGTACGCCTCCGCCGCGAAGAAGGCCCCGGCCGCGATGCCGCGCATCAGCACGACGCTCGGCAGACCCCGCCCGGCCCGCAGCGTGCGCCGGGGCAGCAGCGGGAGCACGGCGACGGCGATGACGACCACGGCCCCGAGTGCGACCGGCCAGCGGAACGCGGGCGACATGTCGGCCGAGAAGCCGACCACGACCGCGAGGACCGCCACCACGACGGCGAGCAGCAGACGCGCGATGAGAGCGCGGCCATCCTGAGGCTCGCCGTGCCCCAGATCGACGCCGCGCAGCCGGATGGCGATCATCACGAACGCCGCGCCGGTAAGCACCGCGACACCGAGGAACGCCCATCGCCAGTCCAGGTACTCCGCGACGGCTCCGGCGAGGAACGGCCCGATCATCGAGGGCACGACCCAGGCCGCGGCGAATGCGGCGAAGATGCGGCCGTGCAGGTGTGCCGGATACAGCCGCGCCACGACGACGTACAGCGCGACGGTCTGTCCGCCCGCTCCGAGGCCCTGGACGAGCCTCCCGACCAGGAACTGATGCATCGTGATCGCAAGCCCCGAGATCAGCAAGCCCGCGACGAAGAGCGTCACGGCGACGTACAGGGCACCCCGCGGCCCTCGAGCATCCGCCCAGGCACCTGCAGCCACCATGCCGATCACACTCGTCGCGAGGGTTCCGGCGAATGCGACGGCGTAGAGCTCCTTGCCGTCCAGAGCCTCGCTGACGATCGGCATCACCGTCGTGACGGCCAGGGCCTCGATCGCGGCGAGGAAGATGAGCGCGACGGCACCGAGGGTCACCCAGATGCGCTGGCGGTCCCAGATCGACGCGGGCGACTCCGGGAGCGTCATCGACCGACGAGCGCCGCGATGCGCTCGATGGCCTCGGTGATGATCTCAGGACTCGTGCCGAAGTTCAGCCGCACGTGGCCTGCGCCCTCGGCGCCGAAGGCCGGACCGAAGTGCAGAGCGACCTTGGCGTCCTTGAGGATCCGTCGCGCGGGGTTGTCGCCCCAGCCCAGAGCCGACAGGTCGATCCAGGCGAGATAGCCGGCATCCGGGATCCGATACCGGGCGCCGGGAAGGCGCGATGCGAGAAGGTCCTCCAGCAGCACGCGGTTCTCGTCGAGGGTGCGCAGCAGGCCGTCGAGCCACTCATCGCTCTCCTCGGAGAACGCGGCGACAGCGGCGAGGAGTCCGAGCTGACCCGTCCGCCATTCGACCTCCACCGGGAGTCCGCGGACGACCGCCGAGGTGGCGTCGTCGGCGGTCACCATCAGCGCGCACTTGAGCCCGGCGAGGTTGAACGCCTTGCTGGCGCTGACCACCGCGTACCCGACGCGCTGCGCCGCCTCGCCGGAAGCGAGGAAAGGCGTGAAGTCGGTCCCCGGCTGCGCGAGCGGCGCGTGGATCTCGTCGGAGACCACAGCGGCTCCGAACTCCTCGGCGAGTTCGGCGAGGGCGGCGAGCGAGTCGGCGTCGTGCACGGTGCCGGTCGGATTGTGCGGGTTGCAGAGCAGGATCGCGGTCGCACCGTCGTCGAACGCCGCGCGGATTCCGTCGAGATCGAGTTCCCAGCCGGTGCCGGTGTCGCGCAGCGGAACCCGCTCCACCTCGGCCCCCGCCTCGGAGACGAGCTCGTAGAACGGCGGGTAGACCGGTGGTGTGACGATCACTCGATCACCGGGCTGCGTCACTCGACGCAGCAGCTCGACGATTCCCATGCTGACATCGGCGGTGCTGCGCATGCGTGCGGGGTCGGGCGACCACCCGAAGCGGCGCTGCGCGAAACCCGTGAAGGACGCGGCGAGCGGGTTGCGCGACGCGACGTAGCCCGTGTCACCGACGTCGACGGCACGCTGGAGCGCCGCCGCCACGGCCGGCGCCAGCGGGAAGTCGGTCTCCGCGACGAACAGCGGCAGGACGTCGGCGGGGTACTCCCGCCACTTCTCGCTGCTGCGCTCTCGGAGCTCTGCCAACGGCAGCGCCGTGACGCGAAGCATCCCTAGATCGCGAAGCCGAGGGCGCGCATCATGTCCCGACCGTCGTCGGTGATCTTCTCGGGGCCCCACGGCGGCATCCACACCCAGTTGATGCGGAAGCGGTCGACGACGTTGTCCAGCGCCTGAGCCGTCTGCTCTTCGAGCACGTCGGTGAGCGGGCAGCCGGCGCTGGTGAGCGTCATGTGGATGACGAGAGCGTCGTTCTCGTCATCCCAGGCGAGATCATAGATGAGGCCGAGGTCGACGACGTTGATCCCGAGCTCGGGATCCATGACGTCCTTCAGAGCCTCGGTGACCGCGTCGTACTTCTCGTCCGTGAGGGTCGCTGTCATGCGAATCAGCCTACGCCTCGATGGGGGCCGCGGGGTCGAGGAAACGGTCGTAACCCTCGTCCTCGAGCCGGTCGGCGAGCTCCGGGCCGCCCTCTTCCACGATCTTGCCCGCGACGATCACGTGCACGAAGTCGGGACGGATGTAGCGGAGGATGCGCGTGTAGTGGGTGATGAGGAGCACGCCGAGACCGGTGTTCTCCTTGGCCCGGTTGACGCCCTCGGAGACGATCTTCAGAGCGTCGACGTCGAGACCGGAGTCGGTCTCGTCGAGGACGGCGAACTTCGGCTTGAGCACCTCGAGCTGGAGGATCTCGTGGCGCTTCTTCTCGCCACCGGAGAACCCCTCGTTGACGTTGCGCTGCGCGAACTTCGGGTCCATGCGCAGGTTGGACATGGCCGTCTTGACGTCCTTGGTCCAGCCGCGGATGGCCGGCGCCTCGCCGTCGATCGCGGTCTTCGCGGTGCGCAGGAAGTTCGTCACCGTGACGCCGGGGATCTCGACCGGATACTGCATCGCGAGGAAGAGGCCCGCGCGAGCGCGCTCGTCGACGGTCATGGCGAGGACGTCCTGGCCGTCGAACGTGATCGAGCCCGAGGTCACCGTGTACTTCGGGTGACCGGCGATCGTGTACGCGAGCGTCGACTTGCCAGAGCCGTTGGGGCCCATGATGGCGTGGGTCTCACCGGTGTTCATGGTGAGGGTGATTCCGTTGAGGATCGGGGTGGTCCCCGATTCGGTCTCGACCGTCACAAACAGGTCGCGGATCTCGAGAACAGACATTCAGACTTCCTTCGTCACGGTCGGGTCGATGAGCACGTCGTCGCCGTCGATCTCGACGACGTAGACCGGGACGGGCTCATAAGCGGGGAGGTTCTGGGGCACGCCGGTGGTGAGCGAGAATGCCGAGCCGTGGGCCCAGCACTCCACGGCACCGTCTTCGACGAATCCCTCGGACAGCGAGATCTCACCGTGGGTGCAGGTGTCGCCGATCGCGTGGATGACGCCCTCGGAGTCCTTGATGACGGTGATCGGCACTCCGGCCGGGTCGACACGCAGCGGCATGTCGACCTCGAGGTCGGTCACGCCGCAGACGCGCTCGGCGGTCATGCGTTCACCGCCGAGAGTTCGGTCTCGATGGCGTCGAGCAGCTCCGTCTCCAGAGCCGGGATCCCGAGGCGCTGCACGATGTCGGTGAGGAAGCCCAGCACGACGAGGCGCCGCGCCTCTTCCTCCGAGATGCCGCGGGCCTGCAGGTAGAAGAGCTGCTCGTCGTCGAAGCGGCCCGTGGCGCTCGCGTGACCTGCTCCGAGGATGTCGCCGGTCTCGATCTCGAGGTTCGGGATGGAGTCGGCGCGGGCGCCCTCGGTGAGCACGAGATTGCGGTTCGCCTCGTACGAGTCGGTGCCGTTCGCGTTCGCGCCGATCAGGACGTCGCCGATCCAGACGCTGTGCGCGCCCTGACCCTGCAGCGCGCCCTTGTAGAGCACGTCGCCCTTGGTGTGCGAGCCCTTGTGGTGGAGATACACCTGGCTCTCGAGGTGCTGCCCGGCGTCCGCGTAGGAGAGTCCGTAGAGGTAGCCCTCGGAACCGGCGCCCGCGAGCTCGACATTGGGATTGACCCGCACGACGCCGCCGCCGAAGGTGACGACGAAGTGCTTGAGCGTGGCATCCGCGCCGACGCGTGCCTGGTGGGCAGCCGCGTGGATCGCGTCGTCCTGCCACTGCTGCAGGCTGATGACCGTCAGCTTCGCACCGTCGCGCACGATGATCTCGATGTTCTGCGCGTACTGCGCCGAGCCGGTGTGCTGGAGCACCACGGTGGCGGAGCTGTGCTCCAGCGCCTCGATCACGATGTGGGCGTCGGCACGGCGATCAGCGCCGAGACCCGCGATCGAGACGAAGATCGGTTCAGCGACCTCTTCTTCACGCGGGATGCGGATGTGCATCCCCTCGGCGGAGCCCTGCCAGGCGATCGCCGCCGTGACGTCCTCCGCCAGGAAGACCTCGCCGCGGGGCGCAGCGCCGATCGCGAGGGGCGCTGCGACGTACTGCTCCCCCGCGCTGAACTCGTAGCGCACTCCGTCGTTCGGCGCCGCGACGGCGAACAGTGACGTCAGTTTCGCGACGGGCGTGTGCTTCCAGTTGACCTCACGGCCGCTGGGCGCTCCGAAGTCCGCCGGTTCGAAGGAGTGCGGCCGCTGAGAGCGGGTCTGCACCGGAACGAAGCCGGCGTCGGCCACCTGGGCCGCCGGGTCGATGTGCGCGTTCGTATCCTGCGTCCCTGCGAACGCCGTAGCCTGAGCCGTCATCTAGCCGACACTGCCTTCCATGCCCATCTCGATGAGCTTGTTCAACTCCATCGCGTACTCCATCGGCAGCTCGCGTGCGATCGGCTCGATGAAGCCGCGCACGATCATGGCCATCGCCTCGTCCTCCGGCATACCGCGGGACTGCAGGTAGAACAGCTGCTCCTCGCTGACCTTCGAGACCGTGGCCTCGTGGCCGAGCTGCACGTCGTCCACGCGGATGTCGATCGCGGGATACGTGTCCGAGCGCGACTTCGTGTCGACCAGGAGCGCGTCGCAGCGCACGGTGTTCGCCGAGTGGTGGGCGTTCGCGTCCACCCGCACCTCGCCGCGGTAGCCGGCACGACCACCGCCGCGGGCGATCGACTTGGACACGATCGACGACTGCGTGTAGGGCGCCATGTGGATCATCTTCGCGCCGGCGTCCTGATGCTGACCGGGACCGGCGAAGGCGACCGAGAGCGTCTCGCCCTTGGCGTGCTCGCCCATGAGGTAGATCGACGGGTACTTCATCGTCACCTTGGAGCCGATGTTGCCGTCGACCCATTCCATGGTCGCGCCCTCGTGGGCGACGGCCCGTTTGGTGACCAGGTTGTAGACGTTGTTCGACCAGTTCTGGATCGTCGTGTAACGCACGCGGGCGTTCTTCTTCACGATGATCTCGACCACGGCGGAGTGCAGCGAGTCCGACTTGTAGATCGGGGCCGTGCAGCCCTCGATGTAGTGGATGTAGCTGTCTTCGTCGGCGATGATCAGGGTCCGCTCGAACTGGCCCATGTTCTCGGTGTTGATGCGGAAGTACGCCTGCAGCGGGATCTCGACGTGCACGCCCTTGGGGACGTAGACGAACGATCCGCCCGACCAGACGGCGGTGTTGAGCGCGGCGAACTTGTTGTCTCCGGCCGGGATGACCGTGCCGAAGTACTCCTCGAAGAACTCGGGGTGCTCGCGCAGCGCCGTGTCGGTGTCCATGAAGATGACGCCCTGTGCCTCCAGGTCCTCGCGGATCTGGTGGTAGACGACCTCGGACTCGTACTGGGCGGCGACACCCGCGACGAGACGCTGGCGTTCGGCCTCGGGGATGCCGAGGCGCTCGTACGTCTCGCGGATCTCGACCGGGAGGTCTTCCCAGGTCTGCGCCTGCTTCTCCGTGGAGCGCACGAAGTACTTGATGTTGTCGAAGTCGATCGCGCTGAGGTCGGCGCCCCAGGTCGGCATCGGCTTCTTCCCGAAGAGCTGATATCCCTTGAGACGGGTCTTCAGCATCCATTCGGGTTCGTGCTTGAGGGCCGAGATACCACGGACCACCTCTTCGGAGATTCCGCGTTTCGCAATGGCTCCGGCGGCGTCCTCATCGTGCCATCCGAATTCGTACACCCCCAGACTCTCAAGCTCCGGGCGGTCGATCAGCACATCCGACATCACACTCTCCTCACAGGTCCCAAAACGGTGTCATCCGCCCCGGCACACGTGATCCCCGTCGAGTCTGCGGGAGTGTGTGCCGTTGGTGGGCCCTCATCACCGGCGCATTCATCGCGCCTAAACTGTTGTCGATGCATCAGCGCTGTCAGCGCTCATCGCAACAATCCGATTCTACAGGTTCCGCCTGACAACCGGGCCGTGCCCGCGAGTCAGCCCGGTCCGGAGGACCCATGCCCGAGACGAAGTTCCCCGCCGCCACGACGAATGCCGGTGATGCGCAGAGCACCGACGCGCTCCGCCCCGTCGGGTGGGGACGGGCGCTGCGCATCTTCGCCTGGCTGTCGTTCGTCACGGAGACGATCATCATCGGCACCGGCGGCGCGGTGCGGCTCACCGGTTCCGGGCTCGGATGCTCGGAGTGGCCACTGTGCACGCCGGAATCCCTCGTGCCGACCCCCGAGCAGGGCATTCACGGCGTGATCGAGTTCGGCAACCGGCTGATGACGGGCGTGGTGGGCCTCATCGCCATCGCGGTCGTGCTGCTCGTGCTGCATCTGATCAGCGGTCGACGCGCACTGACCACCGCGCTGTGGTTCGCCGGCGGCGGGATCGTCGCGGCGGGCGTCGCATACGCCGTCGTCCGGTTCTTCGACAAGGACCTCGCGTTCCCCGTCGCGGCCGCGGTGCTGCTGCTCGTGACGATCGTCGCGGCCGTGCGATCCGTGCGCGCCTCCAGCGATCGGCGCGACCTGACCGTGCCGGCGTGGATCACTCTGGTCGGCGTCATCGCGCAGGCGTTCGTCGGCGGCATCACCGTGCTCACCGGGCTCAACCCGTTCATCGTCGGGTTCCACTACGTCTCGTCGCTGCTGCTCGTCTGCGTCACCGCTGCGTTCCTCGTGCGCCTGTACGCGGCGCCCGGTCCGCGCGAGCGCGCCGTGCCGAAGTGGTTCGCAATCCTCACCCACGTGACCGGGCTCGCCCTGGCGGTGACGATCGTGTTCGGCGTGCTGACCACGGGCTCAGGGCCCCACTCCGGCGACGCCGAGGTGTTCCGGCACGGATTCGACGCGACGATCCTCGCCCATGTTCACTCGTGGCCCGGCTACATCCTCGCCGCTCTCGTGCTGGTGCTGGCGGTCGCCGCCTGGAAGCTGCGGGCGGAACCGCGCCGCTGGCTGCTCGTGCTCGTGATCGCTATCGGCGTGCAGGTGGCCGTCGGTGTCTGGCAGGCGAGAGAGGGACTCCCCCCGCTGCTCGTCGGAATCCACATGGTGCTCGCCTCGCTGTCTGCGGCCGCATACACGGTCGTCGTGTTGCATCTCCGGCGCCCGGTGACCGCCGCGGAGTGATCCGCACAGGCTATCCATAGGGCCCGCATTAGGGTCTCATCGGCGCGTCGGGGATCGTGGGCGGCATGAACAAGTCACTCACACGAAGCATCGGATTCTGGCTCCTCCTGGTGGTGTCCCTCGTCACGACGGCAGTCGGCGCCTGGCTCATCTCCAGCCAGATCGGCACGATGACGACCACCCTGCTGGATGGCACGGCCACTGGCGTCGAGGTCTATGTCGGGCAGTCGCTCGTCGTCGTGGGCGCCGGCGTGCTCGCCGCCGGGATCATCGGCATCCTGCTGACGCTCGGACTGGTCGCCGCGCGGTCGCTGGTTGCGACCCCCGCACCGGCCGTCGTCGAGGCGATCGACTGGACGACCGAGCCCGACGGGACGCCCGAGGTCGACGAGACCTCGCCGGTGGCCGAGGAAGGGCCCGTCGACCTCACCGCCGGCGCGGAGTCCGACGACGCGGCCGCGCGAGCTGAGACGGATGCTGACACGGATGCCGACAAGACCGCACCCGCCGTCACGCGCTGAGCACTGAACCACGAAGCGGCGCCGAGCAATCGGCGCCGCTTCGTCATTCAGCAGGTGTCAGAACGGGAGCAGCGGGTCGAGCGCGACCGCCACGAAGATCAGCGTGAGATAGGTGATCGACGCGTGGAACACGCGCATCGGTCGCGCCTCGGTGCCGTGCACCGCACGGTTGTAGAGGCGGTGCGACTCGTAGATGAACCAGCCGCCGAAGACGAGCGCCGACACCGTGTAGACGAGACCCATGCCGGCGATCGGCACGAGCAGGAGCGAACACGCGACGGTCGCCCACGCGTAGAGGATGACCTGGAGGCCGACCTGCGACGCGTTGCGCGTGACACCCAGCATCGGCACATCGACGTCTTCGTAGTCGTCCTTGTACTTCATCGACAACGGCCAGTAGTGCGGCGGCGTCCAGAGGAAGACGAGCAGGAAGAGGATGAACGCGGGCCAGTCCAGCGACTCTGTGACGGCGGACCAGCCGATGAGCACAGGGAAGCATCCGGCGATGCCGCCCCAGATGATGTTCTGCTCGGTGCGACGCTTGAGGATCATCGTGTAGATCACGACGTAGAAGAAGATGGCGACGGCCGAGAGCGTGGCTGCGAGCCAGTTCGTCGTCACTGCGAGCCACACCGTCGACACGACGGCGAGCGTCCAGGAGAAGATCAGTGCACCGCGCGGAGTCACCTCTCCGGTCACCAGTGGCCGGTTCTCGGTGCGGTGCATGTGCGCGTCGATGTCGCGATCGAGGTACATGTTGAAGGCGGCGGCGGAGCCCGCGCTCAACGATCCGCCCACGACGGTGGCGAGCACCAGCCACAGGTCGGGGAGCCCGCCCGCTGCGAGGAACATCACCGGCACCGTCGATACGAGCAGCAGCTCGAGAACACGCGGCTTCGTGAGGGTGATGTAAGCCTTCACCGTGCGACCGACGGACGACTTCTTCACGGTCTGATCAGACATCGTCGAGATCTCGATCGCCTCCTCCGCACATGTTCCCGGACAACCTCTCCAGTGTATGACACCGGATGACGTCATCTGGCTGTCAAGCCCCCGTGGCACCTCCCGCGCCAGCGCTATGCTGAAATCACTCGCGCGCCCGGCGCAGTGCACTCCCCGTGACGAAGCGGATGCGCCAGGGAATAAGCGCGCCCTCGAAACTGTCGGAAAGGGCATGAACGTGTCGGAATTGCAGTGGGATGACATCGATCGACGCGCGGTGGACACCGCACGGATCCTGGCGGCCGATGCCGTCGAGAAGGTCGGCAACGGTCACCCCGGCACGGCGATGAGCCTCGCGCCGGCGGCCTACCTCCTCTACCAGCGCGTGCTGCGCCACGACCCGACGGACGTCGACTGGCTCGGCCGCGACCGGTTCATCCTGTCAGTGGGGCACTCCTCCCTCACGCAGTACGTCGAGCTCTACCTCGGCGGCTTCGGCCTCGAGCTGGAAGACCTCAAGGCCCTGCGCACGTGGGGCTCCCTGACTCCCGGACACCCGGAGTACGGCCACACCAAGGGCGTCGAGATCACCACCGGCCCGCTCGGACAGGGTCTCGCCTCGGCGGTGGGCTTCGCGTACGCCGCGCGCTACGAGCGGGGTCTGTTCGACCCGGATGCCGCTGCCGGCACCAGCCCGTTCGACCACTTCGTATACGTGATCGCCGGTGACGGCGACCTGCAGGAGGGCGTCACCAGCGAGGCATCCTCGCTCGCCGGTCACCAGCAGCTGGGCAACCTCATCGCGATCTACGACTCGAACCAGATCTCGATCGAGGACGACACGAACGTCGCCTTCACGGAAGACGTCGCCGCGCGCTACGAGGCCTACGGCTGGCAGGTGCAGGTCGTCGACTGGAAGAAGACGGGCGAGTACGTCGAAGACGTCGCTGAGCTGTACGCCGCGATCGAGGCCGCCAAGGGCGAGACCGACAAGCCGTCGCTGATCATCCTCAAGACGATCATCGGCTGGCCGTCGCCCGGCAAGCAGAACTCCGGCAAGATCCACGGCTCCGCTCTCGGAGCCGACGAGCTCGCCGCGACGAAGAAGGTCCTCGGCTTCGACCCCGAGCAGAGCTTCGCGGTCGCCGACGACGTGATCGAGCACACCCGCGGCCTGGCTGCTCGCGCCGCCGAGGCCCGTGCCGCCTGGCAGGAGTCCTTCGACGCCTGGGCCGCCGCGAACCCGGAGCGTAAGGAACTCCTCGACCGCCTCGAGGCGGGCGACCTGCCGGCCGACATCGACGCGGCTCTCCCGGTGTTCGAAGCGGGCAAGGAGGTGTCGACCCGCGCCGCGTCCGGCCAGGTCATCAACGCCCTCGCCGCCGAACTCCCTGAGCTGTGGGGCGGCTCCGCCGACCTCGCTGAGTCGAACCTCACCACGATCAAGGACGCACGGTCGTTCATCCCCGCCGAGTGGTCGACGCACGAATGGTCGGGCAACCCGTACGGCCGGGTCCTGCACTTCGGCATCCGCGAGCACGCCATGGGCGCGATCGTCAACGGCATCGTGCTGCACGGGAAGACCCGCGCGTTCGGCGGCACCTTCCTCATCTTCAGCGACTACATGCGCCCGTCGGTGCGTCTGGCCGCGCTGATGAACGTGCCGAGCATCTTCGTCTGGACGCACGACTCGGTCGCCCTCGGCGAGGACGGACCGACGCACCAGCCGATCGAGCAGATCGCCACGCTCCGCGCCATCCCGAACTTCACGGTGGTCCGGCCGGCCGACGCCAATGAGACGTCGGTCACCTGGCTCGAGATCCTCCGCCGTCACGCGGGCCCCACCGGCATCGCCCTGACCCGCCAGAACATCCCGGTGTTCGAGCGCGGTGACGGCGCGGCATCCGGCGACTCCTTCGCCTCCGCCTCGGAGGCCGTCAAGGGCGCCTACGTGCTCGCCGAGGCACCGAACGGCAGCCCCGACGTCATCATCATCGCCACCGGCTCGGAGGTGCAGCTCGCCGTGAACGCGCGCGCGGCCCTCGCCGCCGAAGGCGTGAACGTCCGCGTCGTGTCGGCGCCGTCGCTCGAGTGGTTCGACGAGCAGGACGAGGCGTACCGCGAGAGCGTGCTCCCGGCATCCGTCACCGCCCGGGTCTCCGTCGAGGCGGGCTCCGTGCTCAGCTGGCGCGGGATCGTCGGCGACCGCGGACGCTCGGTCGGCATCGACCACTTCGGCGCCTCCGCCGACTACAAGACCCTGTTCGAGAAGTTCGGCATCACCACCGAGGCCGTCATCGCGGCCGCACGCGAGACCCTCGCGGCAAACAGCACCAAGGAGAACGTATGAGCACCCCCACCGCACAGCTCGCCGCCGCAGGTGTGAGCATCTGGCTCGACGACCTGTCCCGCACGCGCATCTCCTCGGGCAACCTCGCCGAGCTGATCGAGTCGCGCAACATCGTCGGCGTCACCACGAACCCGACCATCTTCGCCAACGCGATCACCGACAAGAACAACACGTCGTACGACGCCCAGGTCACCGAGCTCGCCGCCTCCGGCGCCAGCGCCGAGGAGGCCGTCTTCGCGGCCACCACGCAGGACGTCGCAGCAGCACTCGACGTGTTCCGTCCGGTGTGGGAGAAGTCGAACCACGTCGACGGGCGCGTCTCGATCGAGGTCTCCCCCGACCTCGCGCACGACACCGCCGGCACCGTGGCCTCCGCCAAGGAACTGTGGGCGAAGGTCGACCGGCCCAACCTCCTGGTCAAGATCCCCGCGACGAAGGCGGGCCTGCCCGCCATCACCGAGGCGATCGCGGCGGGAATCAGCGTCAACGTCACGTTGATCTTCAGCCTCGAGCGCTACGCCGACGTGATCGACGCGTACCTGACGGGCCTCGAGCGGGCGCACAGCGCCGACTTCGACCTGTCGAGCATCCACTCGGTCGCCTCGTTCTTCGTGTCGCGCGTCGACACCGAGACCGACAAGCGCCTCGACGCGATCGGCACCGACGCCGCCAAGGCACTCAAGAGCAAGGCCGGGCTCGCCAACGCGCGGCTCGCCTACGAGCTCTTCGAGCAGAAGTTCGCCGAGAAGCGCGCACAGGACCTGATCGCGCTCGGTGCGAACCTGCAGCGTCCGCTGTGGGCGTCCACCGGCGTCAAGGACCCGAACCTCCCCGACACGCTGTACGTCACCGAGCTCGTCGCGGCCGGCGTCGTGAACACGATGCCGGAGAAGACGCTCGAGGCCACGTTCGACCACGGCGTCATCACCGGAGACACCATCACGGGTGGATACGCCGAGGCGCACCAGGTCTTCGCGGACCTCGCCGAGGTCGGCATCGACCTCGAGGACGTCACCCAGGTTCTCGAGGACGAGGGCGTCGCCAAGTTCATCGACTCCTGGCACGACCTGCTCGGCCAGGTCACCGAGGCTCTCGAGGCGCAGCGATGACCTTTTCGATCCACACCTCGGGCGCGGCCCGTGCGGCGATCGATGAGACGGTCCCGAGCCTCGTCCACGACCTGATCGCGTCGCGCATCACCGGCGGCGACGCGTCTCTGTGGGGTCCGGATGCCGAGGCGGAGGCGACCAAGCGTCTCGGCTGGGTCGAGGCCGTCTCGATCTCCCGCCCGCTCGTGGCGGAGATCACCGCGCTCCGGGAAGACCTGCACGCCAAGGGCGTCACGCGCGTCGTGCTCGCCGGAATGGGCGGCTCGTCGCTGGCCCCCGAGGTCATCGCGCAGACGGCCGGCGTGCCGCTGACGATCCTCGACTCCACTGCTCCCGGTCAGGTGCTCGCGGCGCTCGACGAGGGCCTCGCCGACACCGTGCTGGTCGTGTCGTCGAAGTCCGGCTCGACGGTCGAGACCGACTCGCAGCGCCGCACCTTCGAAGCGGCGTTCCGCGATCTCGGCATCGACCCGACCGAGCGCATCGTCGTCGTCACCGACCCGGGCTCTCCGCTCGACGCGTCCGCCCGCGAGGCCGGCTACCGCGTCTTCAACGCCGACCCGAACGTCGGCGGTCGCTACTCGGCGCTCACCGCGTTCGGACTGGTGCCCTCGGGTCTCGCCGGCGCCGACATCGACGAGCTGCTGAATGAGGCAGAGGCCTCGCTGCTCGAGGTCGCCGTCGACTCTGCCGACAACCCCGCCCTGCGGCTCGGTGCGGCGATCTCCGCGACCAGCCCGCGCCGCGACAAGCTCGGCCTCATCACCGACGGGACGCACATCAACGGCCTCCCCGACTGGATCGAGCAGCTGATCGCCGAGTCGACCGGCAAGGACGGCACCGGGATCCTCCCGGTCGTCCTGCTCCCGGTCTCGCCGGAGCTGGACTCGAAGCCCGCCGACCTGCAGATCGTCCGTCTGGTCGACGACGCGAACGAGTTCCACCTGCACGAGCGCCACCCGGGCGAGATCCTCGTCAGCGGATCGCTCGGTGCGCAGCTCATCGTCTGGGAGTACGCGACCGCGATCGCCGGTCACCTGCTGCGGATCAACCCGTTCGACCAGCCCGACGTCGAGTCGGCGAAGATCGCCGCCCGCGGCCTGCTCGACGCGCGTCCGGAGCCGACGGCTCCCGCGTTCGTCGAGAACGGTGTCGAGGTGCGCGTGTCGGACCCCGCACTCGCGGCATCGGGCACCGTCGAGGGCGTGCTGGACGCGCTCTGGGCTCAGCTCCCCGCCGACGGCTACGTGTCGATCCAGGCCTACGTCAACCGCCTCGAGGTCCCGCAGCTCCAGGGCCTGCGCGAGCTCGTCGCCGCCGACTCGGGTCGTCCCACGACCTTCGGCTGGGGACCGCGGTTCCTGCACTCGACCGGTCAGTACCACAAGGGCGGACCCGCCCAGGGTGTGTTCCTGCAGATCCTCGAGCGCACCGACGTGGATCTCGAGATCCCCGAGCGACCCTTCACCTTCGGGCAGCTCATCCAGGCGCAGGCCGCCGGCGACGCGGGTGTTCTCGCGGACCACGGGCGTCCGGTCGTCTCCCTGACGATCACGGAGTCCTCCGACGACGTGCTCGCCCTCTTCGAAGCCGCTCAGAAGTAACAGCAGGAGAATCCCCCACCGATGTCTGTTCCCATCTCGCGCGGGCACAACCCGCTGCGTGACCCCGACGATCGCCGTCTCAACCGGATCGCAGGGCCCAGCGCCCTCGTGATCTTCGGCGTCACCGGTGACCTCTCACGCAAGAAGCTGATGCCCGCGGTCTACGACCTCGCCAATCGCGGCCTGCTGCCGCCCGGGTTCGCCCTGGTCGGATTCGCCCGACGCGACTGGGAGGACCAGGACTTCGCAAAGGTCGTCTACGACGCGGTCAAGGAGCACGCCAGGACCCCGTTCCGCGAGGAGACCTGGGAGCAGCTGCTGCAGGGCATCCGTTTCGTCTCGGGCGAGTTCGACAACCCCGACTCCTTCCGCAAGCTCCGGGAGACGGTCGAGAAGCTCGATGTGGAACGCGGCACGATGGGCAATCACGCCTACTACCTGTCGATACCGCCGCGGGACTTCCCGCTGGTCGCCAAGCAGCTGAAGGACTCCGGCCTCGTCGGGGAAGACGCCGACGACGACGAGAACTGGCGCCGCGTCGTCATCGAGAAGCCCTTCGGGCATGACCTCGAATCGGCTCGCGCACTGAACGCCGCGCTCGAGGTCGCCTTCCCGGCGGACTCGATCTTCCGCATCGACCACTACCTCGGCAAGGAGACGGTGCAGAACATCCTGGCGCTGCGCTTCGCCAACGAGCTCTACGAACCGATCTGGAACCGCAACTACGTCGACCACGTGCAGATCACGATGGCCGAGGACATCGGCGTCGGCGGGCGCGCGGGGTACTACGACGGCATCGGCGCGGCGCGCGACGTCATCCAGAACCACCTGCTCCAGCTGCTCGCGCTCACCGCGATGGAAGAGCCGATCAGCCTGTCGGCGGAGCATCTGCGTGCTGAGAAGGAGAAGGTCCTCGCGGCCGTGCACGTGCCGGAAGACCTCTCGCTCGCCACCGCACGCGGTCAGTACGACGGCGGATGGCAGGGCGGCGAGCAGGTCACCGGCTTCCTGGCCGAAGAGGGGATGAACCCCGAATCGACCACCGAGACGTATGCGGCCATCAAGCTCGAGATCGACACGCGTCGCTGGTCGGGCGTGCCGTTCTACCTGCGCACCGGCAAGCGCCTGGGGCGTCGGGTCACCGAGATCGCCGTGGTCTTCAACCGAGCCCCGCAGCACCTCTTCGGGCGCGGCAACGCCTCCGAACTCGGGCAGAACGCACTCGTCATCCGCGTGCAGCCCGACGAGGGCGTCACCATCCGCTTCGGTTCGAAGGTCCCGGGCAGCGGCTCCAACGTGCGCGACGTGACCATGGACTTCGGCTACGGCCACGCCTTCACCGAGGCGAGCCCCGAGGCCTACGAGCGGCTCATCCTCGACGTGCTGCTGGGCGACCCGCCGCTGTTCCCGCGGCACGAGGAGGTCGAGCTCTCCTGGAAGATCCTCGACCCGGTGGAGAAGTACTGGGCGGCCGTCGGCGGCCCGGTCGAGCAGTACGCGCCCGGCTCCTGGGGTCCGGCATCCGCCGACGACCTCCTGGCCCGCGACGGACGAGTCTGGAGACGACCGTGATCATCGACCTTCCCGACACGACCGTCAGCCAGGTCGCGAAGCAGCTCGTCAAGGTACGTGAAGAGGGCGGAGCGGTCGCCCTCGGACGCGTGCTCACCCTCGTGATCTCCGCCCGCAACGGCGTGGCCGAGGCCGCCATCGACGCGGCGAACGACGCCTCTCGCGAGCACCCGATGCGCGTCATCGTGCTCACCACGGGCGATGGCGACTCCCGCCTCGATGCGCAGATCCGTGTCGGGGGAGACGCCGGAGCCAGTGAGGTCGTCGTCCTCCGCGCCTTCGGCGACGCCGCCAGCAACGAGGAGAGCCTGCTCACCGGTCTCCTCCTCCCCGACGCGCCCGTGGTCGCCTGGTGGCCGGAAGAGGCCCCCGAGTCCCCCGCCACATCGCCGCTCGGCAAGATCGCGCAGCGTCGGATCACGGATGCCGCGACCGCGTCGGACGTACGCGACCGGCTTGCACTGCTCGGACGCACGCACGCCCCGGGCGACACCGACCTCGCGTGGACGCGCCTGACGCACTGGCGCGAGCAGCTCGCCGCGGTGCTGGACCAGCCCCCCTACGAGCCGATCACCGAGGTCGAGGTGCGCGGCGCGGCCGCGTCGCCGTCGACCGCGCTGCTCGCGGCGTGGCTGCAGATGGCCCTCGAGGTTCCGGTGCGCTGGTCGTACGAAGACCCTGATCACTGGCAGGAGGGCATCAAGTCGGTGCGCCTCACCCGGGAGTCCGGAGACATCCTGCTGGAGCGTCCCGCTCCCGGTGTCGCCGTGCTCACGCAGCCCGATCAGCCGCACCACGACCTGCACCTGCCGCGCCGAACGCTGCGCGAGTGCCTGGCGGAGGAGCTGCGTCGGCTGGACCCCGATGTCCTGTACGGTCGAGTGATCACCGAGGGCTGGGAGAAGCTGGGTCCGCCCGAGACTGGAGAGTGACGTCGATGCAGGTTTCGTCCGCAGAGAAGCGGGTCGTGGTGGAATCCACGCCTGCTGCCCTCGCCACCCGGGTCGCTGATCGCTTCCTCGCCCGTGTCCGCGCGCGCACGCGCAACGGCCGGATCGCGCACGTCGCCCTGACCGGTGGCTCGATGGGCGGCTCGGTGCTGAGCGCGGCCGCCGCGGACCCGCGTGCCGCCGAGATCGACTGGTCGCTGGTGCACTTCTGGTGGGGCGATGAGCGGTTCGTCCCGCGCGACGACCCCGAGCGCAACTCGGTGCAGTCGCGGCAGGCCCTGCTCGATCACATCCAGGTTCCGGCCGAGAACGTGCACGAGGTCGCCGGATCCGACGACGGAATTACGCTCGATGAGGCGGCAGCCGCGTACGCGGCGGAACTCGCCCGCTTCGGTACGGATGACAATCCCTGGCCGTCGTTCGCGGTGTGCTTCCTCGGCGTCGGGCCCGACGGCCACATCGCCTCGCTCTTCCCGGATCGGCCCGAGGTCACCGTGACCGACGAGGCGGCGCTTCCGGTGCGCAACTCTCCGAAGCGGCCGCCCGAGCGCGTCACGCTGACTCGTCCGGTGCTGAACTCGTCGAAGCGCGTCTGGCTCGTCCTGACCGGTGCTGACAAGGCGTCCGCTCTCGGCCTCGCCCTCGCCGGTGCGAGCTACACGAGCGTTCCGGCCGCCGGAGCCAAGGGTCGCAAGCGCACGGTGTTCTTCGTCGACGAGGCGGCGGCATCCGAGGTCTCGCCCGATCTGATCGACCAGGCGTACTGACCGCTACGGCAGGTCGGGCCGGTGCGGCGACTCCGGCTTCGAAGCCTCGGGACGCGCTGACGATCCGGACGACGGAGTGCTCCCGCGCTCGATACCCAGTTCCTGGCTGTCGCTGATGACCTGAGGGTGATAGCGGGCCAGGTTGACGACGCCCCAGACCGCGATGGCGCCGGCGGCGGCGAAGATGATGAGCACCCACCAGGGAGCTGCTGCGGCCTCGCGGAGCACGATCATGCCGATGAGCACGGCGATCAGCGGGTCGACGACCGTGAGTCCCGCGATGACGAGGTCGGGCGGTCCCGAGCTGTACGCCGTCTGCACGAAGTATGCACCGACCGCGGCTGCGGCGAGAAGCGCGAGGACGCAGACGGCGGTGATCCACTCGAACTGGCTGGCCTCGATGCGCTTGATCACGACCTTGGCGAGCGTGGCGACGAATCCGTAGAGGATGCCGGCGCCGATGACGTAGAAGAGGGCACGCATGCGCTGCCGCAGGATGAGCCAGCACGCGCCGAGCACGATGATCACGACGAGCAGCAGCGCGAGGATGACGAACAGCTCGCGTTCGGTGACCTCCTTCTCCGTGGCGTAGATGGCCGCGAAGAAGACGAAGAGGAAGATACCCCCGACGCAGAAGATGATCGCGGTGAGCGACTTCTTGGTCGGAGAGTGTCCCGAGATGCGAGCGTTCAGCAGCGTCGTGATCACGAGAGCGATCGCGCCGAGCGGCTGGACGACGATGAGCGGCGCCTTCACGAGCGCGGCGAGCTGGCACACGATGGCGAGCACGAGCATGAACGTGCCGAGGATCCACGACGGGCGGGTGAGCAGCGCCTTGATCTGGCCGAAGCTCAGACCGGACGTGCCGGCCGACCCGCTCAGGCGCTCGACCTTCTCGACCCCGCGGTGCTGGTACTGCGCACCGAGCGACATGAACACCGCGCCGGCCAGAGCCAGCGGGATGCCGAGCAGAAGCCCGGGGTTCTGGAAGGCGCCGACGAGTTGATCGCCGACCTCTTCGGCCGTGTTTGTCCACACCCCAACGCTCACACTAAGACCCTACCCGGAGACCCGTGCGGACTAGGGTTGTGACGTGGCTGTACTTCCGATTCGCATCATGGGCGACCCCGTTCTGCACTCCCCCGCATCCGTCGTCGAGGAGATCACCGACGACATCCGCACTCTCGTTGCGGACATGTTCGAGACCATGGATGCCGCGCCCGGCGTCGGGCTCGCCGCCCCCCAGGTCGGGGTGCCGCTGCGGATCTACACGTACAACTACGCGGATGACGATGATCAGCCGTGGCGCGGTGTGCTGATCAACCCCGTGCTGTGGATGACCCCGCTCGAGCCGGGCGACCCCGACCCCGACCTGGAGTCGGAGGGGTGCCTCTCGTTCCCCGGCGAGCGATTCCCGCTGCGGCGCTCCGAGCGCGTGCACGTGACCGCCACCGATCTCGACGGCGAGCCCGTGACCATCGAGGTCGACGGCTGGCGGGCGCGGATCATGCAACACGAGTTCGACCATCTGGACGGCATCCTGTACGTCGACCGCCTCTCCGACTCCGACTGGAAGACGGCGCAGAAGATCGCGCGCAAGCGCGGCTGGGGCCGCCCCGGCGCCAGCTGGCTGCCCGGTGTGGATGACCTCGAGGGCTGAATCCGCTCCCAGCGCGATCACAGCATCTTCGGAGTTGCATCACAGACTCGCGGACGGATAGCGTGATCGCGGCGGGCGTCTTCTTCGCATGCCCGCGCACCAAGAGGCTCTGTGGAGGGGACAACAATCATGATGAAGATGCGTACGCGACGCGCGTTGATGCTGGCGGGGGCCGCATTGGCGCTTTCCGTCGCTTTGAGCGGCTGTAGCGCGATCAACGACATTCTCGGCAGCGGGGCGGGCGACGCCGACCGTGACGAGGAGACCGGCCAGGTCACCGAGAGCGACAACATCGACGTGTTCGCGCTGAAGGTCGGCGACTGCAAGATGGCCAGTGCCACCGGCGAGATCCAGGATGTCGACGTCGTGCCCTGCACCGAGTCGCACGACGAAGAGGTCTACTACGAGTTCAAGATGGACGACGGCGACTTCTCCGAGGAGGCTGTCGACGCCGCCTCGCAGGAGTGCATCGGCGCCGGATTCACCGATTTCATCGGAGTCGCCTACGACGACTCGACGCTCGAGGTCTACCCGATCACCCCGACGAAGCGTACCTGGGACGAGCTCGACGACCGCGTGATCCAGTGCGTGGTCAGCGACCCCGCAGGCCCGGTCGAGGCCTCGCTCAAGGGCGCGGCGCGCTGACCGACCCGTGTTCTGGAAGAGGCCCCGCCGCTCGGCGGGGCCTCTTCTGCGTCAGCGGGTCGCAGGTCGGGCGCGCAGGTGGATGCGCTTGCCCTCCTTGCTGAAGATGGACAGGATCTCCGCCGGGCCGGAGCCCGTCGCAGACAGCCAATGCGGGACACGCGTGTCGAACTCCGCCGCCTCTCCGGGACCGAGCGTCACATCCTGGTCGCCCAGCACCAGCCGTAGTCGTCCGGAGATGACGTAGAGCCATTCCTGCCCGTCGTGCACCTTGGGCTCGGGAACGGCGGTCACCCCCGCCTGGTGCGCGGGGAATCTCACCTTGTAGGTCTG
This sequence comes from Microbacterium sp. W4I20, assembly GCF_030816505.1. NCBI lineage: Bacteria > Bacillati > Actinomycetota > Actinomycetes > Micrococcales > Microbacteriaceae > Microbacterium > Microbacterium sp. W4I20. Next base: position 272,104 of record NZ_JAUSYB010000001.1, on the reverse strand, counting down.
CACGGGACTCGACGCCGGCGACAGCGATTCGTACCGGATGCCGCCCACGTCGCTGGTCTTGCGGGAGACCCGGGGATCGGGGGTCGAGCGCGGCACGATGTCGTCGAGACCGACACCGAGCGCACGCGCGATCGGGACGAGCAGCTCGAGGTTCGGAGCGCGCTTGCCGGCCTCCAGGCGCGACAGCGTGCTGGGCGAGATGTTCGTGAGTGCCGACAGGTCGGCGAGGGTCATGCTGCGTTTCTCCCGCCATGTCTTGAGACGGGGCCCGATGAAGGCGAGCGAATCGTCGAGCATGGATTCTCCTTGTTGCCGATTCAGCACGGTTATTTGCTGAAACGCTATCAGGTGCGGATGCTGGAGGCATGACCGAATCGCAGGCGTCTTCTCCCGCATCCACCCCCGTCCTCCCCGACACGGACACGCAGACCGACACTCCCCGCTCCGACGAGCACTGGGACGTCATCGTCATCGGTGGCGGCGCCGCAGGTCTGAGCGCCGCCCTCATCCTCGCCAGGGCACGCCGTCGCGTGCTGGTGCTCGACGCGCAGGAACCGCGCAACAGATTCGCCCCGCACATGCACGGCGTGCTCAGCCGCGACGGCTACTCCCCGCTCGACCTCGTCGCCGACGGGTACCGCGAGGTGCGAGCCGTCGACGGCGTGATCGTGAACGCCCGCGTGACCACGACGCGCACGATCGCCGGCGGGTTCGAGGTACTGACCGACAGCGGCGCGCGTGCCACCGCCGGCAGACTCATCGTGGCGACAGGCGCTCGCGACCAGCTGCCCGCCGTTCCCGGCCTCGCAGAGCAGTGGGGCCGGGGCGTGGTCGCCTGCCCGTACTGCGACGGCTACGAAGCGACCGGCCGTGCGATCGGAGTGCTGGTCGGTTCCGTCGCCGGCCTGCACAAGGCCCATATGCTGCGCTCGTACTCGAGCGACATCACCGTGTTCACCCACCTCGCCGGCGCCATCCCCGACGAGGAGCGGCGGGTGCTCGAGGCGCGAGGTATGCGGGTGGAGCCCCTCGCCGTCGCGCGTGTCATCACTCGAGGCGCAGTGCTCACCGGAATCGAGCTCGCCGACGGCTCGACGGCCCCCGTCGACGTGATCTTCGCCGAACCGGCTCTCGTCGCCCTCGACGGCCCACTGCAGCAGCTCGAGGCAGAGCGTGTCGAGACGCCCTTCGGGCTCTGGCCGGCCGTCGACGCCTTCGGGAGGACGAGCATCCCGGGCATCTGGGCAGTCGGCAACGCCGCGAACCCGGGCGCCCTGGTGCCGATCGCCGCGGGCTCCGGCGCGACCGCCGCGCTCACGCTGAACGGGGAGCTCGTCGCGCTCGACGTCGCTGCGGCGACGGAGCAGGTGGACACGGAGCAGGTGGCCACGGCCTCGGGCGCGCAGCGATGAGCGCGCACCCTGTGCCGGATCCGGCATCCGCATCCGATCCCGAGGAGTTCTGGGAGACCCGCTATCGCTCCACACGCGGCGAGAACGGTCAGGTGTGGAGTGGCCGCGTGAACGAGGCTGTGGCACGGGAGGTCGCAGAGTTGACCCCGGCTACCGCTCTCGAGCTCGGCTGCGGGGAGGGCGGCGACGCGCTGTGGCTCGCCTCCCGAGGGTGGCGGGTGACGGCGGTCGACATCTCCGCGACGGCTTTGGCCGTCGGTGCAGCCGAAGCCACGCGGTCGGGGCTCGCCGACCGCGTCGATTGGGTGCAGGCAGACCTGTCGACCTGGCAGCCGCCTTCGCAGTTCGAGCTCGTCACCTCGGCGTTCCTGCATTCGCCCGTCGAGCTTCCGCGAGAGGTCGTGCTGCGCCGTGCGTCAGCGGCGGTCGCGCCCGGCGGACACTTGCTCGTGGTCGGTCACGGCGCGACGCCTCCGGGCTCCGCGCTCGACCATCACCAGCACGACGGGCCGCCCCTGCCGACGCCGGACGAGGTGCTCGCGTCCCTCGACCTGGGCGAGGACTGGATCACCGAGACCAGCGCTCTCGTGCAGCGCCCAGCGATCTGGCGTGACGGCAGCGAAATCACCCTCGTCGATGCCGTGCTCCGGGTGCGGCGCGCGTACCCGACGCAAGACGAGAGCGACCCGCCGCGCTATCCTCGCTGAGCGTGCGCGATCATCTCACCCCGGCGCCGCAGGAGTGGAGCAGTCATGTTCTCGGGTCTCAGCGCCTTCCCGCTCACGCCGTTGCGCGATGACGAGTTCGACGAGGCAGCCTACGTCGGCCTGATCGAGCGGCTCGTCGCCGCCGACGTCGACTCGATCACGGCACTCGGATCGACCGGCTCGTACCCGTACCTCGACCGCGACGAGCGCCGCCGAGTCGCCCGCGCCGCGGTGAGCGCCGCGGGCGACGTTCCGGTGATGGTCGGCATCGGAGCGTTGCGCACGTCCGAGGTGCAGCGGCTCGCCGACGATGCACAGGATGCCGGCGCGAGCGCTGTGCTCCTCGCGCCTGTCGCATACCAAGCGCTCGACGCCGACGAGGTGTTCGGCCTGTTCGAAGACGTGACGGCCGGTCTCTCGGTCCCGCTCGTCGTCTACGACAACCCACGCACCACTCACTTCACCTTCACGGACGACCTCTACGCTCGGGTCGCGACGCTGCCGAACGTCGCCTCGGTCAAGATCCCGGGTGTTCCGACCGACCCGCAGGAGGCCGCCGAGCGCGTATCCGGCATCCGCGCTCGCATCCCCGGCTCCGTGTCGATCGGCGTCTCAGGAGACTGGCTCGCAGCTAAAGGGCTGGCCGCCGGATGCGACGCCTGGTACTCGGTGCTCGGCGGCATCCTCCCCCACCCGGCGCTGGCGATCACCCGAGCCGCTCAGGCCGGCGACCATGCGGCCGCGGCAGCAGCGTCCGCCCGTCTGGATCCGCTGTGGGCACTGTTCATCGAGCACGGCGGCTACCGCGTGACGGCAGCCATCGCCGAGCACCTCGAGCTGGTCGCCCCCGACTGCCTACCGCGGCCGGTGCGAGGGCTCCGCTCAGACGCGCGAGCGCGAGTGGCCGAGGTCATCGACGCGCTCGCGCTCGGAGCCTGAAAAGGGAATGGCCCGGAACTCGAAGGAGTTCCGGGCCATCTTGGCTCCCCGGCTTGGACTCGAACCAAGAACCTGCCGGTTAACAGCCGGCTGCTCTGCCAATTGAGCTACCGAGGAATGTGCTCCGCTGCGCGGGCAACTCGACAAGCCTAGCAAACTCCAGGCCCTGCTCGTGACAGCCACGGGCATCTCGGCGCCTCCGGGCGTGTCGCGGATCAGTGCCCGGAATCCGACTCGGCGTTCGGAGCCCACAGCAGGTCCTTGCCGACTCCGCGAGCCACCACATGTCCACCGCGGAGCATGAGCGTCTCGGCATTCAGCTCGCGGATGAACGCCGCGTCGTTGGTGACGAGAAGCGCCGCCATCGACTGCTCCTTGCGACGTCGCGTGATCGCATCGAAGACCACTGGCCGCACTTCGAGGTCGAGGTTCGCGAGGATCTCGTCGGCGATGAGCACCTGGGGCTCCAGGATGAACGAGCGGGCGATCGCGACGCGCTGGCGCATGCCCGCGCTCAGCTCGTACGGGAACTTGGCGGCCGTACCGAGCGGAAGATGCAGCTCGTCGAGCAGGGTCGCCACCCGGATCGACAGCGCCTTGGAGTTCACCCGTCGCTCGCGCACGAGGATCGGCTCCGCGATCACCTCGTTCACCGTCAGACGAGGCGGTAGGTCGGCTCCCGCTCCCTGGGGGACGAACCCGGTGCGATACGTCAGGATCCGGTGCTTGCGGCCGGGCTTCCGGACATCCACGCCGCACACCGTCGCCCGCCCGCCGGCGACACGCACGGACGGATCGGTGGAACCTGCCAGCGCGGCCACCAGGGTCGACTTCCCGGAGCCGGTCGGACCGGCCACGCAGATCAGCCCGCCGGGGGCGAGCGAGAACGTCACCCCGTCGACCGCCCGGGTGGGCGTGCCGTGCCCGATCCGGTCGATCACCAGATCGGAGCACTCGATCGCGTCGCTGGACTCGGGCTTACGGGACATGTCACCATCCTGCCGTCTCTGCCGCCGTGGTCGACGTTACGACTCGGCGCCGCTCACGACTCGGCGAACCGCTGGCGCTCGGCGTCGATATCCCGCAGGCGCATCCGGAGCGCGCGCCCGCCGTCGGAGTCGGCCGGCACGCGCTGCACCGCCCCGAGCAGTTCCTGCTTCTCACGCTCGAGCTGCCGCACGATGAGCCGGCGGGCGAGGTCGGTGGCCGACGCGACAGCGCCCTCCTCGTTCTTGGCCGGGAACGGCGTCATCAGCAGCTCCCCCGCCAGGGACCGATACGGCTCGCGGACGGCGTTCACGGCATCCGTCACCCAGCCCGCTCTGGTGCGGTCGGGAGCGGATGCCACGGCCTCGCGCACCGCGTCGAGGCCCACCGTGCGAAACGGCGAGGCGAGCGCCCGATCGAGGAGGGTCTGGTCGACCTGATGGCCGTACTGCAGAGCCCCCATGAGTGCGTCGCGCTCGACGGCGACGTCTGCCGTGCGCGGCAGACCGGCGAGCGTCACCGGCACGACGGCGGCCACGCCGGTCGCCGGGTCGATCTGCGGCGTCTCGCGTCGTGTCGGCGGATGCTGGGACACCCCGCGCGCCGCACGTTCCACCTCGTTGCGCACCTCGGTCGGGTCCATGCCGAGCCGACGCGCCAGCACCCGCTCGTACCCCGGACGCAGGAGCTGGTCACGGATCTCGGCGACGATCGGTGCCGCGGCCCGGAGCGCGCCGACTCGCCCCTCGACCGTGGCGAGGTCGAAACCGCTCATCTTGCGGTCGATCGCGAACTCGAACATCGGCACCTTGGCGTCCATCAGCCCGCGGACCGCCGCATCGCCCCGCTGCAGACGCAGGTCGCAGGGGTCGAGGCTGTCGGGCGCGACGGCCACGAACGTCTGCGCGTTGAACCGATCGTCTTCCGTGAAGGCACGCAGCGCGGCCTTCTGTCCCGCTTCGTCGCCGTCGAACGTGAACACGACCTCTCCGGAGGCGTTGTCATCACCCATCACACGGCGCAGCACCTTGATGTGGTCGGTGCCGAAGGCGGTGCCGCAGGTCGCGATCGCGGTCGTGAGCCCTGCGAGATGGCACGCCATGACGTCGGTGTACCCCTCGACCACGACGACCCGGCGGGGATCCCCGCGAGCGATGTCGCGCTTCGCGAGATCGAGCCCGTAGAGCACCTGCGCCTTCTTGTAGATCGGCGTCTCGGGGGTGTTCAGGTACTTCGGACCCTGGTCGTCGTCGAACAGCTTGCGGGCGCCGAAGCCGATCGTCTGACCGGAGACATCGCGGATCGGCCAGACCAGACGGCCCCGGAACCGGTCGTAGACGCCGCGCTGCCCCGTGGAGACGAGCCCTGCCGTGACGAGCTCCTCCCGGGTGAAGCCCTGCGCGGTGAGGGCCTTGAGCATGCCGTCCCAGCCCCGAGGCGCGAAGCCGACGCCGAAGTGCGCCGCCGCTCCCGCATCGAAGCCCCGTTCGCCGAGGAAGCGGCGCCCGGCCTCGGCATCCGGTGAGAGCAGCTGGGCACGGAAGAACTCCGCCGCGGCCGTGTTGGCGGCATAGAGACGGCTGCGTCCGCTCGTCTCGGGGGCCGCGCCGCCGTCTTCGTAGTGGAGCGTGTAGCCGATGCGGCCGGCCAGCCGCTCGACGGCCTCCGTGAAGCTGACGTGGTCCATCTCGCGGAGGAACGAGTACACGTCGCCCGACTCGCCGCATCCGAAGCAGTGGTAGTACCCCACCTGCTGGCGCACGTGGAAGCTCGGGCTCTTCTCGTCGTGGAACGGGCACAGGCCCTTGAGCGATCCGACGCCCGCGGACTTCAGCGACACGCGCTCACCCACGATGTCGGCGATGTTGGTGCGCGCCTTGACCTCGTCGACGTCTGCCTGCCGGATGCGCGGCATCAGCGCGCCCCTTCGGCGACGGGCCGCCTCTCGGCGTGCGGGCGAGTACCGGGGCGGGCATGACGCGGCGTCCAGATGCCGACCTCGGCCGGGTCGATCTCCCCCACGAGCCGGTTGTGCCAGTCGATGGCGCTCTGATCGGTGAGGCTCGCGATCTGATCGACGACGACCCTGGCCCGCTCGGCATCGTCGACGGCGGCGACGAAATCGGCGGCGAAGGCCGGTTCGAGCACGTCGGCGCCGGCCGACCACAGGGTGTCGGTCGACCACAGCACGTCGGCGAGCCGCTTGAGCACGCGCCGCTGCTCCTTGTAGACGCCCTTGCGCGCATCGATCGTGACGATGGCCTGGCCCATGATGCCCTTGAGTACGGCGATCTCCGCCTCGACCACCCGCGGCACGATCACGTGCGCGTTGTAGCGCACCAGGGGCACTCCCCCGTAGGCATCCCGCGTCGCCGAGACCGCGGCGCGCGCGAAGCGGCCGATCAGGTCGCTGGTGAGGTTCTTGAGACGCGCGAGCGCCTGCCGCGAGCGGTCGAACGACGCGAGCCACATCGACTGCGATGCGAGCCGGTACAGCGCATCGGCCAGCTCGTCGCGGGTGAAGTCGTACCCGACCCACTGCTGGATCCGGCCGACCAGAGCATCGTGCTCCCTCGGGTCGGCCAGCTGAGCGACATCGACGTAGCCGTTGACGATCGCGTCCTCGAAGTCGTGCACGGAGTAGGCGATGTCGTCGGAGAGGTCCATGATCTCGGCCTCGATGCAGCGCAGACGCCCCGGCGCCCCCTCGCGCATCCACCGGAAGACCGCCTCGTCCTCGGGGTACACACCGAACTTCAGTCGACCGCCCGGATCGGGCACCGGGCTGTCGACGGTCCACGGGTACTTGCAGGTCGCGTCGAGGCTGGCGCGGGTGAGATTCAGACCGACCGAGTGGTCGTCGTCGTCGAGCACCTTGGCTTCAAGACGCGTGAGGATACGCAGCGACTGGGCGTTGCCCTCGAAGCCGCCGATGCTCTCGGCCCACTCGTTGAGCGCGCGCTCGCCGTTGTGTCCGAACGGAGGGTGGCCGAGGTCGTGGCTCAGGCAGGCGGTGTCGACGACATCGGCCGCCACGCCGAGGGCCGTGGCGAGCTCCCGGCCGACCTGGGCGACCTCGAGCGAGTGCGTGAGGCGGTTGCGCGCGAAGTCGGCGGTGCTCGCGGGACTCAGCACCTGCGTCTTGGCGGCGAGGCGGCGGAGGGCCGCGGAGTGCAGCACGCGCGCACGATCACGGGCGAAGTCGTCGCGCTCCGAACGATGGGTCTCGGCGAAGAAGCGCTCGGCGTCGCGGGCGGCGTATCCGTCGATGCGCGCGCTGTCCTGAGAGTCAGCCACCACTGTTCTCGATCTCCGCTCCACGCATCATCTCGGTGGCCGACGACGCGACCTCGCGCGACTCCAGCCACTTGTCCGGCAGGGCGGTGCGCTTCGGGTGACCGGAGCGGCCGCGCTGCCCCTCGGCATCCGCCCCGGGGTACGGCGCCGAATGATCCAGCTGCCCGAGCAGCTCGTCGATCTCGGCGAGGCTCGACGCGGTGGCGAGACCGGTGCGGATGTCGCCGCCGACCGGGTAGCCCTTGAAGTACCAGGAGACGTGCTTGCGGATGTCGCGGCATCCGCGGTCCTCCTCCTCGAAGAACTCGACGAGGAGCTGCGCGTGCCGGCGGAAGGCGTTCGCGACGAAACCCAGCGTGGCGTCGACCACCGGACCGGTCCCTGAGCTCGACGAAGGGCCGCCGCCGAAGGCGGCCGCCAGCTCACCGAAGAGCCACGGGCGCCCGAGGCAGCCACGACCCACGACGACGCCGTCGCAGTCGGTCTGCTCCATCATGCGCACGGCGTCGTCCGCCGACCAGATGTCGCCGTTGCCGAGCACGGGGATGCTGGTGACGGCCTGCTTGAGCTCGCCAATCGCGTTCCAGTCGGCGTGACCGGAATAGAACTCGCTCGCCGTCCGGGCGTGCAGGGCGACGGCCGCGGCTCCGGCATCCTCCGCGGCCCGACCCGCGTCGATGAACGTGAGGTGGTCGCGGTCGATGCCCTTGCGCATCTTCACCGTGAGCGGGATGGAGCCTGCGGCCTTCACGGCCTGATCGACGATGTCGGCGAACAGCTTCGACTTCCACGGGAGCGCTGCTCCCCCGCCGCGACGGGTGACCTTCGGCACCGGGCATCCGAAGTTCAGGTCGATGTGGTCGGCGTGGTCTTCGGCGACGATGATGCGCACGGCCTCGGCGATCGTCTTCGGGTCGACACCGTACAGCTGGATGGAACGAGGAGTCTCGGACTCATGGTGCCGGATCAACCGCATCGTCGTCTCGTTGCGTTCGACGAGCGCGCGGGACGTGATCATCTCGCTCACGTAGAGGCCGGCCCCGTACTCGCGGCACAGACGTCGGAACGCGGTGTTCGTGATCCCCGCCATGGGTGCGAGGACGACCGGCACGTCGAGTTCGATCGGACCGATGCGGAGGGGGCGGGCGGTGGCGGTGGCGAGAGTCATGTCACCTCCATTCTCCCAGACGCGGAGCCGGTACGGATGCTGCGACCTAAGCTGTGAAGTATGACCGATTCTGCGCTCCGCTCGATCCCGTTCACCGATGCCCAGGGCAACGAGAAGACCCTCGACGACTTCGGCGCCGACGTCGTCCTGGTGGTGAATGTCGCGTCCAAGTGCGGTCTCACCCCGCAGTATGAGCAGCTCGAGGAGTTGCAGCGTCTCTACGGCGACCGCGGCTTCAGCGTGGTCGGCTTCCCCAGCAACCAGTTCCTGCAGGAGTCCGGCTCCATCGAGCAGATCCTCGAGTTCTGCTCCACGACCTACGGTGTCTCGTTCCCGGTGAACGGGAAGGTCAAGGTCAACGGACGCAACGCCTCCGACCTGTATAAGGCGCTGAAGGAAGCTCCGGATGCGAATGGCAAGGCCGGACGCGTGGAGTGGAACTTCGAGAAGTTCCTCGTGCTCCCCGACGGTGAGGTCCTGCGCTTCCGTCCGAAGCAGAAGCCGGATGACCCGGAGATCGTCAGCGCGATCGAGGCGGCTCTCCCCCGCTAGATCCAGGCCGGATCGTTCACCTGCGCGTAAACCGCGCCCTTCGCTCCTGCCTCGACGGGGAACGGGTCCGTTCACCCGCACGTCGATCGGACGCCACCTGGCCGACCTAGTCTCGCCGCGGCGCATATCGCCCGTAAGACGAAGGAGACCACCATGTCCGACCGACTGCCGATCAGCCGGCGAACCGTCCTCACCGCCGGAGCGCTCGGCGCTCTCGGCACCGCGCTGCCCCTCAGCGCCGACCCGGCGTCCGCGAGCTCGTCCGCATCCTCGTCGGCATCGGCTGCAGGCTCCGTGTCGGCGGGGCCACGCCCCGGCGCCTCGCAGCTGCGGTTCCGCGCCGACGGGACCTTCAAGGTGGTGCAGTTCAATGACACGCAGGACGACGAGCTCACCGACCGGCGCACGGTCGAACTGATCGAGAAGGTGCTCGACCAGGAGAAGCCCGACTTCGTGGTCATCAACGGCGACGTCATCACCGGCGGTTGCGAGACGCGGCTCGCCGTGAAGCAGGCGATCAACAACGTCGTCTGGCCGATGGAGTCGCGCCGTATCCCGTGGGCGGTCACCTACGGCAACCACGACGAGGACTCGCTTCCCCAGTCGGGTGTCGACGAGGCGGGGATGCTGAAGATCTACCGCTCGTACGAGTACAACGTGAATGCCGAGAGCACCCGCGGAGTCACCGGCACCAGCAACACCATCGTCTCGATCGCGTCGTCGGCCAAGAAGAAGCGCGAGGCGTTCGCGCTGTGGCTGATGGATGCGGGTCGCTACGCCCCGGAGACCATCGCCGGCCAGAACTTCGACGGCTACCCGACCTGGGACTGGCTGCGCATGGACCAGGTCGCCTGGTACCGCGAGCAGTCGCAGCAGCTCGAGAAGCGCCGAGGCCGCAAGGTGCCCGGCCTCATGTTCCTCCACATCGCCCTGTGGGAGCACCGCTTCATGTGGTGGGGTGGCGTCGACACGCGTACGGAGGCGGATGCTGCGCGCGGCAAGGCGCGCCACGGCATCGCCGGAGAGCGCAACGAGGACGAGTGCCCCGGGCCCTTCAACTCGGGCATGTACAACGCGATCGTCGAACGCGGCGATGTGAAGGGCGTCTTCGTGGGCCACGACCACGTGAACGACTACGTCGGCGACTACTACGGCGTGCTGCTCGGCTACGCGCCCGGCACCGGCTTCGGCGCCTACGGACTCGACGGGGCCGAGCGCAACCGGATGCGCGGGGGTCGTGTGTTCGAACTCACCGAGTCGGGAGAAGAGGTGTCGATCGCGACGCGCGTGGCCTACGCGCGCGACCTCGGCATCGACCTGACCGCGAACGACCAGCCCATGAAGCCGCTGCCTCTCGCCCCGCGCCAGCAGCGCGTCTGACACCCGGCGCACACAGCGAAGCGGCGGGGATCCTCCCGGGTCCCCGCCGCATCGCGTGCGTCATCGTTCGACGGCTCAGGCCTCGACGGGCTCGTCCCGCTTCGCCCACAGGTCGCGGAGCACGTTCTCGAAGGCCTCGGGCGGCTGCGCGCCGCTGATGCCGTACTGTCCGTCGACGACGAAGAACGGCACGCCCTGGATTCCGTAGGCACGTGCCTGTGCCTGGTCCTGCCGGACCGCGGCGAGATAGGTCTCGTTCTCGAGGGCCTCGCGCGCGCCGTCGGCGTCCAGCCCCACCTCGACCGCGAGCTCGACGAGGTCGTCGATGCGGCCGACGTGCTTGCCCTCGGTGAAGTACGCCGACATGAGGCGCTCCTCCATCGCGTGCTGCACACCCTCGGCCTTGGCGAAGTGCAGCAGCTCGTGCGCCTTCACCGTGTTGGTGTGCTGCAGCAGGTCGAAGCGGTACTCGAGCCCCGCGTTCGCCGCGACGCCCGTCACGTTCGAGAGCATCTGCTCGACCTGGTCACGCGGCATGCCCTTGTGACCGGCCAGGAAGTCGATCTCGTCGCCGTCGAAGTCGACGGGAGTGTCGGGCGACAGCTCGAAGGAGTGGAAGGTGACGGTGACCTCGGGGGCATCCTCGTCGGCGGAGACGGCTTCGAGGCCCTTCTCCAGGTTGCGCTTGCCGATGTAGCACCACGGGCAGGCGATGTCGGACCAGATGTCGATAGAGATGGGTTCGCTCACACCCTCATCCAACCGCATGATTCCGCCCGCTATTCCACCTATGGTTCCTGAGCGCCCTCACACCCCGGTCCCTGAGCGAGCGAAGCGAGACGAAGGGCCCCTCGCCGATGAACCGCGGGCCTCTCACACGCCGGTTCCTGAGCGCCCTTCGTTACGTCGCTTCGCGGTTCCTGAGCGCCCTTCGTCTCGTCGCTTCGCTCCTCGCTCAGGAACCGCGAAGCGAGACGAAGGGCGCCCAGGAGAGCCTGTGGAGAACGTCTCCGCACCGCAGCGCGGTTGGCTACGTTCTCGTCATGCCGTTCGTCTACATCCTGAAATGCCGCGACGGAAGTTTCTATACGGGAAGCACCGTCGACCTCGAGTTCCGTCTCGCCCAGCACCAGTTCGGCGAAGGCGGGGACTACACGAGACGACGCCGCCCCGTCGAACTCGTCTGGAGCAGCGAGCTCTCCCGAGTCGACGAAGCGTTCGGCTGGGAACGACGTATTCATGGATGGTCGCGAGCGAAGAAGATCCTGCTGATCGAGGGCCGCTATGACGAACTCCCCGGCTGGAGCAAGCGGCAGCGACGGGAACGGGACACCGGCTGACGTCCTTCGTCTCGCTGCGCTCGCTCAGGAACCGGAGGTTCTCACTGCCCCGGTCCCTGAGCAAGCGAAGCGAGACGAAGGGCCCATCGCTCAGGAACCGGAGATTCTTCCCACCCCGGTTCCTGAGCGCCCTTCGTCTCGTCGCTTCGCTCCTCGCTCAGGAACCGCGAAGCGAGACGAAGGGCGCACTCGATCGATAGGATTTCCGGATGCTCACCGCCGACGATCCTCTGCCCATCCGGCCGGAGCGGGTGCTGATCGCGGGCGTCACCGGATCGGGGAAGACCACGCTGGCGGCTCGCATCGGCGAAGCCTGGAGGCTACGCCACGTCGAGATCGATGCGCTGTTCCACGGGCCGAACTGGACGCCACGACCGGAGTTCCTCGACGACGTGCAGTCGTTCGCCGCGGAGGACCGCTGGGTCACCGAGTGGCAGTACACCAGCAAGGGGACCGACGAGATCCTCCCTCCGCGCGCCCAGCTCGTCGTCTGGCTCGACTACCCGTATCGCGTGGTCCGGTGGCGTCTGGTGCGCCGCACGCTCGCCCGCGGCATCCTGCGCACTCCGCTGTGGAACGGCAACGTCGAGAAGCCGATCTGGCGGATGCTGAACGGAGATCCGGAGGAGAACATCCTGCTCTGGCAGACGAACACGCTCCACAAGTGGGGCGAGCGGATGCCGGAGGTCGTCGAGCGCTTCCCGCATCTCACGATCGTGCGGCTGCGGCATCCGCGGCAGACCGAGGCGTGGCTCCGGGCTCAGGACCCCGCCGGAGTGTCGATCGCTCCGCCGAAACGACGGTCCCGAGAGAGGTAGATCCCGATCGCGCGCCACAGCTCCTCGCGCGAGAAGTCGGGCCACAGCGTGTCGAGGAACACCATCTCGGCGTACGCCGACTCCCACAGCAGGAAGTTCGAGGTGCGCTGCTCCCCCGAGCTGCGCACAAACAGGTCCACATCGGGCATGTCGGGGACGTAGAGGTTGCGCCGGATCATCTTCTCGCTGATGGCGTTCGGCTTGATCCGTCCGGCCGCGACGTCGGCCGCGAGCGCCCGCATCGCGTCCACGAGCTCGACGCGACCGCCGTAGTTGACGCACATGGTGAGAGTGAGCACGTCGTTGCCGCGCGTCAGCTCCTCGGCGTACTGCAGCTCCTTGATGACGCTCCCCCACAGGCGCGGCTTGCGACCGGCCCAGCGCACCCGCACGCCCCACTCGTTGAGCTGGTCGCGTCGGCGATGCAGCACGTCGCGGTTGTAGCCCATGAGGAAGCGGACCTCCTCGGGAGAACGCGCCCAATTCTCGGTGGAGAACGCGTACACGGACAGGTGCTTCACGCCGGCCTGGATGGCTCCGGCCACGACGTCGAGCAGCACTTCCTCGCCGGCCTTGTGCCCTTCGACCCGATTGAGCCCCCGACGGTTCGCCCAGCGGCCGTTGCCGTCCATCACGATCGCGACATGCTCGGGCACCGCACGGAAGACCGGCGGACGTACCCCCGTCCAGTCGAGCGGGCGGTAAGCCACGGCGTCCTTGTGCGTGTAGGGCTTGGGGCTCACCGTGCTTGTTCTCCTCGGATGTCGGAAACGTGCGAGAGCGAGCGGATGCCGCGCTCCAGGTGCCATTGCGCGTAGGCGCCGACGAGTCCGGACGCTGCCGCCGTCTCGACCGGGGACGCCGCATCGATGAGCTCCCAGTCCCCGGCGATCAGGGCGCGGAGCAGGGCCAACGTCTTCTCAGCCACCCGCGGGCTGCCCGCCGGCGAGCAGTTCGGGCACACCAGGCCACCGAGCTGCACGACGAACGTCGAGTGCGGACCCGGCGTGCCGCAGCGGGCGCAGTCGTCGAGCGACGGGGCCCACCCCGACAGCGACATCACCCGGAGGAGGTAGGAATCGAGGATGCTGCGCGGTACGTGCTCGCCGCGCGACAGGGCCCTGAGGCCGCCGACGAGGAGCAGATACTGATCGGGTGTCGCCTCGGAGTCGCTCAGGCGGTCGGCTGTCTCCACCATCGCATTCGCCGAGGTGAAGCGGTCGTAGTGCGCGGCGATGTCGGTACCGTACGAGCCGAGCGACTCGGCCTGCTGCACGATGTCGAGAGAACGCCCCTGGTAGAGCTGCACGTCGGCGACCATGAACGGTTCCAGCCGCGACCCGAACTTCGACGACGTGCGCCGCACACCCTTCGCCACCGCCCGCACCTTGCCGTGTCGACGCGAGAGCATGGTGACGATGCGATCGGCCTCACCCAGCTTGTGGGTGCGCAGGATCACCACTTCGTCTCGGTAGGTGGGCACGCTTCGATTATCCTCCGTGCGAGAGAATGGAGGCGTGACCGAACCGCTCTTCACCATTCCGCTCTGGGCGGACCTCCTCGGCGTCGGCCTCGGCGGGGTGCAGGGCGCACTGTTCGCCTCGGGGTTCCAGGGTCAGCGCCGGCTGGACTGGCTGGGCGTCGCGATCATCGGCATCATGATTGGCATGGGTGGCGGTCTCATCCGCGACATCCTGCTCGGTCAGACACCGGCCACGCTGCAGAGCAACTGGTACCTCGTGACGGCGACGGGCGCCGCACTGCTCGGGATGCTGCTCGCCGGACTCTTCACCCGTCTCAACACCGTGATCGTGGTGCTGGATGCCGTGGTCATCGGCATGTTCGGCGCCTTCGGCACGAGCAAGGCGCTCGGGTTCGGCATCCCGCCCGTTCCCGCGGTCTTCATCGGCGTCTGCGCAGCCGTGGGAGGCAGCGTGCTGCGCGACATGCTGATGGGCCTGCCGACCGCGATCATGCACGTCGGGTCGCTGTACGCGGTCGCCGCCGGCGCGGGTTGCGCCTTCATCGTGATCGCGAGCGGCTTCGGGATGTCGATCACGCTCGCCGCAATCCTCGGCATCGTCGTCACGGCGGTCATCCGCGTGCTGGCGGTGAGCTTCGACGTCTCCCTGCCGGAGCAGCGCCGCATCTACCGGCGGAAGGTCGCCGCCGAGACCGGTGCCATCGCGATCGTCAAGCCCCGCGACTGAGCACGCGAGCGGCCCTTCGTCTCGTCGCTGCGCTCCTCGCTCAGGAACCGAGACTTCCGGTTCCTGAGCGAGCGAAGCGAGACGAAGGGCGCTCATCAACCGAGTCTTCCGGTTCCTGAGCGAGCGAAGCAAGACGAAGGACGTCGCGCGCGATGATCAGACCGTGGCCAGCTCCTGCTGGCGGGTACGGATCGACCGGTTCACGCCCGACACGATCGCCTTGAGCGACGCGGTCGAGATGTCGCCGTCGATGCCGACGCCCCACAGGCGCTGGTCGCCGACCTGCAGCTCGACATAGGCCGCCGCCTGCGCGTCCCCACCCGCGCTGAGAGCGTGCTCCACGTAGTCGTAGACCGTGATGTCGAAGCCCTGCGCGCGCAGCACCTCGACGAACGCGGCGACCGGGCCGTTGCCCGAGCCCGCGACCGCGAGCTGCTGCTCGTCGTCACGCAGCACGACGTCGAGCACGACCTCGCCCGACATGTCGCTGCGGGTCTGCGTGGCGAGCAGCTCGAAGCGTCCCCACTTTGCGGTGGCGTCGTCGGCGGGCAGGTACTCGTCGTTGAAGATCGACCAGATCTGGTCGGACGTGACCTCGCCGCCCTCGGCATCCGTCTTCGCCTGCACGACCCCGGAGAACTCGATCTGCAGCTTCCGCGGCAGGTCGATCGCGTGGTCCGACTTCAGCAGGTACGCGACGCCGCCCTTGCCGGACTGCGAGTTGACGCGGATGACCGCCTCGTACGAGCGACCGAGGTCCTTCGGGTCGACCGGCAGGTAGGGCACGGCCCACTCGATGTCGTCGACCGTGACGCCTTCCGCCTCTGCCCGCGCGGCCATCGCCTCGAAGCCCTTCTTGATCGCGTCCTGGTGCGATCCGCTGAACGCGGTGAAGACGAGGTCGCCGGCCCACGGGCTGCGCTCAGGCACCGGCAGCTGGTTGCAGTACTCGACCGTGCGCTTGACCTGGTCGATGTCGCTGAAGTCGATCTGCGGGTCGATGCCCTGCGTGAACAGGTTGATGCCCAGCGCGACGATGTCGACGTTGCCGGTGCGCTCGCCGTTGCCGAACAGGCAGCCCTCGATGCGGTCGGCGCCGGCCATGTAGCCGAGTTCGGCCGCCGCGATCGCGGTGCCGCGGTCGTTGTGCGGATGCAGCGACAGGATGACGTTCTCGCGGTGGGCGAGGTGACGGCTCATCCACTCGATCGAGTCCGCGTAGACGTTCGGCGAAGCCATCTCGACCGTCGCCGGCAGGTTGATGATCACCTTGCGGTCGGGCGTCGGCTCGAACACCTCGATCACCTGGTTGCAGACGTCGACGGCGAACTCGAGCTCGGTGCCCGTGTAGCTCTCCGGCGAGTACTCGTAGTAGACCTTCGTGTCAGGGATCGTCTTCTCGAACCTCCGGCAGAGGCGGGCTCCCTCGAGCGCGATGTCGATGATGCCCTGCTTGTCGGTGCGGAAGACGACCTCGCGCTGCAGCACGCTCGTCGAGTTGTACAGGTGCACGATGGCCTGCTTGGCGCCGGCGATCGACTCGTACGTGCGCTCGATGAGGTGCTCGCGCGCCTGGGTCAGCACCTGGATGGTGACGTCGTCGGGGATCAGGTTCTCTTCGATGAGCTGGCGCACGAAGTCGAAGTCGGTCTGGCTCGCCGAGGGGAACCCGACCTCGATCTCCTTGTAGCCCATGCTGACGAGCAGCTCGAACATGACGCGCTTGCGCTCGGGCGACATCGGGTCGATGAGCGCCTGGTTGCCGTCGCGGAGGTCGACCGCGCACCAGCGAGGGGCCTCGGTGATGCGGGCGTCGGGCCAGGTGCGGTCAGGCAGCTGGACGTTGATCTGCTCGTGGTACGGCCGATACTTGTGGATCGGCATCGCAGACGGGCGCTGAGTGTTCTGCATGATGGGCTTCTTCTCTTCGTCAAGGTGTACGGGCCAACACAAGCGCCGCGACGAGGAAGGCCCTAGCTCTTAGGACTCGTCGCGGCAGCTAAGAAGAAGCAGACCGCCGAAAGGCATGCCGTCATGCTAGCAGGGTTGCTGCGCGCGCTTGGAACGGCTTTGAGACGATCCGCGAGCCACCGACACTGTCGGGTATGAGCACATCGCAGCGTCGCCTGAGTCTTGCCGCGGCATCCGTCGTCGGCCTCCTCCTGTTGAGCGCGTGCGCGTCGGGGCCCGGCGGGTCCCCCGCGCCGACCAGCACGACCGTTCCATCCGACCAGCTTCTCGAGAACGCGAGTCCCGGCCTGCCGGAAGGGCGCGTCATCGGGACCGGCACCGTCCTCGACGTCGGAGGCGATGTGCAGTTATGCTTCGGCGCGGTCGCGCTGTCCGCTCCTCCGAAATGCAGTGGCATCCCCGTCGATGACTGGACCTGGGACGGCGTCGATGGCAGCGAGACCAGTGGCGACACGACCTGGGGAACATACGCGGTCTACGGGATGTACGACGGCGAGCGGATCACGAACACCGATCCGCCGATCATGCTGGCGCTCTTCGACCCGATCGCGCCCGAGGATCCGACCGACGGGGTCGAGGGCACGACCTCTGAGGATGAACTCGCCCGTGTGCAGGACGACATCTCCACCCGGCTCGGCGCTGACGCCGTCACCGTGATGACCGATCGCGGGTACGTGTGGCTGCAGGTGCTCTGGGATGACGGCACGATCCAGGATGCCGTGGACGCGGAGTTCGGCGAGGGTGTTGTCGTCGTCACCTCGTCACTCCGGGAGATCGACTGATCTACGGGATCAGCGCGATCTTGCCACCGGGGTGACCCGTCGCGAGGAATCGGTGTGCCTCCGGCGCCTGGTCCAGGGGGAATGTGCGAGCCATGGGCACGACCAGATCGCCGTTCTGTGCCAGGGCGACCAGCTCGCCACGCACTTCGTCGCGGAACCGGGCGCTGTCAGGCATCGATCCCGCGATGGCGAGGATGCAGTCCGACGCGGCACGGCCGAATGCCGCGATCGTCACGATGCGACTGCGGTCTGCGACCAGTTCGAGCGACACGTCGATCGCCTCATCGGTCCCGACAGCATCGAGCGCCGCGGCGATCGGCCCGTCGGCCACCTCGCGCACGCGCTCGGCGAGACCCGCTCCGTAGCGCACCGGGACACCCCCGAACCGCTCGACCTCGTCGAACCGCCCCTCGCTCGCGGTGCCGATCACGCGGATGCCGCGAAGTCGGGCCTGCTGCAGGACGCTCACCCCGACCGCACCCGATGCGCCGTGCAGCAGGATCGTCTCGCCGGGGGCGGCTCCCGTCACCGCGAGCATCTCGGCCGCTGTGGTCCCCACGAGGAGAAGGTTCGCCGCCTCAGGATGCGTGAGAGTGGTCGGCTTCGCGAACACCTTCTCGGCGGGCACGGTGAGCGCTGTCGCATAGCCGCCGCGGACCCGGAACGAGACGACCTCGTCTCCGACTTCGGCGTGGCCCGATCCGCTCAGCGTGTCGGGTCCGATCGCGGTGAGTTCCCCGGAGACCTCGTAACCGATCGGCGTCGGGAACTCGACCCCGGGCCGCTCGGCTGCGACATGCTTGGCATCCGCCGGGTTGACGCCCGCCGCGTGGACGCGGATCGTCACCTCGCCGTGGGCTGGGATTGCCGCGTCGTACTCGACGAACTGCCAATTCTCGGGAGCGCCGGATGACATCGCTATCCAGTGTCGAGCCATCGCCATCTCCGCATCAGTCATCCTCGAAGGCTATCCCGTGCACCACGCCCAGCGGCCTCAGAGCACACACCGCAGGGTCGTGACAGTACCGATGAGGTTCGACCAGTTCCCGGGATACACGGTCGCGAGCACGGTCAGACCGTTGCGCGCCTGCACGGACCCCGAGGAACGCGCGTTGGCGAGCGACCTGGTGACGAACGCCGAGGGAATCGGGTGAGTACCGCAGGTGCCGAAGGTCAGCGAGCTCCCACCCTGGTTGACGGCGTTGAATGCGCAGATCCTCCCGGAGGCGCATTTCTCCACCTCACGCGCGACCGTTGCCTGCCCGGGCCGGACGTTCAGCTCCATGTCGAGCCGTGACCAGACGACGCGATTCTCGGCGACGACGACACCGCCCGGTACCTCCTCGAGCATGGCCGTGATCAGCGGGTCCTGTTCCCCCGCGGAATCTGCGACCGCAGGAGTCGCCCCCGCTGTCAGCGCGAGCCCGACCAGCGCGGTGAGCAGCGCCGCGGTCAGGCGTCTCACCGGACCAGCTCCTCATCGACGTCCCACATCGTGTACGAGATGATCGCGCCGGCGGGATAGACGGCATCCGCCTTCAGCACCGTTCGCTCGACGCCGACGATCCGTCCCGTGTCGAGAGAGATCAGGACGAGATCGCTCACGGCGCCATCCGGTGACATGATGCGGATGCCGGTGACCGGCCGCCCGAGACGATCGGTCGACGTACCGAGCGCTTCACCCCCGCCCGCCCCCTCCAGCACCGCCAGCATCTCCCGGTGCTGAGCGTTCGTCAGCGTCCACTGACCGAGTACCGCGGTGACGGCCATCTCCACGTCGTACGCAGTGGCGTTCTCGGGCATCCCGAATGCGCGAAGCAGCGCTGTCACGTCTTCGGCGGAGTCACCCGGTGTGGTCAACCACGGCGACGCGAACTGTTCGGGGGTGATGTCGAAGTCCTCGACCACCTCGCCACTGCTCTTGACCTCCGCGCCATTGCTCGCCTCGGCATCAGCCGGGTCGTAGGGCTCGCCCTCGATGATCGTCATGTGACCGGATCCATCGGGCTCCCAGGTCAGGGTCGAGAGCTGCGGAACGACGGTGGTGGTCTCGTTGCCGACCTCCACCGAGAACCCCCAGGAGGCTGTCCGCACGAATCGCAGCGGTTCGGCGGGTCCCGGAACGGCTTCGAGATCGGCGCTCGCCTCATCGACGATCTGGGCGATCGTGCTCGACCCGGCGAAGTCGAGCGGAGACGGCGACCCCGCGATCGCGGGCGAGTTCGGCACGAGGACGGCGAAAGCGAGAACGGCGCTCGCTGCGGCCGCCGTGATGCCCGCCGTCCAGCCGACGGCCCGCGCACGTCGATGTCTCTTCGGGGCGGACGACGTGCGGATGATCCGGTCGCGCATCGCCATGGCGCGTGCGTCCGGTGCGGCATCCCGGGGCGTCCGCGCGGGATCGGCGTCGATGAGCGCCCGCTCGAGCACACTGTGTTCAGACGTCATCAACTGTTCCCCCCTCCAGCCCGAGCTCCGCGCGCAGTCTGTCCCGCGCACGGCCCAGCGTCTTCCGCACCCGGGACTCAGGAGCGCGCAACAACTCCGCGATCTCCCCCTCCGCGAGTCCATCCCAGTACGTGAGCATGATGATACGCGCCTCACGCGGAGTGAGGACACCCAAAGCCCGGACGACCTCAGCCCGCCCCACCCGCCCAGGAGCATCGGGGTCTCCGGAGACGCCGGCGTGAACGGCATCCACCGCCGACTGCAGGGTCAAAGCAGGGCCGGGACGCGCGCGCACGCGCCGCTCCGCCGCGCGAAGCAGCCAGACCCGACCCATCGGGCGAGCCGGCTTGAGCTTCGACCACGCCAGCAGGAACACCTCCGACACGATCTCCGACACCTCGGTGTCGTCCGCGACGACGCACTCGATGTGGTGTCGTACGGCCGCCCAGTGCGCGTCGAAGACTCGAGTGAAGGCCTCCTCGCGCAGCGTGTCCGGGTCTCCGCCGCGCTCCCTCATGTCAGCGTGGTCGGCGGTCTGCCCGCCGACGACGACGTGTGGCGCAGGTGCATCTCAGAATCCGAGTCGACCCAGCTGCTTGGGATCGCGCTGCCATTCCTTCGCCACCTTCACGTGCAGCCCCAGGAACACCCGGGTGCCGAGCAGCTTCTCGATGCCGACCCGTGCACGGGCACCGACGTCGCTGAGACGCTTGCCCTTGTGTCCGATGATGATCGCCTTCTGGCTGTCGCGCTCGACCACGATCGAGGCATGCACGTCGGTGAGGTCGGTGCCCTCACGCGGTGCGATGTCATCGATCACGACGGCGATCGAGTGTGGCAGCTCATCGCGTACGCCGTCGAGCGCAGCCTCACGGATCATCTCCGCGATCCGGTCTTCCTGCGACTCATCGGTCGTGATGCCCTCGGGGTAGAGAGCCGGCCCCTTCGGCATCAGGCTCAGCACCTCGTCGGCCAGCACTTCGAGCTGATCGTGGGTCAGCGCGGACAGCGGGATGACGGCGGCCCAGTCCTCCCGGAGCGCGTCGACCTCGAGCAGCCGCTCCGTGATCTCGTCGCGCCCCGCCGCGTCGGTCTTGGTGACGATCGCGATCTTCTTCGCGCGGGCGTAGCCGTCGAGCGATGCGGCGATGCGGCGATCTCCCGGGCCGACCTTCTCGGTCGCCGGCACGCAGAACCCGATGACGTCGACGTCGCCCAGGACCTGATCGACCAGGTCGTTCAGCCGCTCGCCGAGGAGGGTGCGGGGCTTGTGGATGCCCGGGGTGTCGACGATGACGAGCTGCCCCTCCGGACGATTGACGATGCCGCGGATCGCCCGCCGTGTCGTCTGCGGCTTCTCGCTGGTGATGGCGATCTTCTCGCCCACCAGCGCGTTCGTCAGCGTGGACTTCCCCACGTTCGGCCGCCCCACGAAGGTCACGAATCCGCTTCTCGTCTGCTCAGTCATCGCGTCGATCTCCTTCGTCGTCCGAAGCATCGGGCTCCGTTGCCATCCGTTCCACGAAAACCGTGGCGATTCCTCGACCGCGACCGCGCGATGCCCCACCGGTGAGCGACAGGCCCGCGACCGTCGCGGTCGCACCGGGCTGCGGCACCTGTCCCAGCGCCTTGCCGAGCAGACCGCCGATCGAGTCGACGTCGTCGTCTTCGAGCTCGAGCCCGAACAGGTCACCCACGTCTTCCAGCGAGAGTCGAGCACTGACGCGATACCGCCCGTGGCCGAGATCGACGAACTCCGCAGACACCTGATCGTACTCGTCGGAGATCTCGCCGACGAGCTCTTCGATCAGGTCCTCGAGCGTGACGAGCCCTGAGATCCCGCCGTGCTCGTCGATCACCAGGCACACGTGCACCGCGTCGCGCTTCATCTGCTGCAGCAGGGTCTCTGCCCGCATCGACTCCGGCACGAACGTGGCCCGTCGCGCGATGGGACGGATGGATGCCGCGCGCCAGGCACTGTCGTCGCGATACGCGAACTGCACCAGGTCCTTGAGGTAGAGCACTCCGACCACGTCGTCGGCGTCGTCATCGACCACCGGGATGCGCGAGACCCCACGGTTCAGGAACAGCGACATCGCCTCGTCGGTGGTCGCGGTGGCGTCGACCGTCACCATCTCGGTGCGCGGCACCATGACCGCCCGCACGAACTGGTCAGTGAAGTCGAAGACGGAGTGGATGAGGTCGCGGTCGTCTTCTTCGATGAGGTCGTTGGATGCCGCCTCGTCGACCATGCTGAGCAGTTGATCCTCGCTGGTGAAGGAGCTGCGCCCGGTGCCGGGGGTGACCCGGTTGCCGAGTACGACGAGTCCCTGGGCGATCGGACCGAGGAAGATGCGCAGGCCGCGCACGATCGACGCGGTCCCGCGGATCATCCCCTCCGCGTGCTGTCGCCCGAAGGATCGGGGGCTCGCGCCAACGAGGACGAACGTGATCGCCGTCATGAGGAGTGCGGCGGCGAGCATCGCCCACCAGTTGTTGTCGATGAGGATCGTAAAGGCGACGGTCACGAGCACCGCGGCCGTGACCTCGGCGAGCACGCGGATGAAGGCGACCGCGTTGACGTGGGCGTCGAGGTCGGCGGCGATGCGGCCGAGGGCCTTGGCACGTCTTCCCTCGGTCGCCATGTCGGCCAGATTGCCGCGGGAGGCGACACCGTACGCCGCGTCGATCGCCGACATCAGACCGCCGAACGCCACCAGCAGCACGGCGGCGATGAGCAGGAGAGTCGCTGTCATCGGCGGCGTTCAGCCGCAGCGAAGCCCTGGATGAGCTCCTTCTGCAGCCCGAACATCTCACGCTCCTCGTCGGGCTCGGCGTGGTCGAAGCCCAGCAGGTGCAGCAGACCGTGGGTGGTGAGCAGGATCAGCTCGTCCATCAGTCCGTGACCCGCCGCCTGCGCCTGGGTCTCGGCGACCTGCGGGCAGAGGACGATGTCGCCGAGCAGGCCGGGCGCCGTCGGGCGGTCCTCGGTGCCGGGGCGCAGTTCGTCCATCGGGAAGCTCAGGACGTCGGTCGGGCCGGGCTCGTCCATCCACTGCACATGCAGAGCCTCCATGGCGCCCTCGTCGACGAGCACGATGGCCACCTCGGCGTCGGGGCTCACGTGCAGCTGCTCCAGGTTGAAGTCGGTGAGCCGCTGCAGGACGGTCTCGTCGATGCCGATGGCCGACTCGTTGTTGATCTCGATCATGCCTGTGCTCGTTTCATCAGGAGAGGCCTCGCTTCGGCATCCGGTCACGGGGTCCTGGGCGGGCAGCGCCGCCGCGTCGTTCGGTCCTTGCATCCGGTCCCTGAGCCTGCCGAAGGGCGGCCGCCTGCTCACGCTCGAACCGCTGTGCCGTGCGCTTCTCGTCATACTCGCTGTAGGCGTCGACGATGCGACCGACGAGCGAGTGGCGCACCACGTCGGCGCTGGTGAGACGCGAGAAGTGGATGTCGTCGATCCCGTCCAGCACACGCGTGACGAGACGCAGACCCGACGACCCCTGCGGCAGGTCGACCTGCGTGATGTCGCCGGTGACGACCATCCTGGTACCGAAGCCGAGTCGCGTCAGGAACATCTTCATCTGCTCGGGCGTGGTGTTCTGCGCCTCGTCGAGCACGACGAACGAGTCGTTGAGCGTGCGTCCGCGCATGTAGGCGAGCGGGGCGACCTCGATCGTTCCGGTCGCCATCAGGCGAGGGACGATCTCGGGATCCATCATCTCGTTGAGCGCGTCGTAGAGCGGCCGGAGATACGGGTCGATCTTGTCGGTGAGCGTGCCGGGCAGGAACCCCAGGCGCTCCCCCGCTTCGACCGCCGGACGGGTGAGGATGATGCGGGTGACTTCCTTGCGCTGCAGAGCCTGCACGGCCTTCGCCATCGCGAGGTAGGTCTTGCCCGTTCCGGCGGGACCGATGCCGAAGACGATCGTGTTCTCCTCGATCGCGTCGACGTACTCCTTCTGTCCCAGGGTCTTCGGACGGATGACCTTGCCCCGGGTGGAGAGGATTGCCTCCCCGAGCACCTCGCTAGGACGGGGGCCGCCCTCCTGGCGCAGCATCTGCGCCGAGTTCGAGACGTCGCTGGGCGCCAGATCGTGGCCCGCCCTGGTCATCGTCAGCAGTTCGTCGACCAGGCTCTTCGCCCCGCCGACCGCATCCCGCGTGCCGCTGAGCGTGATCTCGTTGCCGCGGACGAGCACCTGCACCTCGGGGTGCTCCTTCTCGAGCATCCGCAGCAGACGATCCTGCGGGCCGAGCAGCTGCACCATGGCGACGCCGTCGACGTAGATCTTCTCGACCGACTCCGGCGTCGGTCCCCCCAGGCTGCGTTCCTGCGGTTCGTGATTCTCAGGCACCGACACTCTTCTCGGTAAGTCCGCCGCCCAGCACATGCGCGTGGACGTGGAACACGGTCTGTCCGGCGTTGGCGCCGGTGTTGAAGATGAGACGGAAGTCGCCGTCGTCCGTGTGCTGCCCCGCGAGCTCGTTCGCAAAGGCGACGATCTCGGCGAGCAGCGACGGATCTGCGGCGGCGACCTCGGTCACGTCGCGGTAGTCGGCGGTCTTGGGCACGACGAGCAGATGCACGGGCGCCTGGGGCGCGATGTCTCGGATCGCGAACAGGCGATCGGTCTCGGCGAGGATCTCCGCAGGGATCTCCCCGTCGAGAATGCGCGTGAAGATCGAGGGTTCCGTCATGGGGTCAAGTCTACCGACCGGCGCGTACACCGGCCGGTGGGGCGGACGAGCGTCACCAGCGTCCGAGTGCTACCGACAGCACGGCGATCGCAGCGGGTCCCGCAGTCGAGGTGCGCAGCACGGTATCGCCGAGCAGGACTCGCTCCGCCTCGGCATCCGTGAGCCGCGCCAGCTCCTCATCGGAGATGCCGCCCTCCGGTCCGACGACGAGCACGATGTCGCGTCCGTCCGGCCGCACCTCGGAGAGACGGACGGATGCCGTGGGGTCGAGCAGCAGCACCCGCTGCGCGTCCGCCCGTTCGGCGAGCTGCCCGGTGGTGACGGGAGCTGCGACCTCGGGCACCCACGCGCGGTGCGCCTGCTTGGCCGCCTCACGGACGATCGACGCCCAGCGCTCGCGTCCCTTCGCGGCCTTCGGTCCCTCCCAGCGCGACACGCTGCGACTCGCCTGCCAGGGGACGATCTCGTCCACGCCGAGCTCGCACGCGGCCTGCACCGCGAGCTCGTCGCGGTCGCCCTTGGCGAGAGCCTGCACGAGGACGATGCGGGGCGTCGGCGCAGGATGCTCCACGCGCTCGGCGACCCGCACGTCGACGCGCGTCGGAGACACCTCCTCGGCGAGCCCGGACAGCCACACGCCGGAGCCGTCGCCGACCGTCACCGCTTCGCCGACGCGGAGACGCCGCACCACGGCCGCATGCTTCGCCTCGGCGCCGGTGAGCGACACCATGTCTCCGACCGCGGCGTCGGTCGAGGACTCGACGAGGAAGTGCAGCGCCACGATCAGTGCGTGCGGAAGCGGTCGCGGAGCTTGGAGAAGAGCCCCTGCTGGAACTGCGCCAACTGGGGGCCCGGAGCCTTCGCCTTCTTGGCGAAGTCCTCGATCAGCGCGCGCTGCGCGGAATCGAGCTTCGTCGGCGTGACGACCTGCACGCCCACGCGCAGGTCTCCGCGCTGCGATCCGCGGAGCGGAGTGATGCCACGGCCCTTGATCGTGAGCACGTCGCCGGACTGCACGCCCGCGCGGATCTCGAGGTCGACCTCGCCGTCCAGTCCCTGGATGGACGTCTCGGTGCCGAGGATCGCATCGGTCATCGACACCTCGAGGGTCGCGAGCAGATCGTCGCCCTCACGGCTGAAGGCCTGGTGCGCGTTCACGGTGACCTCGACGTACAGGTCGCCGTTCGGGCCGCCGGCCCTGCCCACCTCGCCCGAGCCGGGCAGCTGCAGGCGCAGACCGGTCTCGACGCCGGCCGGGATGTCGAGCGACACGGTGCGACGGGAGCGCACGCGTCCCTGACCACCGCAGGTGCCGCACGGGAACGGGATGGTGGTCCCGTAGCCCTCGCAGGTGCCGCATGGCTGAGAGGTCACGACGTTGCCCAGCAGGCTGCGCACCTGGCGCTGCACGTGACCGGACCCGCCGCAGATGTCGCAGGTGACCGGCGAGGTTCCCGGCTGACAGCACGAACCCTGGCAGGTCTCGCAGAGGATCGCGGTGTCGACCTCGATGTCGCGGTGCGCGCCGAAGACGACGTCGCCGAGGTCGAGGGTGACGCGAACCAGCGCGTCCTGGCCGCGCTCACGGCGTGATCGCGGACGACCGCCGCGTCCGGCGCCCTGGGCGGCACCGAAGAACGTCTCGAAGATGTCGCCGAAGCCGCCGAAGCCCTGGAAGTTCCCGGCGGCGCCGTCTCCGCCGCCCATGTCGTACCGCTGCCGCGACTCGTCGTCGCTGAGCACGTCGTACGCGTGGGTGACGAGCTTGAACTTCTCCGCCGCGTCGTCTCCCGGGTTCACATCGGGGTGGAGCTGCCGCGCAAGGCGTCGGTACGCCTTCTTGATCTCATCGGTGGAAGCGTCCCGGGACACCCCGAGAACCTCATAGTGGTCCGCCACAATCGCCTTTCTGGATGTGTCTCTCGTGACCCTCGCCTCAGCGAGCGGCCTCGTCCTCGTCGAGCATCCGCGACAGGTAGCGGGCGACCGCCCGTGCTGCTGCGAGGTTGCTCGGATAGTCCATTCGCGTCGGCCCCATCACGCCGACTCGCGCCATGCCGCTCGGAGCGGCGTAGTTGCTGGCGACGATCGACGCCTCGCCGAGGCCGAACGGCGCGTTCTCCGTGCCGATGCTCGCCGCCAGGCCGTGTTCGTCGGTCACCATCTCGCTCATCAGGCGCAGCAGCGTCACCTGCTCCTCGATCGCCTCCAGCAGCGGGTGGATGCTGCCGCGAAAGTCCTGTTCGCGGCGTGCGAGTGTCGCGGCGCCCGCCATCACGAGTCGCTCCTGGCGGAACTCGCCGAGTTCCTCGACGACCACGGCCGCCAGAGTGCGCAGCGCGGCATCCTGCGGCTGGTGCTCGGTCGTGCTGACCAGGTTCTGCAGACGCTCGTCGGCGTCGCTGACCGCCTGCCCCGTGATCAGGGCCGAGAGCCGTGCACGCAGCAAGGCCACGTCGGTCTCGTCGACATCGACCGGCAGCGGTGTCATCCGCTGGGACACACCGCCCGCATCGGTGACCAGCACGATCAGCATCCGATTCGGGGCGAGCGCCACCAGTTCGATGTGCGTGATGTGCGCCCGCGCGAACGACGGATACTGCGCGAGGGCCACCTGCCCGGTCAGCTGCGTGAGCACGCGCACGGTGCGGATCATCAGATCGTCGAGATCGGCGGGCGCGGTCAGGAAGGACTCGATCGCCGTGCGCTGCGCGACGCTCAGGGGGCGCAGCTGCGCCAGATGGTCGACGAAGACGCGGTATCCCTTGTCGGTGGGCACACGACCCGATGAGGTGTGCGGGGCGGTGATGAGCTCCTCGTCCTCGAGCAGAGCCATGTCGTTGCGGATGGTCGCGGCCGAGACGCCGAAGGAGTATCGATCGACGATCGAACGGCTGCCGACGGGCTCGTGGGTCTCGACGTAGTCCTTCACGATCGCGCGGAGAACCTGGAGTCCTCGCTCTGAGACCATCGCCTTCCCCTTCCGCTGACACTCGGATGCTCGCTGGCACTCTGATGTTCCGAGTGCCAATCTTACCCCGCCAACCCGGGGAAGCCCCGAACACATCGCTCGAGGACGACGCGGAGTGATCTCCCCCCGCGCGGACTCAGTCGGTGAGCTCGCGGACGACGCGGTCGGCCAGCAGCCGTCCGCGGAGCGTCAGCTGGACGCGACCCTTGACAGCCGCAGCGGGATCGACGAGCCCGTCGGCGATGAGCCCGGCGACGCGCTTCCGGTTGGCGGTCGCGACTTCGTCGATCGAGATCCCCTCCCGGATGCGGCTGCGCAGCAGGATCCGTTCGAGGAGCCGCGCCCTCTCATCCGGCCGCTCGGTCCCCGCGGCGGGCGAATCCGATGCCGCGAGCCGCTGTGCGTACGCAGCGGGATGCTTCACGTTCCACCAGCGGAGGCCGGCGACGTGACTGTGCGCCCCGGGGCCGAACCCCCACCAGTCGCTCCCCCGCCAATAGGCCAGGTTGTGCCGCGACCGATTGGCGGCCGACCCTGCGTCGCTCGAGGCGCGCGCCCAGTTGCTGATCTCGTACCAGTCGAAACCTGCGGCCGCGAGGCGCGCATCGGCGAGCTCGTACATGTCGGCCTGCAGGTCCTCGTCGGGTGTCGGCACCTCGCCGCGGCGGATCTGCCGCGCGAGCTTGGTGCCGTCCTCGATGATCAGGGCGTAGGCGGAGATGTGCTCCGAGTCGAGCGCGAGCGCCGCATCGAGCGAACGCTCCCAGTCGGCGAGCGACTCACCCGGTGCCCCGTAGATGAGGTCGACGCTGACCGCCAGGCCTGCGTCCTTCGCGGCCATGACCGCGGTGCGCACGTTCTCCGGCTGGTGGGTGCGATCGAGCGCGGCCAGCACGTGCGGCACCGCCGACTGCATGCCGATCGAGAGGCGTGTCACGCCTGCATCGGCGAGGGTGCGGACCACAGCCGGAGTCACCGTGTCGGGATTGGCCTCGACGGTGACCTCGGCGCCGTTGGCGAGCCCGAAGGCGGATGCGGTGGCGTCCAGCATCCGCGCCAGGTCGCCGGCCGGGAGCAGGGTGGGAGTGCCGCCGCCGAAGAACACGGTGTGGAGGGGACGGAGCGCACCAGCCTCGTCGAGCACCCGCCGTGCGAGGTCGATCTCGGTCAGGAGCGTGGCCGCGTAGTCCTCCTGCTTCGCACCCCGGAGTTCGGTCGACGTGTAGGTGTTGAAGTCGCAGTATCCGCAGCGCACCCGGCAGAAGGGGATGTGCAGGTAGGCCGAGAGCGGGACCGAGAGATCGACCGGAAGGTCTGCCGGCAGCCTGCCGTCGGCGGGCGCGGGGTCGCCGAGCGGGAGGGGACCCGCCATCAGAGCGCTCGCGTCATCAGACGGGCGTCGCGTAGAGCGGGGAGATGGCGCGGAGATAGCGGGCGAAGAGCTCTCGACGGCGGCGCTTCACGAGCGCCGGGATGGTGCGGTAGAGAAGGGAGTTCGGAGCGTCGAACGCGCGGACCGTGAACCACACCTCGTCGTTGTCCTCGCGCCATTCGACGTCGAAGGACTCCTCACCGCTGACGACCGAGCCGCCGACCGTGCCCAGCACGAAGCCGATGCGCCGGGTCTCCTCGGTGACCGAGATGACGCGGAGTTCGGAGTCTGCGCGCATGCCGCCGACGCGCCCCTTGAGGTGCAACGTCATGCCGGCGCCGACGAAAGGCGTGCCCTCCGCGTCGTACCGCGGCTCGACATCGCGCTTGCTCGGCGCAATCGGGTTCCCCTCCGCATCGAAGCTCACGCCTGCGTAGGCGGGGCCCGGAGCGGGTCGCACATCGTCGACGGAAAGCCCAGCGGCACGCTGCGCCGTCCAGGACAGGAGCGCTTCGCCGGCGGTCTGGAACCGCTCGGCTCCACTGCCGATGCGCCAGGATTCCTCTGCGGGAATGCTGCGCTCGGGCGGGTAGTGCATCAGATCGGGCGCGTGGGTCGCACCCACGGCCGCATAGTCCACCGTGTCGTCTCGGAAAGTCCCGCGCCGCATGAGTTCCACCCTACTTCGACTTACCTGGGCGATCACTCTCCGCGCCGCGGGGCGTCACCTTTCACACGCATCACCACGTCCAGATCCGACGCCCTTGGGTCCCTGAGCCTGTCGAAGGGCCGACTGCCCCAGCCCCTGAGCCTGTCAAGGGCCAGCCGGTTATCCACAGCCGCGCCTGGCCGACGTTCGCCGCGCGACGATAAGTCCATGGCGTGGACCTACATTCTCGAATGTATCGACGGAAGCTTCTATACCGGAAGCACGAACGGCGACCTTGACGCCCGCGTCTGGGAGCACAACAAGGATGACCTTCGGGCCGCGAACTTCACGCGCAAACGCCGCCCCGTCACGCTCGCATACGCAGAGCACTTCGAGACGGTGGATGCGGCGTTCCGGCGCGAGAAGCAGATACAGGGCTGGAACCGGAGAAAAAAGGACGCGCCCATCGAGCGGCGCGGGTCGGAGCTACCAGAACTATCGAGATCACGCGTTACTGACGCTTCGACAGGCTCAGCGACCCAACCAAGAGGATCCGACGCCTGACGCTTCGACAGGCTCAGCGACCCAACCAAGAGAGCCGACACCCCTTCGACAGGCTCAGCGGGCCCCGCGCGGGCGAAGCCCTACTTCTTGTCCTTGCCGTCGACGTCGCCGGAGAGCGCGGCGATGAACGCCTCCTGGGGCACCTCGACGCGACCGACCATCTTCATGCGCTTCTTGCCCTCCTTCTGCTTCTCGAGGAGCTTGCGCTTGCGGCTGATGTCACCGCCGTAGCACTTGGCGAGCACATCCTTGCGGAGCGCCCGAATGGTCTCACGCGCGATGATCCTGGCGCCGATGGCGGCCTGGATCGGCACCTCGAAGTTCTGAC
Source organism: Microbacterium sp. W4I20 (assembly GCF_030816505.1). Lineage (NCBI taxonomy): Bacteria > Bacillati > Actinomycetota > Actinomycetes > Micrococcales > Microbacteriaceae > Microbacterium > Microbacterium sp. W4I20. The sequence goes on along the minus strand of NZ_JAUSYB010000001.1, from coordinate 241,505 downwards.
GAGGGATGAGTTTGCGCAGCCGCTCCGTCATGAGCGTGCCGTAGGCGTAGGCCTTGTCGCGGTGCACGATGGAGCTGAAGGCATCGACCTTCTCGCCCTGCAGGAGGATGTCGACCTTGACGAGGTCGGCCTCCTGCTGCCCCGAGGGCTCGTAGTCGAGCGAGGCGTAGCCCTGGGTCTTCGACTTGAGCTGGTCGAAGAAGTCGAAGACGATCTCGCCGAGCGGCATGTTGTAGCGCAGCTCGACGCGCTCCTCGGAGAAGTACTCCATGCCGAGCAGCGTTCCGCGCCGGGTCTGGCACAGCTCCATGACGGTGCCGACGTAGTCCTTCGGCAGCAGGATCGCCGCCTTGACCATCGGCTCGGACACGGATCCGATCCGGCCGTCCGGGTACTCGCTGGGGTTGGTGACCGTGACCGTCTCGCCGGTGTCCGAGGTGAGCACCTCGTAGATCACGCTGGGCGCGGTGGTGATGAGGTCGAGTCCGAACTCGCGCTCGAGGCGCTCCGTGATGATCTCGAGGTGGAGAAGACCGAGGAATCCGCAGCGGAAGCCGAAGCCGAGCGCGACCGAGGTCTCGGGCTCGTAGGCGAGCGAAGCGTCGGACAGCTTCAGCTTGTCGAGCGCCTCGCGGAGCTCCGCATAGTCGCTGCCGTCGATCGGATAGACGCCGGAGAAGACCATGGGCTTCGGATCGGTGTATCCCGGGAGCGGTCGATCCGAGGGCTTGCGGGCGGTGGTGACCGTGTCACCGACCTTCGACAGGCGCACGTCCTTCACGCCCGTGATGAGGTAGCCGACCTCGCCGACGCCCAGCCCCTGGGAGGGTGTGGGCTCCGGGTTCGAGACGCCCACCTCGAGCGCCTCGTGGTTCGCGCCGGTCGACATCATCTGAATGCGCTCGCGGGGCGCGAAGCTGCCGTCGATCATCCGTACATAGGTGATGACGCCGCGATAGGCGTCGTAGACCGAGTCGAAGATCATGGCGCGCGCCGGGGCATCCGCATCGCCGACGGGTGCGGGAATGTCACGGACGATCCGATCGAGCAGCTCCTCGACGCCCACGCCGGTCTTGCCGGAGACGCGGAGCACGTCCTCGGGCTCGCCGCCGATGAGGGAGGCCAGTTCCTTCGCGTACTTCTCCGGATCTGCAGCCGGCAGGTCGATCTTGTTCAGCACCGGGATGATGTGGAGGTCGTTCTCGAGGGCGAGGTAGAGGTTCGCCAGCGTCTGCGCCTCGATCCCCTGCGCCGCGTCGACGAGGAGGATGGCGCCCTCGCAGGCCGCGAGCGAGCGGGACACCTCATAGGTGAAGTCGACGTGACCGGGGGTGTCGATCATGTTGAGGGCGAGCGTCTCGCCGTCGAGCTGCCACGGCATCCGCACCGCCTGGCTCTTGATCGTGATGCCGCGTTCGCGCTCGATATCCATGCGGTCGAGGTACTGCGCCCTCATGTCGCGATCTGATACGACTCCGGTGATCTGGAGCATGCGGTCGGCGAGAGTCGACTTGCCGTGATCGATGTGGGCGATGATGCAGAAGTTGCGGATCTGCGCAGCCGGTGTCGAGGCAGGCTGAAGAGGTGTGAGAGCGCGAGGTGACATGTCCCGTCGATTCTACGGTGAGGGGTGACCGATCATCGATTCGCGCGGGACGGTGAGGGATGCCTAATGTCGGATTCCGGTATACCGGTGATAGTCTCGCGAAGTTGCCCGGGCCATCTGTGACACTGGATCCCGTGGGCGATAGGACTCCGTCACAACCCGCGTGGCGTGGTCACATCGCGCAGAACGGTAGATGGTGGTTGAATAACTACCCGACTCAGCGTTGCGTCGGCAGATCCCGAGCGCGTCTGAAAAAGAGAAAGAATCATCACCTTGATCAAGTATCTCGTGCGCCGCCTTCTCGGCTGGGTGCTGATGATCGTCGTCGCGACGAACATCACCTACTTCCTCGCGTGGTTGTACCTCGATCCCGCCACCAACTACTTCGGTCGCCGCCCTCCGCTCTCTCAAGAGCAGATCGACGCCCTCCTGGTGCCGCGCAACCTCTCGGCGAGCGTGCCGCTCCTTGAGAGGTGGTGGAACTGGTTCTCCGGCATCATCTTCCGCTGGGACTGGGGCTTGGGCCCGACGGGCGAGTCCGTCAACGAGCAGGTGTCGTACCGGATCTGGGTGAGCGCGGAGCTCGTCCTCGGAGCCACGATCATCACGACCGTCCTCGGCATCGCCCTCGGCGTGTACACGGCCTCGCGCCAGTACAAGCTCGCCGACCGCATCGGCCAGGCCACCAGCATCATCACCCTGAACATCCCCGTCGTCGTCGCAGGCTTCGCACTCGTGCTGCTCGCGATCGGCTTCAACAACGCCGTGGGGGTGAGGGTCTTCTACGTGACAGGCGCGTCGAGCCCGGGGGTGGAGGGGTTCTTCCCTGTTCTCGTCGACGTGCTCCAACATCTGACGTTACCCACGCTGGCGCTGGTCATCACCGGTTACGCGTCCATCCACTTCCTGCAGCGATCGCTGCTGCTCGACAACATCAAGGCCGACTACGTGCGGACCGCCCGCGCGAAGGGTCTGACGAAGCAGCAGGCGATCCGCAAGCACGCGCTGCGCACCTCGCTCATCCCGGTCACGACCCAGGTCGCCTTCACGATCCCGCTGGTCTTCACCGGAGCAGTGCTGACCGAGTCGATCTTCAACTGGAACGGCATGGGCAAGTACTTCATCAGCACCCTGAGCACCAACGACATCCATGGCACGGTCGCCGTCGCGGCGTTCGGTGCCCTCATGACCGCGATCGGCGCCATCCTCGCCGACGTGACGGTCGTCATCCTCGACCCGAGAGTGCGGGTGAACTGATGTCCCTCGAATCCATCGGCGTGTCCCCCGAGGTCGGCGCCCCGCCGAAGAACCGCAAGCGCACCTCGATGAGGGCGCTCTACACCCGGCGCTTCATGCGCAACCGCGGGGCCGTCCTCGGCGTGATCATCCTGGCCGTCCTGGTCCTCTTCGCGATCGTCGGTCCGCTCGTCGCGAATCACAGCCACACCGACCTGGACTTCCTCGCCCTGCGACAGGGTCCTTCCGCGGAGCACTGGTTCGGCACCAACGGCTCGGGCAACGACAACTTCGCCCAGGTCGCCGTAGGCCTGCAGCGCTCGATCCAGATCGCCGTGCTGGTCGCCGTCGGCACGACGGTGGTGTCCGCCATCGTCGGCGCGACAGCCGCGTACTTCCGAGGCACCTACGAGCGGATCATGCTGACCATCATCCACTTCATGATGGTCATCCCCGCCTTCCTGATCCTCGCGATGATCTCCAACGACGCCGGCGGAAACTGGCTCGTCATCTCACTCGTGCTGATCTTCGTCGTCGGCTGGTACATGCCCGCACGGATCATCTGGACGCTGTCGCTCTCGATCCGCGAGCGCGAGTACATCCACGCGGCGCGCTACGCCGGGCTCTCCGGTATGCGGATCGTCATCCGGCACATGCTTCCGAACATCGGTTCGCTGCTCGTGATCAACTTCACGCTCGGCGTCGTCTCGGCGGTGCTCACGGAGACGGCCCTCTCGTTCCTCGGGTTCGGTGTCAAGCTGCCGGACGTGTCCCTCGGCGCGCTCATCGGCTATGGCTCGAGCACTCTTGTCAGCGCGCCCTGGCTGTTCTTCTTCCCCGCTGCCGCTCTGACGCTTCTCACGGTGTCGATGGCTCTGATCGCGGATGGACTGCGCGATGCCCTCGATCCCACCTCGGCGGCTGGAGGTCGCGCATGAGTTCTGTACTCTCGGTCCGAGACCTCACGGTCAGCTTCGCGTCGGAGGCCGGCCGCGTCGATGCCGTTCGCGGCGTGTCGTTCGACCTCGAGGCCGGCAAGACGCTCGGCATCGTCGGCGAATCGGGTTCCGGCAAGTCCGTGACCTCGCTCGCCATCATGGGACTCCTCGACGACAACGCGAAGGTCTCCGGCTCCATCGTCTTCGACGGCCAGGAGCTGCTCGGCAAGTCCGACAAGCAGCTGTCCGTGATCCGCGGAAACGGCATGGCGATGGTCTTCCAGGACCCTCTCACCTCGCTCACCCCCGTGTTCACGATCGGCGACCAGCTCATCGAGGCGCTGACCGTGCACCGCCGACTCTCCAAGAAGGAGGCGTGGGATCGCTCCGTCGACCTGCTGAAGCGCGTCGGCATCCCGGAGCCGGAACGACGGATGAAGGCGTTCCCCCACGAGTTCTCCGGAGGTATGCGTCAGCGTGTCGTGATCGCGATCGCGATGGCCAACGATCCGAAGCTGATCATCGCCGACGAGCCCACCACGGCTCTCGACGTGACGATCCAGGCGCAGATCCTGGAGCTGATGGACAAGGCGCAGACCGAGACCGGCGCCGCGATGATGATCATCACGCACGACATGGGTGTGGTCGCCAAGACCGCCGACGACGTGCTCGTGATGTACGCCGGAAAGCCGGTCGAGCATGCACCCGTGCGTGAGCTCTTCTATCGCACCCGGATGCCGTACTCGATCGGTCTGCTCGGCGCCATCCCGCGCGTCGACAAGCACGAGAAGGTGCCGCTGATCCCGATCAAGGGCAACCCGCCGCTGCTGATCAACCTGCCGGACGCCTGCCCGTTCGCGGCCCGGTGCCCGATCGCCATCCCGGCCTGCACCGAGCGCGAGCCGGAGCTGCTGCCGGTGTCGACGACCGGTCACGAGAGCCACACCGCGGCCTGCATCCGGGCCGACGAGATCGAGGACGGCGGCCTGCTCGGCGGGTTGCCCGTCTTCCCCGTCCCGATCATCCCGGAGAGTGCGCTGACGAAGATCCCGCGCGAGGAGCGCCCGATCACGCTGGAGGCCGTCAACCTCCGCAAGACCTTCCCGCTGATGAAGGGCTCGCTCTTCAAGCGCAAGGTCGGCGAGGTGCAGGCGGTCAAGGGCATCAGCTTCGACATCCGTCAGGGCGAGACGCTGGCGATCGTCGGCGAGTCCGGCAGTGGCAAGACGACCACGCTGCTGCAGATCATGGATCTCGTCGCGCAGGAGGACGGCGACATCCGGATCTCCGGCACGAGCGTCTCGGACATCACGTCGCGTTCGCAGGAGCGTCAGATCCGTCGTGACCTGCAGATCGTGTTCCAGGACCCGATGGGCGCTCTCGACCCCCGCATGACCGTGTGGGACATCATCGCCGAGCCGATGTTCGCCATCGGCATGGGCAAGGACGAGGTCTTCGATCGCGTCGAGGAGCTGATGAGCACGGTCGGCCTCGACCCTGCTCACAGCGACCGATTCCCGACGGCCTTCTCCGGCGGACAGCGTCAGCGCATCGGCATCGCCCGAGCCATCTCGACCAACCCCAAGATCGTGGTGCTGGACGAGCCGGTGTCCGCCCTCGACGTGTCGATCCAGGCGGGTGTCATCAACCTGCTCGACGAGCTCAAGGCGCGTCTCGGTCTCTCCTACCTGTTCGTCGCGCACGACCTCGCCGTGGTCCGGCACATCGCCGACCGGGTCGCCGTCATGTACAAGGGAGCTTTCGTCGAGCACGGCGACGTCGACCAGGTCTTCGACGATCCGCAGCATCCCTACACCAAGGCGCTGCTCTCGGCCATCCCGATTCCCGACCCGGACATCGAGCGCACCCGCGAGCGGATCGTCCTCCCCGTAGAAGGCTTCGACGCGGTGGCGGCCTCCGCCACGTGACCCTCGCCGCAGTGCACAGTCCGATAACGGTTCGGTGCTCAATGCGATCTGCGCGCGAAGGGCGGAGTTATTCTGCCCCTATCCCAAGTAAGGCCGACAGGCACTAAGGAGTACCATGAAACGGCATCAGAAGCTGATGGGCATCGTCGCTATCGGCGGCGCCATCGCACTCGCCATGAGCGGATGTGCAGCAGCAGGCAACGGCGGCGGCGACGACGGCGGTTCCGGTGAAGGACAGACCGTCACCGGCGCCGACTACAACCCGCAGCCGCGCGAGAACCTCGCCGAGGGCGGCGAGCTGCGCATCCCCGTCTCGAACATCGCGGAGCAGCTGAACTACTTCCACGGCGACGGCGACGCACGCGTCACCCAGATCGGAACGTGGTTCCGTCCGCAGGTTCTGCTCATGGACCCCGACGGCACTGTCAAGCCCAACCCGGCGTACCTCGACGACTACTCCTTCGGTGTCGAGGACGGCAAGACCGTCCTCCACTTCAAGGTCAACGAGAAGGCTGTCTGGAACGACGGCACGCCCATCGACGTCACCGCTTTCAAGGCGACGTGGGAAGCCCAGAACGGCGAGAACGAGGCATACGTGCCGAACGCCACCGACGGCTGGAAGGAGATCGAGTCCGTCGAGGCCGGCGAGAACGACCACGATGTCATCGTCACCTTCAAGAGCGAGTTCGCCTGGCCCGAGATGGTCTATTCGCAGCTGCTGCACCCGGCAGTGAACACGCCGGAGCTCTTCAACACCGCCTTCCTCGGAGACTGGCACCCGGAGTGGGGCGCTGGCCCCTACACCGTGTCGGACTACGACAAGACCGGCGGCGTCGTCACGCTGACCCCGAACCCGAAGTGGTGGGGCGAGGCTCCGCTGCTCGACAAGGTCGAGTTCATCCAGATGGAGCCGACCGCTGCGGTCAACGCGCTGCGCAACGACGAGGTCGACATGGCCGAGACCGGCAGCGCCGAACTGCTCGCGCAGGTCGAGGGCCTCGAGGGCGTCAAGACCTACAAGGGTCAGGCGACCGCGAACGCGATCTTCACGCTCAACGCGGCCAACCCGGTCCTCGAGGACCTGAATGTCCGCAAGGCGATCTTCGAGGGCATCAACCTCGAAGAGGTCAAGCAGATCGTCTTCAACGGTCTCGACTACACCGAGGACCCCGCCGGCTCGCTGACGCTGTTCTCCTTCCAGCCTGACTACTTCAACGCTCTGGAGAAGGCCGGCCGCAAGGACGGCGACACCGACGGCGCGAACAAGCTCCTCGATGAGGCCGGCTGGGTCGCAGGCGATGACGGAATCCGCGAGAAGGACGGCCAGCGTCTGTCGCTCGTCTTCCCCGTGCACTCCGACACCGAGACCGCACGCGCGCGTTCGCTCGCCGTGCAGGCTCAGCTGAAGGCGATCGGCGTCGAGGTCGAGGTCGACCAGCGTCCGTCCGCGGACTTCGCCGAGGACTACAACACCCAGAACGGTGACCTGTTCTTCCTCAACTTCACGTCGTCCGACCCGTTCGGTGCCGCCTGGTTCTGCCAGCTGTACTGCTCGGACAGCGGCCTGAACCTGTCGGGCACCGGCACGCCGGAGATCGACAAGATGATCCACGATGAGCTCGAGACGATCTCGGACCCGGTGGAGCAGACGAAGAAGGCCATGGAGATGGAAGCTGACATCTTCTCCAAGACCTGGGGCATCATCCCCGTCCTGAACGGCCCGGAGATCTGGACCGTCAAGGAGGGCCTCGCCAACCTCACGCCCGAGCCCTACGTGGGTCTCGACCTCTTCGGCATCACGCCGGTGGAGAACGTGGGATACGAGAAGTAAATCCCTTGAAGGAAGCGGGGTCGGTGGTTCATCCACCGGCCCCGCTTTCCTTATGCTGAACGCGTGACCGCTCAGATCGTGTTCGTGCACGGCATCCGCACCTCGGCGACGATGTGGCGCTCTCAGCTCGCCTTCCTCGACGAGCAGGGGTACGCGCACACCGCGGTCGACCTGCCGGGGCACGGCTCCCGGATGGACGAGGACTTCTCCCTCCACGAGGCCCTGCACACCATCGACGTCGCAGTGCGCGCCGCGGCCGAGAAGGGACCGGTGCTGCTGGTCGGCCACTCGATGGGCGGGCTGCTCTCGCTCACCTATGCGGGAGGCGCCCAGAAGCCCCCGGTGGCCGGTCTGGTCGCCGCCGCGTGCACCTCACTCCCCCGCGGTGCAGGACTCGCCGCCTACCGGATGCTGTTCCGTGCCGTGGATTCGCTTCCCGACCGCGGCATGTGGATCACCCGCCGCATGCTCGCAGCGACCATTCCCGCCGAGACGCGCTCCGACTTCGCCGCCGGCGGCTACGCCCTCGACACGCAGGATGCCGCTCTCCGCAGTCTCGCCACGCTCGACATCCCGACGGCGGTGAGGCGGATCGAGGTGCCCCTCTGGTTCGTGAACGGCCAGTACGATCAGCTGCGCGTGAACGAACGGCTGTTCCTGCGCCTCGCACCGCACGCAGAGCTGATCGTCGTCCCGCGCACGACGCACCTGGTCACGGCGATGCGGCCGCGAGTCTTCAACGCGGTGCTGCGTCTGGCGATCGCCTCACTGGAGGCGCCGTCTGCGTCATGATCTCGCCGGCTGACGCGCGAATGCCGTGAGCAGACCGCCGACCAGCGACAGCACGGCGGCCGCGACGAACACCAGCCAGAATCCTCCGACGAGGGCGACGAGTGCGGCACCGAGCACCGGACCGATCAGCTGCCCCAGCGCGGCGGTCACGTTGACGATTCCCAGGTCCCGCGCGTGGTCCTGCTCATGTGGCAGCAGATCGGCGGCGAAGGCGAGTCCGACCGTCGAGAACGCTCCGTAGCCGAGACCCATCAGGGCGGCGGCGACCATCGTCATCTCGAATGTGGGCACGAGGGCGATGGCCACGCCCGACGTGGCCTGCACGACGGTCGCGGCGATCGTGAGGGTCCGACGGTTGCCGGTGCGATCCGAGATGATGCCGGTGAGCACGGAGGCGATCACGACGAAGACCGTGTACACGATGATCAGCAGCAGGAGGTTGTCGGTGGCGATGTCGCTCGGCTGTCCGAGCCCGTGCAGCAGGAAGAAGAGAAAGAGCGCGGTTCCGAGGGCGTTGCCCACGTTGGTCACCAGGCGCCCCGCGAGCATCCAGGCGAAGTCGCGGTCGCGCAGTGACGCAAGCAGTCGTCGGCCGGTCGCCGTGGGACGCGTCTCGGCCACCCCGGGAGGGTCTGGGAGCAGTAGAGCGGCTGCCGTGCCCGCGACGGCGATGACGGCCGCGAGCAGCAGGTAGCCGTCGCGGATACCGAGGCCGAAGAGCACCACCAGGCCGACGCCGACGACGATACCCACCGCCTGGCTGGAGCCCACCGCGGCGGAGGCCGCCCCTCGTTGCGTCGACGGCAGTTGGTCGGCGATCAGAGCCGTGAAAGCCGCGGATGCCACGGCCACGCCGACCGAGACGCCGACCCACGCCGCCCCCACCGCCCACGGACCGCTGGTGAAGCCGGTCACGACGAGGCAGACGGCCGTGAGCCACACTCCGCCCAGTGCCCAGGGGCGCCGCCGGTGGCGCCCGACGCCTGCCCGGTCAGACAGCGTTCCCGCCAGAGGCCCGGCGACGATACCCGCCAGACCACCGATGCCGAGCACCAGGCCCGACGACACGACGCCGCGGATCCAGTCATCCTCCGGGGTATCGAGCTGCAGGGGCAGCAGCAGCTGCACGGGAGTGAGTTGCACGGTCCAGATGGCCAACCAGGCCAGCGTGAACAGCGACATCCATCGCGCACCGGCCTTCGTCGATGACGTCATCGTCCCTGCTCCGATCCGGCAGCGGTGGCCCGGCTGCTCGCGATGTGCTCCCGATACCAGTCGTAGGAGGCCTTCGGCGTGCGCTCCCCCGTCTCGAAATCGACATGCACGAGACCGAAGCGCTGCGTGTAGCCGTCGGCCCACTCCCAGTTGTCGAGGAGAGACCAGACCGTGTACTCCTCGACGGGCACACCCGCCTCGATCGCCTCCGCCACGGCCGCGATGTGGCCGGTGAGGTAGTCGATCCGCGCGGTATCCTCCACCCGGCCGGCGCGCTCCGGTTCGGGGAACGACGCGCCGTTCTCCCCGATGATCACGGGTGGGAGCTCGGGATGCCGCGCGTGCAGATCGATGAGGAGATCGCGCAGTGCGGAGGGCACGATCGGCCACTCCGGCCCGAAGCCTGTCACGGGGGCGCCCGGTGTCGGCACGATGTCGAAGGGGATCGGGCCGACGGGGTCTGCGGCGGTGACCGTCGTCGGGTTGTAGAAGTTGATGCCGTAGAAGTCGATGGAGCCGGCGATGGCTGCGAGGTCGCCGTCCTGCACGGGCATCGGCGGGAGTCCCAGGGCCTCCAGATCGGGATAGCGGCCGGCGAGCAGCGGCTCGCTGAAGAGGCGGTTGTGCAGGACGTCGTAGAGCGCGGCGGCCTGATGATCGTCGGCCGTGTCGCGCAAGGGCATCACCCAGGTGTGGTTGTTGACGAGCCCCACCTGCGCGGCACCTCGGTCGCGGAGCGCCTCGGCCGCTCGGGCATGGGCGAGCAGCTGGTGATGCACGGTCGGGAGGGCATCGAAGAGGAGCTGTTTCCCCGGGGCGAGAGCACCGACGGCGTAACCCTGCAGCGTCATCATCGCAGGCTCGTTCAGGGTGTACCAGTGCGCGACGCGGTCTCCGAGGCGGTCGGCAACGATCTCCGCATAGTCGGCGAAGTGGTGGACGGTGTCCCTGCTCAGCCATCCGCCCGCTGCCTCGACCGAACTCGGCATCTCCCAATGGAAGAGTGTCGGGAACGGCGTCACTCCGGCGTCGAGAAGCCGGTCGACGAACCCCGAGTAGTGGTCCAGGGCGGCGACGTTGCCGCGCCCTGCGCCGTCGGGTTGCACGCGCGCCCAGGGGATCGAGAAGCGGTAGCGGTCGAGGCCGAGGCCTGCGGCGAGGGCAACGTCCACCCCCGGATGCCGGTAACTGTCACACGCCGGATCCGCGGTCGACCCGTCGACGATCGCGTCCGGCGTTTCCAGGAAGTCGTCCCAGATGGAGCGGCCCCCTCCGTCCGCCTGCCGTGACCCCTCGATCTGGAAGGCGGAAGTCGCGGCCGACCAGCGGAACCCCGCAGGCATGCGCGGATGAACGGGGTCGAAGGTCATGAGACTCCTTGACGTCGATGTCGGGATAGTGATGATTCTGCACCCGGTGCCAGCCCATCCGCGACCGAGTATCCTCTTCCCGGCGCCGTTTCGCGCGAACGGGTGGTCTGCTGGTAGACTCGACTCTTGGCTTGCGTGTGGGTTCTTCCCTCACGACCGCTGTGCAGCAGCCCTCTTCTGCTGCCGGCATTCCTCATATTCCTGTATAGAAAGCGTCCACACGTGGCAAACATCAAGTCGCAGATCAAGCGCAACAAGACCAACGCGAAGGCGAACGAGCGCAACAAGGCCGTGAAGAGCGAGCTCAAGACGCTCATCCGCTCGACGAAGGCAGCCGTTGCCGCCGGAGACAAGGCAGCCGCTGAGGCGACCTTCAAGAAGGCCGCCGTCAAGCTCGACAAGGCCGTCAGCAAGGGCGTTCTGCACAAGAACCAGGCGTCGAACCGCAAGTCGGCCATCGCCAAGCAGGTCGCCTCGCTCTGAGCGAAGACCGCCGCTCGTCGAGCAGCTTCTGAATCAGCCCGCCTCCTCGAGGCGGGCTTTTTCGTTGCCCTCTTTCGCGGGGTCCTCTCCCGGGGCTCCGCGGGTGAGCGTCGCCTATGCGCCGAACGGCTCCCGCGTCGCGATGACCGTGACCATGCGCTCGAGCGCGAAGATCGGATCGCGGGCGGCGCCCTTGACCTCGGCATCGGCCCGCGCCGTCGCCTGGATCGCCATACCGAGCGACCGCTCGTTCCAGCCTGCGAGATCGCGGCGAGCTCGATCGACCTGCCAGTCCTTCATGCCCAGGCGCTGGGCGAGCTGACGGCTGGGTTCGCGGTTGCCGGCGACGCGAGCCATGGTGCGGAGCTTCATCGCGAACGCGGCGACCATCGGTACCGGGTCTGCTCCGGATGAGAGGGCGTGCCGCAGCGCGATCAGCGCTTCGCTGTAGCGCCCGGCGATGGCCGTATCGGCGACCACGAATGCCGAGACCTCGACGCGCCCGCCGTAGTACTTGGTGATGATCTCTTCGGAGATGTCGCCCTCGACGTCGCCGATCAGCTGCTGGCAGGCGGCGGCCAGCTCGGTGAGGTCATCGGCGAACGCGGAGACGAGGGCGCGCAGGGCCGGCGGGGCGATGCGCTTCTTGGCCGCCCGGAACTCCCCCGCCGCGAAGTCGACGCGGTCGCCGTCGCGCTTGATGGCGGGAACGGCGATCTCGATGCCGCCGCCGGTTCCGGCACGCAGAGCGTCGAGCAGCTTCTTTCCCCGCACACTCGCTCCGGTGTGCCGCAGCACGACAGTCGCGCCCTCCTGAGGGTGTTCGAGGTAGGACAGCGCTTCCTGGATGAACGCATCGGTGCACTTCTCCACGCCCGACACGCGCACCAGCCGCGGCTCTCCGAAGAGCGACGGCGAGGTGACTGACAGCAGGGTGCCCGGGGCGTAATCGTCGGCGCGGACGTCACTGACCTCGAGCGCCGGGTCTTCTGCACGGAGGTAGTCGCGTACGCCGGCGATCGCGCGTTCGGCGCAGATCTCCTCGGGGCCGGCGACGAGCACCAGCGGAGCGGGATGGGGATCGCGCCACGACACCTGGGGGATCTTCCCCGCCTTCGCGCCGCCACGGGAGGGGGGACGCGAAGCTGCCATGGCTCCAGACTACCGGGGGCGTGCGACACCAGGACGGTCACGGGCTCTCGTCGGTCCACACCTGCAGTTCTCCCTCGCGGATGCCGAGCAGGACCCGCCCGTGCTGATCGGTCCGGAGGTTGTGAGCGCCGGTCGTGGTCAGGAGATCGAGCGTCTCATCACGCGGGTGTCCGTAGTCGTTGTCGGCGCCGGCGCTGAACAGCGCGACGGTCGGATCGAGGGCTTCGTACAGCGCAGGATCCTGATCGGCGCTGCCATGGTGAGCAACCTTGACCACCGCGTAGTCGCTGAGTGGAGTGCTGCGGGCCAGCACGCGCTGCGGGGCCGCGGAGAGGTCGCCGAGGAAGAGCGAACGCGGCACCCCGCCCCCGTCGAACTCCATCACCACACTGGCGTCGTTGCCCGAAGGGAAGGCCGCCGAACTCCGGAGCGGCCAGAGCACCCGCCAGGCCGCGCCACCGAGAGAGCCGCGCTGCCCGGCGAACACCTGGGTGAGGCGTGCACCGCCGTCTCGCAGATCGCTCAAGAGCCGCTCATCGGCCTGCTCCGCCGTCGGTCCGTGCACCACGGCGTCGACCTTCCCCTGCACCGCGGCGGCGCCGCCGACATGGTCGAGGTCGAAGTGCGAGAGGACGAGCAGATCGATGCGATCAACGCCGAGGCTCGTCAGGCACTCCGCCAGCGCGTCGGGGTCGGGGCCGGTGTCGATCAGCGCCACCTTCCCGGCGGAGCGCACCACCAGGGCGTCCCCCTGGCCGATGTCGCAGGCAGCGATCGACCACTCATCCGGTGTCGTGGCTGTGGCCAGCGGACCGGTCAGGAGCATACGCGCAGCCGCCAGCGAGATCACGACGACGAGGACGCTCGCGGCGCTGGGTCGCAGCAGCCTCGCCCAACGCCGAGTTCCCGGCATCTGCGTCGTGTGCGGGCGGAGCAGAACCACCGTGATCGACGCGCTGACGAGAGCGACGAGTGCGGCGCTCCCTATCCCGGCCGGGAGGAGCAGCTCTGCCGCGGGCAGCTGTGCGGTGGTGGTTGCGGTCGTCGCGATCCAGGCGGCCGGAAGCCATGCGGAGGCGGTCAAGAGGTCGGCCAGCGGTGGAATGGGCGCGGCGAGGCAGCCGAGCAGTCCGATCACGGTCGCGATCGGCGCGGCCGGCGCAGCGATCAGGTTCGCGGCGATGCCGACCAGGGACTGCTGCTCGGCGAACAGGGCGATGATGGGGCCGCAGGCGAGCTGAGCGGCCAGCGGCACGGCGACCGCGAGAGCGACCGGCTGCGGCATCCATCGTGCCATTCCTCGGCTCAGCGGCGGCGCCAGCAGGATCAGGGCACCGGACGCCATCACGGAGAGCGCGAACCCCGGAGTCGCCGCGAGCCACGGATCCGCGATCAGGATCGCCACGGCGCACAGCGCCAGCATCCCCGCACCGGCGCTCGGTCGCCCGAGCGGCACCGTGAGCATTGCCACCCCGGCCATCACCCCGGCCCGGATCACGCTCGGCTCCGGCGTGACCAGGATCACGAAGCCGGTGAGCGCCGACGCAGCGAGTACGACGCGCAGCATCCGCCCTCCGCCGCACAAGGCAGTCATCCAGAACACGGCTCCGACCACGATCGCGCAGTTCGCTCCGCTGACGGCGGTGAGGTGACTCAGGCCGCTGGTGCGCATGTCATCGTTCAGCTCGGAGGTGACGGCGCGGGTGTCGCCCACGGCGAGTCCGGGGAGCAGGCCTGCTCCCGGCTCGGGCAGCCGCGTCGATCGATCGATGAACGCCTGTCGAGCGCCGGCGGCGATGCCGAAGAGACCCTCGGCCGGACGCACGACCTCCGCCTCCGTCGCGAACACGATCAGGGCCGATCGCTCCCCCGGGTCCGTCGCCATCGCCTGCCCGACGACCCGCACGCCGGCGCCGAGGTCGAACCCATCGCCCGGGTCGACACCGATCCGCACCGGCACAGCTATCGCGACAGGATCGCCGCGGATGCCGATGCCCCGCGTCTGCGCCTCGAACCAGAGCCGCCCATCCCGTCCGAGCGATGCCGACGAGGTGACGTCCGCGGTCACCTCCACCACGCGTCCCGACCACCCCGCGGCCTGTTCCCGCGACGGCGTCGCCAGCCCGGCGGTGACCGCAGCGGCTGCCATCACGGCGAAGAGCAGCAGGACGAGCCCGCCGCCTCCACGGGGATGTCGACCGCGGGATCGACGGGAGAGAACGAACGCCATGAGCGCGCCGATCGCACAGGCGGCCGCCATCCAGGCGGACCAGCCCGGAAGGAACACGCATAACAGCGCGGAGCCCCATACACCGACAGCGAGGGGCAGCAGTCGGAGGTCGCGACGCTTCACACCGGACTCCGGCCCATCCGATGGGAACGATCGTCACACGCGCGCACCGTCTCGGATCCCCTCCAGCAGCTTCTCGCCAATACCCGGCACGGCGAGTAGGTCATCGACCGACTGGAACCGTCCGTTCTCCTCGCGCCAGGCGATGATGCGCTCGGCCAACGCCGGACCGATGCGCGGGAGGGCCTCCAGGGCCGCCTGATCGGCCGAGTTCAGGTCGACGCGGTCGTCGCCGGGCGGCGCGGCTCCCGGCGCGTCAGCCGGCGCCCCACGCGTCGGCACGAGTATCTGCTCTCCATCGGCGAGGACGCGCGCGAGGTTGACGGCCGCCAGGTCTGCATCATCCGTCGTGCCGCCGGCGGCTGCCACCGCGTCGACCAGGCGCGCATCGAGTTCGAGCACGTACAGCCCGGGCCGCTCCACTGCACCGAGCACATGCACGTAGAGCTCACCGGAAGGCCCGGATGTCGCGGCGGCACCCGACAGCGGCAGCGATTCAGTCGGAGCCGCCTGGCCGCGCAGGATGCCGAGACCGACGGCGGCGGAGAGCACCACCAGGGCCAACGCGATCGCGGCGCCGATGCTCAACTTCATCCGTCGGCGCGGAGCAGGAGGAGCGGGCGGAGACTGCGGTGCGGCCATGCCGTCACGCTAGACGCGCGGCTCTCCTCTCCCAGCGCGCGAAGACGCCGACCGGGGACAACCCCTCAGGATCGCCCCCGGTGGAGGAGTATCTGCCTCAGCCCTTGACGACGATGCTGACGATCTTCGGGGCACGCACGACGACCTTGAGGATCTCCCGGTCGCCGATCGAGCGGATGACCCGTTCGTCCGCGCGCGCCAGCGCCTCGAGCTCGGCCTCGCCGATGCGTGCCGACACCTCGAGCTGTGCGCGCACCTTTCCGCCCACCTGCACGACGGCGGTGATCGTGTCCTCGACGAGCAGAGCCGGATCGGCCGAGCGCCAGGTCACCAGACCGACGGACGGCTCATGACCGAGCATCTCCCACATCTCCTCCGCGGTGTGCGGAGCGATGAGATCGAGCATCACGGCGATCGTCTCGGCAGCCTCGCGCACGGCGGGGTCGGTCGCACCGGCCGAGCCGTCGATCGTCTTGCGCGTCGCGTTGACCAGTTCCATCAGGCGGGCGACGAGCACGTTGAACTTCGTCTGCTCCACGAGCGCCGGAGCCTCGGAGAGCAGCTTGTGCGTCGCACGGCGCAGTGCCGCGTCACCCGTGGCGAACACGACGTCCACCGGGCTCGACACCTCGCCGGCGATGCGCAGGGCCCGCGCCAGGAACTTCTGTGCACCGGTCGTCGAGACGTCGGCCCAGTCCTTGTCGTCCTCGACGGGGCCCGCGAACGCGAGGCCGACACGCAGGGCGTCGGCGCCGTACGCGTCGAGCTCCTCTTCGAAGAGCACCAGGTTGCCCTTGCTCTTCGACATCTTCGCGCCGTCGAGCAGCACCATGCCCTGGTTGATCAGGTTCGAGAACGGCTCGGTGAAGTCGATCAGGCCCATGTCGAAGAGCACCTTGGTGATGAAACGTGCGTACAGCAGGTGCAGGATCGCGTGCTCGACGCCGCCGATGTACGAGTCGACCGGAGCCCAACGAGCCGCCTGAGCCGGATCGAACGCGACGGTGTCACTGTTCGGCGACAGGAAGCGCAGGAAGTACCACGAGCTGTCGACAAACGTGTCCATCGTGTCGGGGTCGCGCAGCACCGGGTCGCCGGTCTCGGGATCGACGGTCTGCACCCAGCCCTCGGCGGCGCCGAGCGGCGACGCGCCCTTCGGCTTGAGGTCCAGACCCTCGACGCTGGGCAGCTTCACGGGCAGCTGGTCCTCGGCGACCGGGATGATCCGGCCGTCCTCGGCGTGCAGCATCGGGATCGGGGTGCCCCAGAAGCGCTGGCGCGAGATCAGCCAGTCACGCAGGCGGTAGTTCTTGGCCGCGCGGCCGGTGCCGGACGCCTCGAGCTGCTCGATCGCGCGAGCGATGGCGTTGCGCTTGGACAGTCCGTTGAGCGCGCCGGAGTTGATCATCCGGCCTTCGCCGGTCAGCGCGATACCGGTGGACGCCGGATTCTGCTCGTCGAGCATCTCTCCGGTGTCGATCGGAACGCCCTCGTCGTCCACTTCGATCACGGGCATCGCACCCGTGATCGGAGCCGTGGTGTCGACGACCACCTTGACGGGCAGATCGAACGCGCGGGCGAAGTCGAGGTCGCGCTGGTCGTGCGCCGGCACGGCCATGACGGCACCGTGGCCGTAGTCGGCGAGCACGTAGTCCGCAGCCCAGACCGGCAGCTTCTCGCCGTTGACCGGGTTGATCGCGTAGCGCTCCAGGAACACGCCCGTCTTCGGGCGGTCGGTGGACTGCCGATCGATGTCGGTCTCCTTCTGCACCTGTTCCAGGTACGTCCGGAACCGCTCCTGCACCTCGGCCGGAGCATCCGCCACCAGCTCGCTCGCCAGATCGGAGTCGGGGGCGACGACGAAGAACGTGGCGCCGTGCAGAGTGTCGGGGCGCGTCGAGAAGACCGTCACCGGCTCCTCGCGCCCTTCGATCGCGAAGTCGACGTCGGCGCCGACGGAACGGCCGATCCAGTTGCGCTGCATCTGCAGCACCTTGTGCGGCCAGAAGCCCTCGAGCTGGTTCAGGTCGTCGAGCAGGCGATCCGCGTAGTCCGTGATCTTGAAGTACCACTGGGTCAGCTTCTTCTTCACGACCTCGTAGCCGCAGCGCTCGCAGCGGCCGTCGACGACCTGCTCGTTCGCCAGCACCGTCTGGTCGTTCGGGCACCAGTTGACGGCGCTCTTCTTGCGGTAGGCCAGTCCGCGCTCGTGCAGCTTCAGGAACAGCCACTGGTTCCAGCGGTAGTACTCCGGGTCGGAGGTGTGCAGCACCCGCGACCAGTCGAAGGACACGCCGTAGCTCTGGAAGGCGGCCTTCTGCTGGGCGATGTTGGTGTACGTCCACTCGCGCGGGTCGGCGCCCTGTCGGATGGCCGCGTTCTCGGCGGGCAGTCCGAAAGAGTCCCAGCCGATCGGGTTGAGCACGTTGTGTCCGCGGTGGCGCCAGAAACGCGCCACGATGTCGGAGTAGAGGTAGTTCTCCGCGTGTCCCATGTGCAGGTCGCCGGACGGGTACGGGAACATCGCCAGCACATAGCGCCGCGGCCGCTTGTCGTCATCGCCGCCCGTGAGGAAGGTCTCGTTCTCCGCCCAGTACTTCTGCCATTTGCTCTGGATGGCGTGCGCCGACGGGGTCCCCTCGTCGGCGGGACCGAAGGACAGGTTCTCAGACAACGAACGCACGACCAATCTGCAGGAAAAAACGGGATCAATTCAGGATATCGGAACCCCAGAGGCCGGGCATTTCCGCGCCCAGCGCCGCCAGTGGGGCACGCGCCTTGGTCGCGACCTCCGCGACCTCCGCGGCGGCCACCGATCCCCAGGTGATGCCGCCTCCGGCACCGACGACGGCACGATCCTCATCGATCACGATGCTGCGGATCACCATCGCCAGATCCACCGCACCGTCGACGCCGACGTATCCGAAGCAGCCGGCGTAGACGCCGCGCGGCCCGCCCTCCAGCTCGTGCAGCCGCGTCATTGCCGAGAGCTTCGGCGTGCCCGTCATGCTCCCCGCCGGGAAGGTCGCCTCGAGCAGAGCGCCGATCGTCGTGCCCTCGGCCGCTGTGCCGCTGACGGTGCTGACGAGCTGGTGGACGGCCGGGTAGCTCTCCACGACCCACAGCCCCTCCACCCGGATCGAGCCGGGCACGCACACGCGGGAGAGGTCGTTGCGCATCAGATCGACGATCATGACGTTCTCCGCGCGTTCCTTCGCGTCGACGGCGAGTTCGGCGGCGAGCGCGGCATCCTCGGCGGCATCCGTGCTCCGCGGCCGGGTCCCTTTGATCGGACGGGATCGAAGCACTCCCCCTGCCGCGTGCAGGAACTGCTCGGGACTCGCGCTCAGGAGTGCTCGTCCTCCGATGCGGATGAACCCGCCGTGGTGCGCCGGGGTCGCGGCACGCAGGCGCTCGTACACGGTGACGGCATCGTGAGCCCCCGGCACGGTGAAGCGCGTGGTGAGGCAGAGCTGGTAGGCGGTCCCCGCGCGGATGAGCTGGCGGCAGCGTTCGATCAGGGCGGCGTACTCGTGGGGCTCATGTCGTGCATCGGCGATCACGGGTGACGGTGGCGCCAAGTCCGACCGGCTCGTCGCGAGAGATTCGGGGACGGATGCCGATGCCGAGGCCACTTCGGCCGCCCACCCCTCGACGGCGCCTGCGGCGCTGAGCGCCCAGACCCGTGCAGCCGCATGGTCGAAGGCGACCACCCGCGTGGCGCGCAGCCAGGAGGGACCGGCGGATTCAGCGTCTGAGGAGACCGGAGCACCCGCGACCCGCGCGCCGCTCTCATAGTCGCGCCAGCCCACCCAGCCACCAGAGAAGGGCGGAAGATCCTGGCCGTCGACGGGTACGTCGAGCCGCACGTCCTGCGGAAGCACGGCGGGCTCCCCCGTCCCCACGAAGCTCCATCCCTCGGCGGCATCGGCTCCGGCATCCAGCCAGAACACGTCGGCGGATCGAGCCTCCAGCATCCGGAACACCGTCGCGGGCTCGACCCAGAGGGAGAGCTCACGGGGACTCAGGCGTTCGCGCACCTTTCCAGCCTAGGACCGGGGTGCTCCCGTATCCTCAAGGAGTGGAGGACTTCATACCGTGGCTGATCGACTTCATGCGTTCGATCGACCCGGTCGCCCGCACACTCATCGCGGGTGTGGCGGTCCTTCTCGAGACCAGCGTCCTGATCGGGCTCGTCGTCCCGGGCGACACGGTCGTCCTGGTCGCCTCCATCGGGATCACGGGCCCGGCGCAGGCTGCAGCGATGATCGTCGCCGTGCTGGTCGGCGCCCTGATCGGTGAGAGCATCGGCTTCTGGCTGGGGCGGTGGATCGGTCCGCACATCCGGTCCTCCTGGGTGGGGCGTCGAGTCGGGGAGAAGAACTGGGTGCGCGCCGAGCGCTACCTCGCCCGTCGAGGCGGCATCGCCATCTTCCTGTCGCGCTTCCTTCCGGTATTGCACTCCCTCGTTCCCCTCACCGTGGGGATGAGCCACTTCTCGTACCGCCGCTTCCTCGCCTGGACGGCGCCGGCCTGCCTGCTGTGGGCGACGGCATACGTCAGCATCACCTCTCTCGCCGCCGGAAGCTTCGATGAGCTCGCCGACAAGGTCCACTACGCCGGGTACATCTTCGTGGGCATCATCGCCGTCTTCCTCCTGGCGGTGTTCCTCGGCAAGAAACTGCTGCATCGCCTCGAATCCCGTCACCTGGAGGACGACGGAGCGGAGTCGGACGCCGACGTGAAAGACTGAGCCAATGGCTTCCGCACCCCCGGCGCCCCGGATCCACTGGTTCGCGCGACTCGAGCACCGCCTCCACGTCTGGCGTGAGGGCCGTGCGCGCCGCCGCGGGCGCGTCGCCACGATCCTCCCGTTCCCCGGCTATGGCGGTCCGGGGTGGGTGCGCGTCGTCGGTCGTGTGCTGATCGTCCCGCCGGCGCGGCGCACCCGCGACGGCGAGCCCGCGAGCGTGCGGGGCTGGCGCAGCTTCGTCGGCATCCCGGTCAGTTTCGCCGCGGTGACCGTGCACTTCGGCGACTCCACGCATCAGGTGGTCGCCGATCGCGGAGGAGTCATCGACACCGTGATCCACGCCGACCTCGAAGCCGGGTGGCAGACGTTCACCATCTCGGTCGAGGAGCAGGAGCCGGTGGAGGCTCGGGCGTTCATCGTCGCCGAGAGCACGAAGTTCGGGGTGGTCTCCGATGTCGACGACACGGTCATGGTGACGGCACTCCCCCGCCCGTTCATCGCATTCTGGAACTCGTTCGTCCTCGACGAGCACGCGCGTCTTCCTGTCCCCGGCATGGCGGTGCTGCTCGACCAGCTGCTGCGCCAGCATCCGGGTGCGCCGATGGTGTACCTCTCGACCGGCGCGTGGAACGTGGCGCCGACGCTGTGGCGCTTCCTCGGGCGCCACCTCTTCCCGGCCGGCTCCATGCTGCTCACCGACTGGGGTCCGACCCACGACCGCTGGTTCCGCAGCGGACGCGAGCACAAACTCACCAACCTGCGCCGGTTGGCGACCGAGTTCCCCGACGTGAAGTGGCTGCTCATCGGCGACGACGGACAGCACGACGAGGCCATCTACACGCAGTTCATGGAGGAGCACCCCGACTCCATCGCCGGCGTCGCGATCCGACGGCTGCTGCCGGCCGAGGCCGTGCTCGCCGGTGGTCGCGCCGAACCCGAACCGCACGCCGCGGACTCGGCCCCGTGGGTGAGCGCCGAAGACGGTGCGGGCCTGCGGGATCAGCTCGGCGAGGCCGGCATCCTGCGCTGACAGGACACGGACATGATGCTGACACGCGAGCAGTGGACGACCCGCGAGCGGGAACATCACGCACGCGCCGACGCGCTCACGGCCGAGCATCGCGAACGCGCGACGCGCGCCGAGAAGCATCCCGTCTGGGACTTCCTGTTCACCTACTACGCCTACAAGCCCGCGCAGTTGCGCCGCTGGCACCCCGGGGCGGGCATCGAGCTCGAGGACGCGCCGGAACGCCTCTCCTGGCGCTGGTACTCCCCCGGCTCGACCGACGGTACCGTGGTGCCGGACGCCGCCGCGTTCGCGAGCGAGAAGTCGGAGCTCGCGGGTCTCGTCGAGCGGATGCTGCGCCGCACGGCCTCGCGCCCCGGGCAGTTCGGGTGTTTCGGGTTGCACGAGTGGGCGATGGTCTACCGCGCCGATGAGCACCGGCATCCGGTTCCGCTCCGCCTCGGGCAGGCCGGCACGGACGCCGTCGTGGAGGGGCATGACCTGCGCTGCACCCACTTCGACGCGTTCCGCTTCTTCACGCCCGATGCTGTGCCGCGCAACCGCGAGACGCTGACCCGCGACGAGCAGCCGCTGTTCGAGCAGCCGGGGTGCCTGCACGCGGGCATGGACCTGTACAAGTGGGCTATGAAGCTCGGACCGCTCATCCCCGGCGAGCTGCTGCTCGATGCGTTCGAGCTTGCCCGCGACATCCGTCTGCTCGACATGCAGGCCGCTCCCTACGACCTCGCCGCCTGGGGCGTCGTCCCGGTTCCGATCGAGACCGCCGACGGTAAGAGCGAGTACGTGCGTCGGCAGCGGGGCTTCGCGGAGCGGGGTGCCGCTCTCCGGTCGGCACTGCTGGACGCGTGGCAGGGCGAGCACGTGCTCGCCGGCGTCTGACCTCAGTCCGCCGGGTCGCAGTCAGGGCACTGCGTCCACTGCGTCGTCGCGGCAGAGAGACGCAGTCGCAGGGTCACCACACGGATGGCGGCTTCTTCGAGCCTCTCCGCCGAGAGGGCCCCCGAGTCGACGGCGGCGGCGATGCCGGCGGTCATCCGCCCCGCTGTACCGGCGTCGGACCCCGCGATCACCAGGAGGAGGTCGGAGCCGGCCGCCAAGGCGGCCACCCCGTTCGCGACCGGATCGGCGTAGGCCGGGTCACCCGACGACAGCAGCATGCCGAGGTCGTCGGTCACGATGACGCCGTCGAAGCCGAGTTCGTCTCTGGCGATCTCGTGCCAGGCCGGTGAGAGGGATGCCGGAGCGCTGTCGACTGCGGTGTATGCCAGGTGTCCGAACATCAGCAACGAGGCACCCGCATCGATGCCGGCGGCGAACGGCTTCGCCTCGGTCGACCGCCACTCCTTCAGGCTCATCGAGGAGTCGGGGATGGCACGGTGCGAGTCGCCGGGCGCGGCACCGTGTCCAGGGAAGTGCTTGAGGGTCGAGGCGACGAACGGCTCCTGCGCCGTCGTCGCTGCGGCCACCCGCTCGGCGGCGCTCTGCGGGTCCGTGCCGAGAGCACGTCCGTAGATGAACGAGCCTGCGTCGTCGGTGACATCGGCGACGGTGCCGAAGTTCACCGTGATGCCGGAGCGCGCGACCAGGGAACCGCGTGCGGCGAACGCTGCCGTCGTGTCGGCGACCGGGCGCTCCTTCAGCGTGGTCGACGCAGGATAGTCGTCGCCGTTCAGGCGCGACACGATGCCGCCCTCCTGGTCCACCGCGATCAGCGGCGGCAGCGCGGCGTCGGTCGTGAGGGCGGCCGTGACGTTCTGGAGGGCGGCCTCGGAATCGGGGATGTTCGCCCCCATCAAGATGAAGCCACCGAAGCCTGCGGCCATGTACGACCGCAACGCCGCGGGGTCGGTGCCGCCGATGTGTCCCATGACGACGGTCGCCGCCTGCTCTTCCACCGTCATCGAGGCAACGAGGGATGCCGCGTGGTCGCCCAGGGAGTCCGCTGATGCGACAGCCGTCTCTTCTGCTGCCGTCGCGTGGTCAGCCGACCCCGCAGTCATCGCCGCGGCACTCGGCGCTGCGCACACCGCTCCCGCCACGGCGAACAGCACGACGGCTGCCCAGCTGCGTCGACGCGGCATCTCGGTGCTCCGGGGATCGAGGTCGGCGCGCTCAGCAGGCGAGCGCGTCGGCGACCGTGACCGCGGAATCCGCGCTGCCGTTGCCGAAGCGGATCGTCCGCCCGATCGTGCACGGCTGCGCGAGGGCTTCGGCGATCACTGCCGCGACATCGGCGCGAGCGACGGCACCGCGGCCGTCCGGATCGATCTGGATGCGGCCGGTGGGCTCATCGAACGTGAGGGTTCCCGGGGCGAGGATCGTGCCCTCCAGGTCGGTGCCGCGCAGGTGCTCGTCGGCCGCCCACTTGGCGTCGGCGTATGCGAAGAACGAGTCGTCCTCCGGCACCCCGTGGTCGGCAGTCGAGCCGAGCCACGAGACCATGACGTAGCGGCGCACGCCCGCGGCTTGCGCCGCATCCATCGTCCGCTCCGCCGCATCGCGGTCGACGGCGTAGGTGCGCTCCGCGGACCCGCCGCCGGCACCGGCGGACCACACGACGGCGTCGTGCCCACGGATGATCTCGGCGAGGGCATCGACGTCGAGATGCTCGACGTCGGCCACCAGGGCCTTGGCGCCGCCCGCCTCGACCTCGGCGGTGTGATCGGGGTTGCGGATGACTCCGGTGACCTCGTCTCCGCGAGCGGCGAGGAGCGGGGCGAGAAGCAGGGCGATGCGGCCGTGGCCGCCGAACACGATGATGCGCGACATGCTCTTCACCCTACGCGCCGTGGCGGACGTCAGCGCGGGGTCTGCGCGCTGTCGATCACGAACGCCTGCGGGTGAGAGGGCAGATAGCGCACCACGACCGGCGCGCCGCCGGGCAGATAGGCGTCGCGATCCGGGTACACCGCCGGCGTGAAGAAGTTGCTCTCGAGCGTGTACTCGACGCCGTCCGCCGTGGTGAACGTCACCCAGTCGCCCTCCATCGTCGCCGTCGTCGGGCGGCCGTTGTCGTAGATGTAGGCGCGGGTGACGGGTACACCGCTCAGGCTGAGGATGCCGAGCACGAGGCACCCCAGCATCACGAAGGCGAGCACCCGGAAGACGATGCGACGAACGCTGCCCCCCAGCTGCCCGCGCGAACGCTCCTCGGGGCGCAGCAGCCCCTCCCGCTCGCGGATCGCGCGGAGTTCACCGCCGGGCACTGCTCCCCGCGCCGACATCGCGAACAGGCCGAGGATCGAGAATCCCGCGATGAAGACCATCGCATAGCCGTGCGAGACGGGGAAGTTCAGCAGCCAGATGAGGGTGTCCAGGGGGTTCATCGCCCGGCCTCCTTCTCGATCGTCACGGCGACCGTCTGCGGGTCCTCCCGGCGGTAGAACGCCCAGATCGGTGCGCCGACCTGCAGATGGGAGATCGCCTGCGGATAGACGAAGACGGTGGTGTCCGCCTCCCAGGTGGGCGCCCCCTCCGGAGCCATCAGCACGCGCAGGGCGAGCTCGCTCTGCCCCTCCTTGCGCCGTCCGGTCGGGCGGACCTCGAGGACGGATGCCGGGACCTGCGTGCCGGTCATCCTCGCCCGCACCTGGCGCGGGTCGATGAGCCCGCGGTCGATCCGCCACTGCATCAGGGCGTCGCGGACAGCCGGCTCAGTCGGATCGGCGAGCTCGACCGTGTCCTGATCGGTCAGGCTGTAGCGGACAGGCATCGGCGCTCCGACCTGCAGCGCGGCGAAGTCACTGGCGTCGACCAGCATCCGCAGCTGCCCGATGAAGTCGTCGCCGGCGATCGGGGTGACGCGTACGAAGATGTCGTACTGCGGCACGTCGTTCACAGTCAGGCCGGTGCGCGAGATCTCGACGATCGTGCCGACTCCGATCTGCTCGTCGCCGCGCGGCACCCTGCGGCGACCGAGCCCCACGAACATCCCGCCGAAGGTCAGCAGCAGTCCCCAGGCGACACCGATGAAGATCGGGCCGCCCAGGGTGTCCTCGCCCGAGAACGGCAGGATCGACTGGCGCTGGTTCACGCCGAAGAGTCCCTCACCGGTCCAGATGAGGAGCCAGGCCGAGAGCAGCAGCCAGACGACGGCCATGACGATGCGGAGCATGAGCACAGCGTAGCGAGCGGGGGTATCGCCTACCGAACACAGGTTTCGCCCCGGCAGCCCGGTCTCAGCTGGGGCTCGCGGAAGCGCGCACGCCGCTCAACGCACGCTGCACGCCCTTCGCCGCCGATCGTCCGGCCCGGTTGGCTCCGATGGTGCTCGCAGAGGGGCCGTAGCCGACCAGCTGCACACGCGGGTCGGCCACGGCCGTGGTGCCGCGGCCGTGGCGGTCGAGCTGGATCCCTCCGGCGGCGCTGCGCAGCTGCAGCGGTGCGAGATGCGAGATCGCGGGCCGGAAGCCCGTCGCCCAGAGGATGACATCGACGCGTTCGAACGATCCGTCGGCCCAGCGCACCCCGTCGGGCTCGATCCTCGTGAACATCGGACGGCGGTCGGCATACGCACCGAGCCGCTCCGCCTGCTGCTCCTGCGGCCGGAGCATGAGCCCGGTGACGCTGACGACGCTCTGGGGAGGAAGACCGGCGGCCACTCGCTGTTCGACGAGCGCGACCGCCGCGGCGCCGGCCTCCGGCGAGAAGTCGTCCGTCCGCCACACCGGCTCGCGGCGGGTGACCCAGAGCGTCTCGGTGATCGGTGCGAGGGCGCCGAGGAACTGCACCGCGGATGCCCCGCCGCCGACCACCAGGACGCGTTTGCCGATGAAGTGCGCGGGTCCCGGGTAGTCCACGGTGTGCAGCTGCTCCCCGAGGAACGTCTCCATACCGGGGTAGTGCGGAAGGAAAGGATGGCTCCACGTGCCGGTCGCGTTCACGAGTGTGCGCGTCGTCCATTCCCGCTCGTGCGCACGCACCGCGAGAAGGCCGTTCCGATCCTCCACACGATCGACCTGCACGGGCCGGATCACCGGAAGGTCGTGCGCGCGCTCGTACGCGGCGAAGTAAGCGGGAACCGCGACATTCGCGCGCTGTTCGTCACGCGGAGGAGCCGTGTCGTCCGGCAGCTCGGCGACACCATGCACATCCCGCATCGTCAGTGCATCCCAGCGGTGCTGCCACGCGCCGCCCGGTCGAGCGTCGGAGTCCAGGACGACGTGCGATATCCCCAGCCGCGTCAGATGGAACGATGCCGAGAGACCGGCCTGCCCTGCACCGATCACGAGGCTGTCGAGGATGTCCACGATGGATCGAACACCCGGGCCGGGGCCGTTGTTCCGCGATGCGGCGACGCGCCCGGGGTCCGCTCCCCGATTGGTGCTGCCGCCGAATCGTGTAGTACTCTTTTCAAGTTGCTCCGAGCTGTTCGGGGGCAGCGTCTGGGCCTGTGGCGCAGCTGGTAGCGCACCTGCATGGCATGCAGGGGGTCAGGGGTTCGAGTCCCCTCAGGTCCACGATGAACCCGCGAGAGATCGCGGGTTTTTTCGCGTTTGGGAATCAATCGCGTGCCCAGAATACGGGCAATTTTCGTCGTTGTGCCCTCATTCGTCGTCACAGTCTCCGCGCCGGGTCTCGCGGCATATGAGGGGATGTCTCAGGGAACCAAGGGCGTTCCCGACGCAGCGGATACGCCCGGTTCTCAACTGGTTGTTTGTGTGCGCGAGGCTCTCAGCCTCGGTCGATTCTACGTGCGTTCTTCGGAGGCCGCTGTCTCCGTGCTCTTCAACGTGGGCATGGCGAATCACGGGCGCGTCGGCGAGGTCTATCTCGGCATGGCGCAGAATCGGTTTCCCCAGACCATGAGTGCCAAGCGCCGATGATGTGCTTTCAGGCGTACTTCGGGTTCTCGCGGAGCTGTTCCTGCCGGCACAGCGCCTGGTGGATGCCGTAGACCGGGGCCACGCGTCCCACGTCGCCGCCTGCCGCATGAGCGTCGTCCATCAGGTCACGAAGCTCGGAGGTGCGTGTTCGCTTCCGCCGTCGCGACGGCGGGCTGTCTCACACGTCCGCGACTGGACGCACCAAGACGCTCGCCGTCCTCGCCCTGCCGGCCGCACCCCGTAGGCGGTCACTCAGACTGATCCATCGTCGAGAGGTAGATCCCCCAGTCGATCGCGTTCTGCAGCCGAGTGCGCGCATCCTCGATGAGCGACTCCCTGGCGTCCTCCGCGGACGTGAAGTCGAGCGCTATGGAGACCACCTGCCCGCCGATGCCTGCCACGACCAGTTGGTCACCACCCGCCGAGAACGAGATCGACCGGACCGAATCGGGCATGACCTGCGCGAAGTAGACCGGCTCCAGCTGATCCGTCGTGAACACGCGCACCCGTCCGTCCGCGAGTCCATAGGCGACGAGCGAGCCGTCGGGGCTGACCGCCGCATCCGGGGCCGCATTCCCGTCTCCTGTCTCGAAGATCAGCAGATGCGACTCGAAAGACTCGCCGAACTCGATCTTTGCCGCGCATCCGAAGCCACCCGTCCCATCGCCGATGGGAAAGAGCTCAGAGCCGTCCGCTGCGCCGACGAACTTCCGCACCGGCGTGCCACACGCGCCTGCCGCCGTCTCCTGTGCCGTCAGCCTGCGCGGAGACAGATCGTTCGACGACTCCATGACCGCTCCGAAGTAGCCACCCCAGAGCACCCCGTCGTCGAGAGCACGCACCCCGTATGCCATCTGCCGCTGCATCGGCGCCGAGGTCACCGCGCCGCTGCTGAGATCGACCCGCGACAGGTTGGTCTCCTGGACCGTGCAGGCGAGGTATGCGGCATCCGCACCGGGAGACAACGAGATCGCCATCGGTGAACAGCCTGCAATGGGGATGTCGCGGCTTTTCGCACCGCGATCGGTCAGCACTCTGAGAAATGGCTCCGCCCCGCCGAACGCCACGACCACCGTGCCAGCGGCCGCATCCATTCCCGTCGGCGTCTGCTCTGCGCTGTCACCGGGCAGCGTCGCAACCTCTCCGGATACCGGATCCGTGCGCGACAGCGTGCCGCTTGAGTCCACAGTGAACAGCTGCCCGTCCGACTCGGCGCCGTAGCGGACGCCAGGAAGATCGGCGACGGGCGTCCCATCGAACACCCGCCAGGTCCCCGTGCCCGTCGACCCGCTCACCTGTACGTGCGAGGCATCCTGCCATCGCACTGCATCCGCGGCGCCCGCGCCACCGCGCAGGGCGATGACCGCACCCGTGCGGACCGAGATCACCTCGGCGCCGGTCGCGGTCGCGACGGCGAGCCACTGCGAATCGGGGCTCCACGCGACGGCGGTGACGGGAGCCGAGGCGAGCAGGATCGTCGTCTGTCCGTCCGCCTCCGTCACCATCACTCGCGCGCCCTGTGCGCTCACGGACGACCCACCGTCGGCGCTCGTCGCCGTGGTCGAGCCCGAGGTCTCGAGAACGACGCCGTCCCAGGCGATCGGCGTACGCGCGGCCAGGAAGGTGAACAGCTGTCGGTAGGCGGTGGTGGATTCGATCGACGTCGGCATCCTCTCGATGCCCGAATAGAT
The DNA here is from genome assembly GCF_030816505.1 of Microbacterium sp. W4I20. Lineage (NCBI taxonomy): Bacteria > Bacillati > Actinomycetota > Actinomycetes > Micrococcales > Microbacteriaceae > Microbacterium > Microbacterium sp. W4I20. Next base: position 212,666 of record NZ_JAUSYB010000001.1, on the reverse strand, counting down.
GTTCCAGGCGGCGTAGGTACTGCGTTGCGCCGCCTCGGTGGCGGCCGCGACCTGAGTCGCGACCCGCTCATCGACCTTGCCAGCGACCGCGATGCTGACGGCGATGCCGAGGGCGAGCACGGGAGCGACGAGCGCGAGAACGATGGTGGCGAAGAGGCGCCTGGCCGCCGCCTGACCGGACGCGCGCAGGAACGCCGTCGCGGGGAGCGAGAACTCGTCCGGATGACCGGAGCGCGCCCTGCGCATGACCCGGAGCGGACGACCGCGCAGGAGCAGGGATCGACGGCGCCCGGAGTCGCGCCAGATCGTCGCCGCGGTCGACGCCATCAGAGCGAGGCCTCTCGCCTCGGGCAGCGCTCGCCGTTCGCTCACGACAAGGGAGACGGCATCCTCGAGGGCCGCGGGCTCGGGCACGAGTCGCACGATCTCGCTGCCTGACTGCGCGGCGAGCTCGACCTCGATGCGACAGGCATCCGAGGAGAGCCAGTGCTCTGACTCCACCGCGATGACCAGCATCGACTCCCCAATCGCACGCTGGATCTCGGTCATCCACGGTACCGACGGGGGGATGTCCTTCTCGTCGATCCACACGGTCCATCCAAGCCGCGTGAGCCTCTCGACGAGAGCTCGCGCGAACTCGCCGTCCTCGCGCGCATAAGAGATGAAGAAGTCGTTCACGATCCCGCACCCCATCTCGATTCGCAGTCCCTGAGGCGGAACAGCTCCTTCGCTGCCTCGCCGAGTTGGTCGATGTCCGCTGCCTCGTAGCACAGCCAGGCCCGCGAGACGATGCGCTCGTTCAGCGTCCCCTCCGACCAGCACCCGGCACACGACGCCCGTTCCCAGCGCACGCCCTCTGTACTCGTCGCGGAGATCGAGGTCTCGTCGTCCGACCACGAGATGGAGTTCACCGGCACATGATCGGGGAACTGCCAGGATCCCACGCGCGCCATGTGGCCCTCCGCGTCGACATCGACTTCGATCAGGGTTCCGCCCACGAAGCCGATGGCGAAGGTGCCGCCGTCCTCCGATACCGCGACCGACGTCGGTGTGCCGCGCGCTCCGATCAGAGCACCGGTGGCGAAGAACTCGACATCATCCACCCACTCGGGTCGGACGTATGCGGGATCGAACGACACTCCGGCCGTGTCCAGAGCGAACGGACGCGCGTCCGCCCGATCGATGACAACGAGGCCGTCCCGGATGGACACCGACTCCACGGCGCCGGACGACGCCGCCGAATGCGCCGGCTCCGCGACGGCGACGCCGCGATCCGCCGGCCGGATGCCGTCCAGCGAGTCGAGCAGCATGCGCGTTCCCTGCACGCAGAGCACGCGGTCTCCGCCCGGCTCGATCGCGATCTCCGTGATCCCCGACAGACCGATGCAGATGCTGCCGAGATCGATACCCAGTTCGGGGTCGGCGACCCACGTGCCGCGCGTGCGATCCGAGACGAAGACGAGCCCATCGTTCGACATCTGCATCTCGATGAGGACTCCGGGGATGCGGATGCCGCTGGACACCGGAGCGGACGCCTGAATCGATGTCCAGATCGTGCCCTCGACATCGAGGGCGAAGCGCGAACCATCTGCGGCGAGCGATCCGCTGGTGATCGGGCCCGGCGACGGACCGACCGGGGTGGACGAGCCGTCATCACCGACGAGATGGAGGACGCCATCCTGCTCGACGAGCGCCACCACCCCGCCGTCCGTCGTCTGCGCCATGTCGATGACGGTGCCCCGGACGCCGAGGTCCTCGGCCTGCTGTCCCGTCCCTGCGTCGAGAGGCACGATGTGCAGGTGCCCACCGGCAGAGACGAGGATCCGGCTGCTCGATGTCGCCACGCGGAGATCCGCGATGTCATCGAACTCGGCGACCACCGTCGAGGTTCCCGCGGAGTCGATCGTCACGATCCGCGAGCCGTCGGTCCCGACAACGACGTCGGCGTCTGCGATGTCACCCCCTCGGATGACGGATGCATCGGTCTCGAGGGCGTTCCTGGCCTCGAGTGCAGAGGTCCACCGCCAGACCGTTCCGCCCTGATCGAGGGCGACGAGTGAGCCGTCCGCCTCGAATCGTATCGCGGCGATCGCCCATTCCCCGACGGACAGATACCCGAGCGGCCAGTGGCGACTGAGGGCATCTACGGCGATGCGGAATCTGCCGTCAGCGCCGTCGAAATCCCCGGCATCCGCGAGCGAGGCACCTGCTTTGAAGGCGGCGATGTCCGGGCGCACGCCGGCCGCCGGGTCTCCCACCGCGAACGACACCGAGTTGTTCGATCGGTGGATCGCCTGCTGCACGGAGTCGACCGTGAACACGACGGCGGCGACGGCGGCGATCGCGATCGCACTGCGATAAGTAGCCCTCCAGATCCTGACGATGCGCGTGCGCACGGCGAGTGCGCGCGACGCGGCGAGGAACTGGGCCGAGACGGATGACTCTGACCGCGCCCGCTCGGCCGTGAGCCCGGCGTCCTCCGTCCTCCTCTTCACCTCGCGGATGTCGTCGACGAGGAGATCCGGGTTGCGGTCAGAGGCCAGCCAGCGTTCCGCGAGTGCGCGCGTGTCCCGATCGCTGCGGAAGCGTCCGATGTCGGTGTTGATGCCGGTGAAGAGTCGCGCGACGAACTCCTGGTCCTGGGAGCGGTAGAACACCCAGTTGAGCTCCCTCAGGAAGTCGGGCACGCCGTGCTCCGAGACTCCGACGCTGACGGGGACGAGGCGCTCGTCGCGAAGGGCCTCGACGCGTCGCATCCACACCGGATCCTGGAGAGCTCTGTCCGAGAGCAACACGACGATCGCACGCACCTCTCCCGGCGTCGTGGGCAGCGGCGCGGACGCGTCGACGCCGAGTGCGTCGAGCTGCCGGATGATCTCGTCCGACGCCTCGGACGTGTCCACGGAATCAACGATGTGCACCCGCGGACGCGCGCTCGATCCGTCGGTCGGCGTCATGGTCGTACCTTCTCTTCCACGGAGGACGGGTGCTCCAGTCGATGTCGTCGTCGTGCCACGACGAACAGGACGCCAGCGGCGAGGATCGCCACCCCGCTGCTCACGGTGGCGGCGTGCACCCACAGCTGTGTCTCCGCGATCACGGAGACGTCGTACCAGCGTGCGACGAACTCGCCGTCGGTGGTGAACCCCGAGACGTGGATCCGGTGCGCACCGAGCTGCGCGTCGAGCGGGATCCCCACATCGCCGGACGCGGTTCCGTCGGCATCCACGATCATCGTGCCGAGCACCCGTGGATCCGAGTTCAGCACCACCGTGACCGGACTGTTCGGCTCGAAGCTGCCGTCGACGCGGATGCGTTGACCGGGAACGAGCAGTGCTCCGTCCACGACCGGAGTCGGGGGGCCGGGACGACGCACCTCCGGGATGCTGATGAGCCTTTCGACTTCCGACGCCGCCACGTCGGGGACGATCCGCTCCGTTGCGCGGGACCAGCCGATGAGCGCGTCGGTCATCGCCTCGTACCCGCTGGCCTTCGGATGCACCGACTCCGATTTCCCCGGCGGAATCAGTCCGTTGATGAAGGCCTCGTCACCCGCTTCGCAGAGCGTATGATCGGGCCGCACCGCATCGATCACGGGTGCGGCGAAGTAGACCTCGAACCCTCTGCTCTGGACTGCTCGCACGGCTCGATCGGCGACAGCGCCGAGTTCTCTGCCCAGGGTCTCGGCGACGATCACCTCGCCGTGGCTGAACTGGTAGCAGGCCCCGTACTCGGCTCGGTGCAGGATCTTCGGATAGGGCAGCACGACGACCGGTGCGTAGGCTCCGTCGCGTGCCTTCACGAGTGCGGGAGTGTTCACCCGCGCCCAGGCCGCCTGATACGCGAGCTCGAGGCCGGCTTGCAGGTCGGCGACTTCACCGGCCTTGGTGTCGAGCATGCCCTGATCGTCGCAGCTGATCAGGAGGCAGCGGGTCACCACGGCGGCGAAACCGATGTCGTTCCCCCCGAAGGTGAGGATCGCCGCACCGGGGACGATCCCGAGCCTGTCGAACTGTCCCAGCTGCGACCTATCCGCGCGCTCGCTCGGCTGGGTCAGATCCGTCATCACTGCACCGGAACAGGCCAGGACCACGAGCGCGGACGCATCCACCACTGCGCCCATCGTCGTCGAGGCGCTGCGATGGCACTTCGGTGAGATGCCGGCCGGGACGTCGAGGTACGAGCCGGTGCCCTCGCCGGAGGAGTACGAGTCCCCGAAGACGACAAGCGGATGCTTCGCGTCGACGCCGCTCAGCACGGCGCCCAGATCCGCACCCTTCCCGAACGGCGGCCGGGTGGTGTACTCGCCGGTGAACTCCGTGACGGCCAGGTTCGTCCCCCAGACTCGGACAGTGAACGGCACGGTTCGAGTCTCTCCGCGCACGCCGGCGCCCACGGTCCAGGTGTAGGAGCCACTGTTGCCGTCCGCGAGGGTCCCCAGCGAGACCTGGGGAGGGATTCCGGCGCGGCGCTCGTCGTCGGCCTCGCCGAAGACGAGAGTCATCCGCACGTCGGCGGCCGCGCGGCCGCCGACGTGCTGCACGCTCGCGGCGATCGTCAGCGACCCGCCGGCGAGCGGATTCGGATCGAACTGCACGTCCAGCGACACCCTCGATTGAACGATCGCCGCGAGAGTGTCGTCCAGTTCTTCGCTATCCCCCGCTTGATAGGACTTCGCTCCTGTTGCCTCGGCGACGCAGGACAACTCCGCAGCTCCTTCGTCGGAGGTGCGGAAGCCGACGGTCGGAACGGTGACGTCGAAACCGTCGGCGACGAGCGCCGTGGCGACCTCGCACGGCGGTGTTCCGCAGGTGCTGAGACCGTCGGACACGAGGACGATGGTCGCTTTCCAGTACCCCTGCTCGCGGAGCCGGTCGGCCACCGCCTGCAGCGCGGGGCCCGTGGGCGTGCCGCCGTCGGCCTTCTGCTCCCTCACCCGGCTCACGGCGGAATCCGGGTCGAGGAGGCCGGTCTCCGACGCCTCGATCACCCAGCGCACGCCGTCGCAGGATCGGTCTCCGGGGTAGGTCGCGAAGCCGAACACGGTGGACGAACCGAGGGTCTCGACGATGTGCGTCACGGCACGCTCGGCGCCGACCAGCTTCTTCAGTCCTGAACCGTCGTCATCGTCCATGGAACCGGAGGTGTCCATAAGCACGACGATCGGAGCGGCTCGTCCTTCGTTCGGCAGGGCTGCCGGTGCGACTCCGCCTGCAGCGCCGGTGCGCGCGGCTACCGCGTGCTCGACGGCGGCAGCGGACGAGGACACCGACGAGGTCAGCAGCGAGGCGACGACCAGAGTCGCGGCAATCAGGACGCCGAGCTTCCTGCCGTTCATCGGGCGAGCTCGGCGATCGCGACGTCCACGCCCACGAGCACCGGCTGTGCGATCGCGAACGATGCGTCGCCTGTGCCGGTGACCTCGATCCGCAGTTGGAGGACTCCGGAGATCCGCGCGTCCAGGGGCACGGCCGCACCGAAGCGCACCTCCCGATCGAGGATCGCGACCCCGTCGGCGAATACACGCACGTGCGCGGAGGCCTGAGGTGACGAGTCGTCCGTGAGGCCGAGTGCGGCCGTGATTCGGTCGGCCCGACCCTCGAGCAACCAGGCGACCGATCCTCCACGGGCGACGTCGCAGGTCATCGCCTGGCTGTGTTCGACACCGGCGAGGAGGAGACCAGACCGGGTGGAGCATCGGTCCCTGTCCGCGCTGACTTCGAGCAGGTCGAGCTCGGCGCCCCTGGCGGCGACCGTTACGGTGGCGGTGCCGCCCAGCGCGGTTCCCGGTGCGGGCGCCAACGAGATCACATGGCCGGAATCGGCGTCGGGATCGTAGGCGAAGACGACCTCTCCGGCCACGGCAAGGTCCGAAAGCGTGTCGAGTGCGGTGTCCCGCTCCTGACCGATGAGGTCGGGCATCACGGCGGGGACGGATATCCCCAGCACGATCGTCGTCGGATCCGCGGCCCCCGAGAGGGGCTCCTGCACGACGACGATCCCCTCCGGCAATGCCGAGGGGGTATCCGTGAACGAGACCGTCGCGACGAGACCCGCGTCCGCGATGACCTGTTCGGCGTCCGCACGGGACATCCCGCGCACCTCAGGCATCACGATCGAATCGACGCGGTCGACCACAGGCGCCGGCTCTGACGACTCCTCGCCCGTCGACGCCGAGGCGATGAGCGTGCGGTTGGCCAGATGCCATCCCCCTGCCGTACCGCCCACGACCAGCGCGAGCGCGGCGAGTGCGCCGGCTATCACGATAAGGCGACGCCGCGGGGCGGTCCGCCGCTCAGGGGTCCCGGCATCCGCCGTCTCCGCCGCTCCCGCGTTCGCCGCGGCGGATCCCCCACCAGCTCCCGAAACGTCCCGCTCCCCAGCGTCCATGTGCTCCCCTGCGATGGTGTGTCCGCAGACACGATCCGCACCCGACATATCGGGCTCATCGCGCCATTGTTGCAGTATGACGAGCGGGAGTCGCAGGAAATCTTCATCCGTTACGGCGTCCATCGATCGGACGTCCCGCGGGGCTGCCGTCGACACCGAGAGCGCGACGTCGTCCGCCGGGTGCGGCGACCGACATTGTTGCGTGAGCGCGATCCCTCACCAGTAGAGTTCGGGCATGGGAGACGGCTCGACCACCGCGCATCGAGCGATCCCGTCGTGGACGCGCACGACGGGTCTCGTCGTCTTGATCGCCGCATCCGTGTCCCTGCTGACCGGTTGCACCGCGGACGCGACGCCTCAACCGTCGGTGGTGAGCGAGGCGTCCCACTATGCGCTGGCGCTCGACACCGACTACCGACTCGTCACGATCCACGCGGACGGAGCGCTGACGACGCCCGTAATAGACGACGAACCGATCGCTGGCGATGGCGCCAGGGTGGCGCCTCTGGACGGCGGACGCCTCGCCGTACTCGCAGGAGATGCGCTGATCGTCCTCTCCGATGGAGAGGTGAGCTTGTCTGCGACGTGCGCGGGCTGTCACGGTCTGACCGCGACCGAGGCGGGTCTGGTCACCGCTCAACAGTCGTTCACCCCCGGCATCGACTTCGACCTGGTCACCTTCGACGAGGGTCTCGCGGAGGTCGGCCGCGTGAACGCCTCATTCGTCCGCTCCCGCTTCGAGCCGTCTCTGATGCCGAAGATGCGCTTCCCGACGGTCGAGGCGAGCGTGGACGGTCTCGTGCTGGTCTCGGCGATATCGGCCAGAGGCGGTGAGGCGGGTAATGGTCGGCTCTACGGCCCCTGGAGTCTGGGTTTTTACGAGCAGGACGGCACTCTGACCCGGGACACGGAGATCCTCGGTCACAACGGCGTCGGGCCGGTGGATGTCTCCTCGGACGGCCGCTTCAGCGCGGTGCAGCAGGGCACGACGTGGGGAGCGTGCTACCACGGCGAAGACGTCGTGATCGTCGACAATCGCGCGGGCGAGATCGTCGATACGGACCCCGTGACGACCGGCGCAGAGGACGAGCAGATGGTCGTCACGGCTGGATGGTGGGATGGCGGGCGCTACGTCGTGGACGTCACGATCGAGCACGACGAGGGTGAGCAGTGCGAGTTCAAGCGGACGTCCTTGCGTGGCAGCATCGACGCCGAGACGGGCGTGACCGACACCTCTCCCGTCACGACTCACACCTGGGGGGCGATCGGAGAGGGATGCGATGCCGTGCTGTCCAGCCCTGTCGGACCGCTGTGGGAACTGACGGATGCCATCAGCCTGGGAAGCGAGCCGCTGAAGGGCATCGCCCGCATCCTCCACGCGCCGACCGGGAGCGACTGCGATGGCTGAGCAGCTCTACGATGCCTTCATCTCGTACCGCTCCACGGCAATGGCACAGGCGCGTGCGATCAAGACCGCTCTGGAAGGGCTAGGCCGGGCGAGGAGGAATGAGGACAGCTTCGACGTCTTCCTCGATCAGTCGTCGTTGCGACCAGGCGACCTCGACGGGGAGATCCTCGCCGCCCTCGACCGGAGCCACTCCCTCATCGTGCTGCTCGCGAAGGACACCGTCGAGTCACGCTGGGTGGATCAGGAGATTTCGCACTGGCTGGCCAACGGCGGGGCCCCCGATCGGCTCTTCCTGATCCGCCTCGACGACATCGACCTCACCTGGGACGACGGTTTCATCCACCCGGAACAGCTTCCACCGGCATTGCGGAGCGCCTTCCGTTCCGAGCAGAAGTGGATCGACCTGGGGGCGGCGCAACGCCGACTGGAGCGGACCGCCGTCGCGCCGATCTTCGCCGCGATCCGGGACATCCCCATCGAGTCGTTGCTGCTCGAGGAGGCGGCGCTGCAGCGTCGACGGCAGCGCACTGTCGTCGCCATCGCCGCGACGATGGCCGTGCTCCTCGTCGCCGCCGCCGTCGCGGGCGTCTGGTCTCTGATCAACCTGCGCGCTGCTCAGGAGGCCGCGGCCCTGGCGCAGTCGGAAGCCGATGCCGCGCAGACCATCCTGATCGGCGAGCGGTCGCCTGTGACAGCCGCGGAGTTCGCGTTGCGCGCCGCGGATCGCTCCGACTCGGCCAGCCTGCGTGGGGCGATGCTCTATGCCGCAGCATCCGCTCGACACCTGATCCACAGCATCGACCCTGACGGCATGGTGCCGGCAGGGGCCGTCGTCGGCGACCGATCCTTCGTGATCTGGGACGACGCCGCCGACCCGACACTGCGCGTCTACGATCTCGACAGCGGGGAGATCCGCTCCTCCGGCCGTGTGGGCGGAACCGTCGATGCCGTGCATCTGCTCAGCAGGGGCGCCGGTGTCGCGTGCATCGGCGGGGTTCCTGTCGTCTTCGACGCCGGAGCCGCCGAGCTTGCCGTGCATGCTGTGAGCCCGGCGGAGGACGGTGACTCCGGTGCCCTCTGGTGCAGCATCCTGCTCCGACGGAGTGACGGAGTCGTCGTTCAGCAGACGAGCGCGAGCGCGTCCGGGTGGAGGGAGCTGGTCCTGTTCGTCGATGCGAAGGGGGCCGCCTCGGTTCTCAGCGATACGGACGGAGCCCTGTCGGCGACGGCATCCGGAGACCTGATCTACCTGCAACCCAGCTCTGGTTCGCCGGTGATCCATGACCGGTCACGCGACGTCTCCGTTCCGCTTGCCGGAACCGAGGGCATGACGGTGGTGGACGTCGACGAGCACGGCTCGTTCCTACTCGCCGACGAAGACCGCTCGAGCTGGATTTTCGTGCGCCCTGATGGCGACGGGTTCATCCTCGCACCAGTGACGACCGCTCCGGAGGTCTGGGACATCGCGGCGATCACCAACGACGATGGGTACACGGGCGAAGTGATGACCATCGACCTCGCAGGGACAGTCGGAGTGCCCGCCCGCGATATGGCCGTTCCCACCGCGCCGTCGTCCGTGTCGGGGAACCAGTACCAGCCCACGGTCGTGCGGCTGACGTCGACCACATATCTGACGGTGTTCGCCAGCACGGCGACGCTCGTGAGCATAGAGAGCGGCTATGCGCCCCCGGACGGGTGGGTCCAGCATGAGAACGGCTGGTCCACGCTGGTCAGTCGTGAACTCGACTACCCCGGTCAGTACGGTGCGGAGCCTGTGCAGGGGGCCTGCGCGTCAGATACCGGACTCGCGATCCTTCCCGCGCGGGCGACCGGGTATCTCGTCGTCACGAAGGACGGATTCGAGGTCGTTCCCATGCAGACCTGGGACAGCGGCGCGCTCGCCGCCGGCTGCACCCTGGTGGAGACAGCTCCTGCCTTGGCGTGGCACGGCCAGGATGTCGTGGCACTCGGCTCCACAGAAGGCGGGCGGATCGTAGTCGGAGGGCAGTCCGCGGTCATCCTCGATGGAGACGCGCCGATCGAGGTGTACACCGCGGACACGCTGGCCGCACCGTGGCGATGGATCACCGAACAGACATCGACGACCTATGCAGGGGAGAGCGGCCGCGCCGTCGCGCTCGAGTCCGGCGGCGTGGTGTTCATCGACCAGGGACGCCCCATCGCCCGCCGGAGTCTTGAGAACGCGGAGTCCGCTGCTCACGCGCCCGACGCCAGCGGACTCGTGGTCCGTGTGCACGATTACGAGGCCGGCACCGCGCAGACACAGCTCGTCACCCCGGACGAGGTCGTCGCCCTGGCCTCATGCGACGGCGCCGCGGCCATCGCCTTCGTGCCGGGTGCGGGCTTCTCTGAGGACGCCCGTGTGGCGGACGCCCCGCATGTGGTCGGATCCTTCATCGACGGTTCTTCCGTCGACTGCACCTCCGGCGACCCCTGGAAGGGCATTGACCCCGCGCAGATCAGCGGGTACGTCATCGACGGGGAATCCGGATGGATCACCTATCGCAGCGCCGACGGAGAAGCGATCAGGACGTCATGGAACGGATCCGGACGCCCGGTGACCACGTCGTTCGCCGTGGGATCGCCGGAGCTCGCAGCTGCCTGGTCGGCGGACGGATCGTGGCTCGCGTACCAGACGGGCACGGGCAGCACGGCGACAGCCCGGCACGACGACACGGGGTGGACGGAGCAACCGACGCTGCGGTCGGAGTTCGGCGGAGCGGATCGGTTCGCCTTCCTCACGGATGACGGTCTGCTTCTGGCCATGAACTCGGACAGCGGTCGGTTCGAGATCATCGACGCGGGCACCGCGCGCACGCTGGTCTCGGATGCGATCGACGTCTACACGCAGGTGTCCTCCCTCTCGACGACGACCTACGACGGGCTCGCGATCGTCACCGTGGACATGGACGGCGGTGACGACGGCACGCTCACCGTCCCGATTTCTCGGGAGCGCCTCCACGACGCCCTGTGCGAGATCCATCTGATCGGGATCTGCGCATCGTGACCGCTTCGACGCCCGCAGGAACGGAATCGGTATCATGACGGATCGACGATCGCCAGCCTCCGACACCGCTGTAGTGGCGGCCCGTGGACCCGTGCGGGTGTGGTGGGTGCTCCTACTGCCTCCGACAGTCGCCCTGACACTTTGGGTCGCGGCGGTCGGCGTCCTCCGCCCGGCGTGGAGCCTCGATCCGGGCGCGCCGTGGTTCCTCCCCGCTGCCGGCAACGGGTGGTTCACCTGCGCGCTCTTCGCCATGTGGGCGCTGACGTTCGTCGGCTGGTGGGCGCCCAATCGTGCTGCCCTTCGACGCACACCCACGCAGAGCCTCGCACCTGCTCCGCTCGTCGTGATCATCGGGCTCGCCGCCGTCGCCGCTGTCCTGGGTTATGCGTCGTTCGGGCCCTGCACTGACGGCGAGCAGGCGTTCTTCTCTCCGATCACCTGGACGCTCATGCTCTTCGTCGGCGCGCTGGAGACGTCGGCCGTCGGCCCCGACGCGATCGGCCAGTGCGCGGGTGTTCTCCCCCTGTCACTCGAGGTCGCCCGCTTCGCCGCGATCGCGACCACCTTCACTGGTGCTGCGCTGGTCCTCATCGCGGCGTCGCGGGAGCCGTGGAACAGGCTCGTCGTCCGTCGCGCCAAGTACGTCGACCTCGTCGTGGGGCTCACGAGTCGCTCGCTCCCGCTCGTCCAGGCCCTGCTGCAGGAGCCGCTCGATCTCGATCCGCGCTGGCGCTCGGCACCGCGGCGCAGACCCCTCGTCGTGGCGCTCCACGACGATGCATCCGACCCCCTCGTCGCCGAAGCCACCGAACTGGGCGCGATCGTGCTGATCGGCAATGCCACCCGCCCCGAAGCGCTGCGACTTGCTCTGACCTATAGAGCGTTCTCGTTCTCTCGCGCCGGACGTCGGGACCACCCCAGTTTGCACCGCATGTACGTGGTCGCCGACCGGGCTCAGGTGAACCGACGCGTCCTGCGCGCGGCGGAGGACGTATTGGCGACGACGGACTTCTCGCTGAGCGATCGTCGAGTACCGCGGATCACGCTGCTGCTGGACGACTCACGCGAGGCACAGGAGTTCCGCGTCACGCACGTCGCCGATCGGCGCTGGTTCGTCGATGCGCTCTCCGAATCCGAGGTCCTCGCGGACGAACTGCTTCGCGCCGTCGACGAACTGCATCCACCGGTCATCCTGATCCAGGGGGACACCGGCCTCGGACGCGCGCTTCTGGAACGGCTCGCCTGGAACACGTGGTCAGCGATGGAAGTGGCGGGGGCGCGAGGCGCGGAAGCGGCGAGCGACGCATCGGGGGCACCCCGGGTCGTCCTTATCGATGCGCATGCGGATCGGATGCTCAAGGAGTGGGATGCGAGCGCGGGGGTCACGGCTCATCTTCTGCGCCCTGCGGTCATCAGCAGCGGCGACGACTGGGAGGCCGCTGCCGACGAGCTCCTGTCGCAGTCGGCGGATGCGGCGGTGATCGTCACGGGTGCCGATGCGGTCACCTCGACCCTGCGCCTGGCGCAGCTCTTTCCCCGCACGCGCTTCTTCCTCGCCGATGAGCGTGTGCGTGGCGTGGACGGATTCGTGTCAGCCGCAGGTCCCCATCCGCGAGGTGCGGTGATCCGATTCGGTCCGGTCCTGCATTCGACGATCGTCACGGAGGAAGCCGAAGTACGGCGCTATCCGCCGGAGGACAGCTGGGCCGGTCTCGCGCGTCACCAACACGAGATGTACGTGGCCGCCCGAGGCCAGGACCCGCGTCCGACCAGACGCGCCTGGGGTGACCCGTGGGACGAGCAGGACGAGCGCCTCCCCGAGTTCATCCGCGAGGACAACGTGCGACAGCTCCGACATCTGCTCACCGGCTTGCCCGAGCTGGCCACAGGACTCGTATGGGTCCCTTACGACGGCACCCGGGGTGCAGTGCTGAGCGCGTCCGAGGTCGGTCTCCTGGCGGAGCGGGAACACGAGCGATGGGTCGCGCTCCGACTGCAGAACGGGTGGAGCGGTGCGGTCGAGGTGCCGCCTCACGACGAGACAGCGGAGGCGCGGAACACGCGCCTCATTCGCGAGGATGCCGAGCGCCGGAACGACAGCATCCGCGATTGGGAGACGGGAATCCCGCTCAACCAGCGGGGTGCGAAGGTCAGGGCCGTGTCGACTCGGGCTGATGGTGCGGCCAGGGATTCCCTCCAGGCCTGGAACAGGCGTCAGGTCGAGATCGTCCTGACGAACCTCGCGGCGCGGGGGATCATCCCTGCGCGTACGGATGGACGGCGGTACGCGCGCGACGGGGTCGTCTCAGCGGTGCAGCTGACCGAGCCGGTCTCATGGACGTCCGATGCGGGCAGCGAGCTGAAGGGAGGTGCCGGCGACTGGCAGGTGACCGAAGCCGACGGGAGCCTGCGCACGGTCGCAGAGGCCGAGTTCCCGCTCATCTACGCCTCGCTCGGAGACGGCCGGTTCCGTCGTTCCGGAACGGTCCGTGCACGACGCACGCTCGAGGTGGAATCCGTCGCATCCCTGGAAGGCGCCTCCCTAGCGCGCGCGGGGGACTGGGTCATCACCGATGACCGGGGCAATCGATGGCCCGTTCCGCACTCCCGCTTCCGTGCGTCGTACCGGTTGGTCGGCGAAGCGACCCGCTGACGGCTTCCCGACTCCTCACCGCCCCGCAGTGCGCGCCTCATGCCCCCGCGCTGCCGCGCTGCGCGGCGGGTCCGCCCGCTGGTGCGAGCTGACCTGCGTCAACGCCCGCGCGGGCGCCTCCTCCCAACCCGCCGCCCCAAGCCCCGTCAACGAGGGCATCAGAGGGATGAAACGGGAGCCCGGGACACTCCAACCGAAGTCAGGGGGTCAGGGGTTCGAGTCCCCTCAGGTCCACCAGAGAAGCCCCCGGATTCGTCCGGGGGCTTTCTTCGTCTAGCGCGCTCCCCCACTCCGGTCAACCCGCTCTCCGCGGGAGCGATGCGGTCGTACGGTTGCGGCATCCAGCTCCACTGATCGAAAGGATGCGAACATGTCGAACCCGATTCCTCCTGTCGTCCCGTTCCCGGACGATGACAACCCCGAGGGCGTACCGACGAAGGACGTCGACGGAGAGCAGGTGGTCGACACCGACATCGACGACGCGCTGGTCGACAGCGCAGAGGCGGATCGCGTGGCAGCCGACGCTGACGTCGACGAGAACGACGCTCTCTGAGCCGCACTCAAGGAAACGCACCCCCCGATGATCGGGAGGTGCGTTTCTCGTTGCGGGCGCCGTTGTCCGCGAACGATCAGGTCGCGAGCAGCGGGCGACGGGACGGGATCGAGATCGGCCGCGTCGAGCGGACGGAGTGATGGAGTCGCTCGAGGTCGGCAAGAGCGTCGAAGGCAGAGCCGTAGCGGATCGCCAGCGGAAGCTGACGCAGCCACGTCACCTCGACCTCGGTCTCTTCGACGTCGTAGACGCAGGCGACCACGTGTCGCGGATCGTTCGACGGGTACCGCAGATCGTTGATGATCCACTCCGATGAGGTGAGGCGATTCATCACATAACGCGGTTCCGGCACTTCTGACATCGGTTGCCCCTCCAGGACTCTCTCTGATGAGAGTGTGCAGGGCGTACCGAACGGCAGTAAGACGCTTGACAGATTCCGCGGGTGGTGCATTCCGGGCTCAGCGACCGGGGCGCACCGTGAGATCCGTGAGGTGCGCGTCGCGCGGCAGATCGAGAGCGGTGAGGATCGTCGTCGCGACAGCATCCGGGCTGATGAACCGCTCGGGGTCGTACTCGACCCCTTCCTGCTGATGTACCCGCTCCTGCATGGGAGTGGCGGTGCGACCCGGGAAGATCGACGTCACGCGGACGCCGTGCTCGGCCTCCTCCGAACGAAGGGCATCAGCCAGAGCCTTCAGGCCGTGCTTCGACGCGGCATACGCCGACCACCCCGCGTGAGCGTGCAGGCCTGCGCCGGAATTGACGAACACCACCTGTCCGCGAGACACGCGCAACACCGGGAGGAGCAGTCGTGTCAGCTCCGCCGGAGAGATGAGGTTCACGGCGAGCTGCTGCTCCCACAGGGAGGGCGCCAGGTCGGCCACCGTCCCGAGGTCGACCACACCCGCCGCGTGCACCAGAGAGTCGATGCGCTCCGGAAGGTGCTGCTTCGACAGAGCCCAGGAGACCCGGCCCGGCGTCGCGAGATCGGCGACGAGTGTGGACGCGCCCGGGAGCTCCGCGGCGATCTCGCGGGCGCGACCGGCGTCGCGAGCGAGCGCGATCACCTGGTCACCGCGATCCAGCAGGCGTCGCGCGAGGACCGCGCCGATGCCCGAACCGGCCCCGGTGATCAGGTGCGTCGGCACGTCAGGGACGATCTGCGGCCGGCTCGGCGACGTCGATCGGAACGACCGGGCAGTCCTTCCAGAGACGCTCGAGGCCGTAGTAGACGCGCTCCTCCTGGTGGAAGACGTGCACGATCAGGTCGCCGAAGTCGAGCAGCACCCAGCGGGACTCTGCACGACCCTCGCGGCGCACGCGCTTGTGACCCGCCTCATGCAGCCGGTCCTCGATCTCGTCCGCGATCGCGGCGACATTCCGCTCGCTGTTTCCGGTGACGAGCAGGAAGATGTCGACGAGCGGCAGCGGCTCGGACACGTTGAGCGCGACCAGATCCTCACCGCCCTTGTCGACGGCGGCTTGTGCTGCGAGACGCAGCATCTCTTCGGCAGTTTCAGGTGATTGCATCAGAACACATTCGTAGATATGGCGACGACCAGAGCGACCGCCAGAGCGAGAGCCAGACCCCCGACGATGATGGTGAGGACGAGGGTGAGCCTGCTGCCCTTCTCGGGCGCCGGCGGGCGGATGACTTCGCCGGCGGGCTTGATGGTGCTGACCGCTGCGCTGGCGGCGATCGGCGTCGGAGAGGATGCCGGGGGCAGCTCTCCGTCGATAAGGACGGCATCGATGTCTTTGCCATCGGTGGTGCCGTGGGCGTGACCCTGCGAGCCCATGCCCTGGGGCAGCTCGTAGGAACCCGTGACCAGGATCTCACCGGTGGAGGCGACGGGACCCGAGAGGGATCCGTCGCCGGGTGACGGCGTGAAGATCAGAGCATTCGGCGCGGAATGCTGCGACCCGGTGGAGTCTCCGACCGTGAGCAGCTCGTCGAACGACGGACGGAACGGAGTGTGCACCTCGGGCGCGTCCGTCAGGACGCCCTCGCCGAACGCGGAGTTGACGGTCGGACGGGCGTCTTCGACCTCGTCGGTGTCGTCGGAGTCGTCGACGTCAGCCAGGACATCGTCGGTCTCGGCGGCAGAAGACTCACTCTCGCCGGGCAGCCCCAGGA
Organism: Microbacterium sp. W4I20; assembly: GCF_030816505.1. Lineage (NCBI taxonomy): Bacteria > Bacillati > Actinomycetota > Actinomycetes > Micrococcales > Microbacteriaceae > Microbacterium > Microbacterium sp. W4I20. The sequence goes on along the minus strand of NZ_JAUSYB010000001.1, from coordinate 196,497 downwards.
CAGCGGCGACGTCGTCCCGCTCCGTCCGCTCGGCGGACTCGTCGGCAACGACCACCGGAGCATCATCGACCGGTGCCGAACCCGAAGCGCTGAGAGGTTCGATGACGATCTCATCGTCGAGGTCGTCGTCGTCTCCCGCGGTGTCGGTCGGAGTGGGGCGTGCGAAATCAGGGACGCCCGAGACGATGGCCGGGGCCGGCTCGTCGGAGCTCGCTACCGGCTCGGGCTGTTCGACGGGCTCAGACTCTTCGGCCTGCTCTTCGGCCTGCTCTTCGACCTGAGGTTCTTCGACGAGCTCGGCGACCAGCGCGGCGGGCTCGTCTGCCTCTACCTCTGCGCCTGCGTCAGCAGCGGAAGTCTCTGCCTCAGCATCCGCACCATCGGCTCCGGTGACCGCGACCGAGCCGGTCCTGGCTCGCTCCTGCTCGCGGACCTGACGGCGAGTCAGCGGGCCGTGGGAGTCAGCGGCGTCATCGGCGGTCGTCGCGGGACCCGGGTCGATCGGCTCGGCGGCGCTCGGCACGGGAGGTGCCGGGGGCACGGGAGGCGCCGGGGGTACGGGTGGCGCTGCGGCGGCGGCTGCGGCGTCTTCCGGCGTGATCACGGGCGTGGAACCCGTCAGTCGGATCTCACGCAGCTGCTTGCGCGTCAGCGGACCGTGCTCGTTCTGATCCGATGTACTCATGCCTTGCTCCGATACAGATGATGCTTCGCGATGTACTGGACGACGCCGTCGGGAACGAGGTACCAGACCGGCTGATCGTCGCGAACGCGTTCACGGCACACGGTCGACGAGATCGACAGCGCCGGCACCTCCAGCTGGCTGACATTGTCGCTCGGGAGGCCATCGGTGCTCAGAACGTGTCCTGGGCGAGAGACCGCGACGAAGTGGGCCAACTCCCACAACTCATCATGGTCCCTCCAACTGAGAATTTGCGCTACGGCATCCGCTCCGGTGATGAAGAACAGCTCCGCATCCGGCCGCTCGGTCTTCAGATCACGGAGAGTGTCGATCGTGTAGGTCGGGCCCTCACGGTTGATGTCGACGCGGCTGACCGTGAACTGCGGGTTGGAGGCGGTGGCGACCACTGTCATCAGGTAGCGGTGCTCGCTGGGCGTGACGTCGGACTTCTGCCACGGGTGACCGGTGGGGACGAAGACCACCTCGTCCAGGTCGAAGGAGTGCGCCACCTCGCTCGCTGCGACCAGGTGGCCGTGATGGATGGGGTCGAACGTTCCGCCCATCACGCCGATGCGCGGCGCGCGCGTGGTCGCAGCAGTGTTCATGAGGGCGCGATATCCATGGGGCTCAGTGGCCGTGTCCTGCCTCGTGGCCGTCCTTGCCGTGCCGCGCCGCCCAGGCGTCCGCCTTCGCCGAGTGACGGTTGGCGACGTTCTTGTACGACAGGGTGACGAGAGCCAGGAACGCGAAGACGATGATCGCGATGACACCGAAGATCAGCGTCTCCAGCTGGACGTTGCCGTGGTGCTCGGTTTCGGCGGCGGCCATCGCGATCTGTGCGACGAGGTTCATCCTGACTCCGTTTCGTGGCGGTGCTGTTTCGGGATCCTGCGCGGTACAGCGTCCCCCAGTCTAGCCCTCAGCCGCGCGTCTGCCCCGACCCGCGCGCGAGCCACTTCGTGCTGGTCAGCTCCGAGAGTCCCATCGGGCCCCGGGCGTGCAGCTTCTGCGTCGAGATGCCGACCTCCGCGCCGAATCCGAACTCGCCGCCGTCGGTGAATCGGGTCGAGGTGTTCACCATGACCACGGCGGAGTCGACCTCCGCGAGGAAGCGCTCGGCGTTGCGCGAATCGGTCGTGATGATCGACTCGGTGTGACCGGTGCTGTAACGCCGGATATGGTCGAGCGCCTCATCGAGCGAATCGACGACCTTCATCGCGATGTCGAGGCTGAGGTACTCCGTCTCCCAGTCCTCCTCGGTCGCGGGGATCACCTGGGTCACGAGACCGGCCACGATGTCGTCGCCGTGGATCGCCACGCCCTCGCTCTGCAGGGCGCTCGCCACGAGCGGGATGAGCCGCGGCGCGGCCTGACGGTGCACCAGGACGGTCTCGACGGCGTTGCACACGCTCGGCCGCTGCACCTTGGCGTTCACCACGATGTCGCGGGCCCAGTCGTCGGGGGCGGTCTCGTCGAGCAGGATGTGGACGTTGCCCGCGCCGGTCTCGATCACGGGCACGGTGGATTCGGTGACGACCGTCTCGATCAGGCCGGCACTCCCCCGCGGCACGAGCACGTCGATGAATCCGCGTCCGTGCATGAGCGCCTTGGCGCCCTCGCGGCCGAAGTCGTCGACCGTCTGGACCGCCTCGGGCGTGACGCCCGCGCCTTCGAGTGCCCGGCGCATGATCTCGACCAGCACGGTGTTGGAATCGCGTGCGGCGCTGCCGCCCCGGAGGACGACCGCGTTGCCGGACCGCAGCGCCAATGCGGCGATGTCGACCGTGACGTTGGGGCGAGCCTCGTAGATCGCGCCGACCACGCCGAAGGGTACTCGCACCTGCTCGAGGGACACGCCGTTCGGCATGCGGTGCCCGCCGACGACCCGGCCGACAGGGTCAGGGAGCGCTGCGACCTGCCGCACGGCGGAGGCGAGTGCGGCGACCCGCTTCTCGTCGAGCCGCAGCCGGTCGATCAGCGATTCACCGATGCCGTCCTCACGGCAGCGCGCGATGTCGCGACCGTTCGCCTCGATGATGCGGGCGGCATCCTGCTCGAGAGCGACGGCGATCGCTTCGAGCGCGTGCGCCTTGTCGTCACTGGTGAGCGCGGCAATGGCGCGAGACGCCTCTTTGGCGCGCACCAAGCGCACCTGCGGGGTCTGGTCGGTCATCCGCCCAGTTTAGGAGATCGCGGGTTCGAACCAGGTCCCGATTTCAGCGCCGGCGAGGGCCTGATCCACGAGGTCGGCGCTGGTCACCAGCACGCCGATACCGGATGCCGCGGCCAGTCGTGCCGCCGACACCTTGGTCGCCGCTCCCCCGGTGCCCACGCTGTTGACCACGGTCGCGCCGAACTCGAGCCCGGTGAGATCGGCATCCGGAGCGACGATGTCGATCGGCTCCGCAGCGGGATCGGACGGCGGCTTCGTGTAGAGCGACTCGATGTCGCTGAGCAGGATGAGCGCGTCGGCTTCGATCAGCTGCGCCACGAGCGCGCCCAGACGGTCGTTGTCACCGAAGCGGATCTCCTGCGTCGCCACGGTGTCGTTCTCGTTGACGATGGGGAGGATGCGCAGTCCGAGCAGCCGCTCCATCGCACGACGCGCGTTCGACCGCGACGTCGGATTCTCCAGGTCGCCGGTCGTGAGCAGGACCTGCCCCGCCACGATGTCGAAGGGGCGGAGCGACTCCTGGTACCGGTAGACGAGGATGTTCTGCCCGACGGCCGCTGCCGCCTGCTGGGTGGCGAGGTCGGTCGGCCTGGCCTCGAGACGCAGGAACGGGATGCCGGTCGCGATGGCCCCGGAGGACACAAGCACGACCTCGGCGCCGCGCGCGTGGGCCGCAGCCAGGGCCTCGACCAGAACCGGGATGCGCCAGGAGGACTCGCCGCTCACCGACGACGATCCCACCTTCACGACGATGCGGGATGCCGTGGCGAGATCTGCGCGAGTGCGAGCGGTCACTCGCCGTCCTCGCGGTACGCCGCGAGGCGCTGGGCCTCCACCTCCGCACGAGCAGCAGCCTTCGCGTCCATGCGCTCGTAGTACGTCTGGCGACGCTCCGAGGTCGTACGACGGTCGTTCGGTGCGAGTCGGGGGTCTGTTCCTCGCGGCGCCGCCATCAGTTCGGCGGCCGAGCTCATGGTGGGCTCCCAGTCGAAGACGATGCTGTCGCCCTCGCCGATGACCACGGTCGAACCCTGCACCGCTCCGACGCGGAACAGCTCGTCCTCGACGCCCAGCTTCTCGAGCCGATCGGCCAGGAAGCCGACGGCCTCCTCGTTCTGGAAGTCGGTCTGCTGAACCCAGCGCACAGGCTTCTCGCCGAGGATGCGGTACACGTTGCCGTACGTGCCGCCCTCCACCCGGATCGAGAACTCTTTCTTCGGACCGCGTGTGCGGATGACGACGCGCTCGCGCGGCGGGGCGACGACCGCCTCGCGGCGGTGCTTGTCGACGAGCTCGCCGAGCGCGAGCGTGAGCGGACGAAGACCCTCGTGGGAGACCGTCGAGATCTCGAAGACGCGGAAGCCGCGGGCCTCGAGGTCGGGGCGCACGAGTTCGGCGAGATCGCGCGCCTCGGGCACATCGATCTTGTTCAGCGCGATGATCTGCGGGCGCTCGAGCAGTGGCGTCTGTCCCTCCGGCACCTGGTAGGCCGCGAGTTCGCCGAGGATCACGTCGAGGTCGGAGATCGGGTCGCGCCCGGGCTCGAGCGTGGCGCAGTCGAGCACGTGCAGCAGTGCCGTGCAGCGCTCGACGTGCCGCAGGAACTCCAGGCCCAGGCCGCGGCCTTCGCTGGCACCCTCGATGAGACCGGGCACGTCGGCGACGGTGTAGCGGAAGTCCTCCGACTGCACGACACCGAGGTTCGGGTGGAGCGTCGTGAACGGGTAGTCGGCGATCTTGGGCCGGGCGGCGGAGATTGCGCCGATCAAGCTCGACTTGCCGGCGGACGGGTACCCCACGAGGGCGATGTCGGCGACGGTCTTGAGCTCGAGCACCAGGTCGCGTTCGACCCCGGGGGTGCCGAGGAGCGCGAATCCGGGCGCCTTGCGCTTGGGCGTCGCGAGAGCCGCGTTGCCCAGCCCGCCCTGGCCACCGGCAGCCGCGACATAGCGGTCGCCCGGTTCGATCATGTCGATCAGGACTTCGCCGTCGGTGTTCTTCACGACGGTGCCCACCGGGACCAGCAGCTCGAGGTTCTCGCCGAGGAAGCCCGAGCGGTGGTCGCCCATGCCGGGACCGCCGTTGCCCGAGTTCCGGTGCGGCGAGTGGTGGTACGAGAGCAGCGTGCCCGTCTGCGGGTCGGCGACGAGCACGACGTCGCCGCCGTCACCGCCGTTGCCGCCGTCAGGGCCGCCGAGCGGCTTGAACTTCTCGCGGTGGACCGAGACACAGCCGTTGCCGCCCTTGCCCGCACGCAGGTGCAGTGTCACGGTGTCGACGAACGTGACCATGTCGCGATCTCCTCCTGATTGGTTTATTCGCCCGGGGATCGATGATCGATCCGCGGGCAGATGCACAGACGGGGCGGGCCGAAGCCCGCCCCGTCTGGATGACTAATGTCGTGCTGTGATCACTCAGCAGCGGCGACGATGTTGACGACCTTGCGGCCGCCCTTCGCGCCGAACTGGACCGCACCGGCGGCCAGAGCGAACAGCGTGTCGTCGCCACCACGGCCGACGTTCACACCGGGGTGGAAGTGCGTGCCGCGCTGGCGGACGATGATCTCGCCGGCGAGGACCTGCTGACCGCCGAAGCGCTTGACGCCAAGTCGCTGAGCGTTGGAGTCACGACCGTTACGGGTGGAGCTTGCGCCCTTTTTATGTGCCATGTCCTGGTCTCCTCGGTCTTTACTTGATGCCGGTGATCTTGACGCGCGTGAGCTCCTGACGGTGCCCCTGGCGCTTCTTGTAGCCGGTCTTGTTCTTGTACTTCTGGATGATGATCTTCGGGCCGCGGAGGTTGCCGATGACCTCAGCCGTGACCTTGACCTTCGCGAGCGAGTCAGCGTCGGTGGTCACCGTGGCGCCGTCGACGAGCAGCACGGCGGCCAGCTCGATCTTCTCGCCCTGGGCAGCCTTGACACGGTCGAGCTGAACGATGGTGCCGACCTCGACCTTCTCCTGCCGGCCACCGGCGCGCACTACTGCGTAAACCACTTCATACCTGTTTCGTTGGGGAGCACGTCGGCTCAGGAATCTCACGGGAAGACTGTTGCTTGCATACGTCGCGGACGACGGGTGCAATTGCAAGGCTCTCCGCTCCGACCGACGAGGACGGGGCGGCATACGCACCAAGGGACTACTTTACCGGATGTCGGACGAGGTCGCAAAGCGGCTCCGCCGGTGTGTCCGGTCGTAGGCTGACAGGATGACCGTTCTCGTCGACGACCCGATCTGGCCTGCCCACGGGAGACTGTGGGCGCACCTGGTCAGCGATACCGATCTCGACGAGCTGCACGCCTTCGCGAAGGCCCACGATGTTCCCGCTCGCGCGTTCGATCTCGACCACTACGACGTGCCGGCCGACCTCATCCCCCGGCTCCTCGCCGCCGGCGCTGAGCACGTCGGCGGCAAGGAACTGGTACGACGACTGATCGCCTCAGGACTCCGTGTCCGCGGACGCGACCGGCGCCGTTGACGAGTCGTTGGTGACCGAGATCGGGGTGCCCGTGAGCGCCGCAGTGGAGACCCGGCGGCGACCGCGTCCCTGACCGGGAGCCTTGGGTTCCGGCAGAGCGTCGAGCACGGAATCGAGCAGCGCTTCGGCAGGCGACCTCGGTCCCTTGCGGTCGGAGCTGCGCTTCTTCCGCGGCTTCTTCGCGCGCTCAGGTGCTTCTGCCCGCTCGGGTGCCGGGGACTGGACGGCCTCGGCCGAACCGGCATCCGCCGCGATCTCGACGGGCTCGAGGCTCGGTGCGAGCGTGGAGGCGGCGATCTGCGCGAGCGCTGACTTCGCTCCCTCGGGGATGCTGTGGGTCACGTTGGGCGCCGGCGGGGCGCTCTGACTCGGGCCGTTGCCACCGCCGCGCTGGCGGCGGTTGCTCTGGCCGTTGCCGTTGCCGTTGCGGTCGCCATTGCGGTCGCCGCTGCTGCTGCCGTTGGAGCGGTGCTTGACGACCGGATCGTGGTGCACGATGACACCGCGGCCGGCGCACACCTCGCAGTTCTCGCTGAAGGTCTCCAGCAGGCCGAGGCCCAGCTTCTTACGCGTCATCTGCACGAGGCCGAGTGAGGTGACCTCGGCGACCTGGTGCTTCGTGCGGTCGCGGCTCAGGCATTCGATCAGCCGGCGCAGAACGAGGTCGCGGTTCGACTCGAGCACCATGTCGATGAAGTCGACGACGATGATGCCGCCGATGTCGCGCAGGCGCAGCTGACGGACGATCTCCTCCGCCGCCTCGAGGTTGTTCTTGGTGACCGTCTCCTCGAGGTTTCCCCCCGAGCCGACGAACTTGCCGGTGTTGACATCGACGACCGTCATCGCCTCGGTGCGGTCGATCACGAGCGAACCGCCGGAGGGCAGCCACACCTTGCGGTCCAGCGCCTTCTCGATCTGCTCGGTGATGCGGAACGCGTCGAAGGGGTCGGTCTCGTCCTCGTACGGCTCGGTCCGCTCGAGGAGGTCGGGGGCGACGCTCTCGAGATACGCGCGGATCGTCTGCTGCGACTCTTCGCCCTGGATGAGCATCTTGGTGAAGTCCTCGTTGAAGACATCCCGGACGATCTTGACGAGAAGATCGGGCTCGGCGTGCAGCAGAGCGGGAGCCTGCTGGTTGTCGACCTGCTTGCGGATGTGCTCCCACTGGGCGGTGAGCCGCTGCACGTCCCGCGTGAGCTGGTCTTCCGTGGCGCCCTCGGCGGCGGTGCGGACGATGACGCCGGACGATTCCGGCAGCACCTCCTTGAGGATCCGCTTCAGGCGCGCACGCTCGTTGTCCGGCAGCTTGCGGCTGATGCCGTTCATCGAACCGCCGGGCACGTACACGAGGTAGCGGCCGGGAAGCGAGATCTGGCTGGTGAGGCGTGCGCCCTTGTGGCCGATCGGATCCTTCGTGACCTGCACGAGCACGCGGTCGCCGGGCTTGAGCGCGAGCTCGATCCGGCGCGGCTGGTTGCCCGTCTCGACGCCGTCCCAGTCGACCTCACCGGAGTAGAGCACGGCGTTGCGGCCTCGACCGATGTCGACGAACGCGGCCTCCATGCTGGGCAGCACGTTCTGCACGCGGCCGAGGTACACGTTGCCGATCAACGAGGCGTCCTGGTTGCGGGCGACGTAGTGCTCGACGAGCACACCATCCTCGAGGACGCCGATCTGCGTGCGGCCGTTCTTGGAACGGACGACCATCTTGCGGTCGACCGACTCGCGACGCGCCAGGAACTCCGCCTCGGTCACGACCGGACGACGTCGTCCGGCGTCGCGGCCGTCGCGGCGGCGCTGCTTCTTCGCCTCGAGCCGGGTCGAGCCCTTGATGGCCTTCGGCTCGGTGATGTACTCGACGACGCGCTGGCGCTGACGCGGCTCGTCGCGCTGCTCGTCACCCTCGGATCCACCCCGACGGCGGCGGCCGCGGCGGCCTGCCTGGTCATCCTGATCGCGATCGGCGATCCGGTCGAAGATGCGCTCGCTGCGGTCGTTTCGCTCCGGGCGCTCGGCGCGTGCCGGCAGCGGGACGACCTCGGGCGCGTAGAAGTGCAGCTGCGTCGAGACCTGGGAGACGAACACCTCGGGAAGCAGTCCCAGAGAGACCGCAGTCACGGGGCCGGCCGGCTCGGGCTCCGTCTCGGCAGCAGACTCAGCGTCGGCAGCGGGCTCAGCCTCGGCAGCAGGCTCGGTGTCGGCAGCGGGCTCGGCGTCGGCAGCAGACTCCTGGTCGGCCGGCGCGTCAGCATCCGTCGAGATCACGTCGGACTCGATCTCGAGATCTGAGGCGATCAGCGCCTCGGCGATCGCCTCTGCACCGCCGTCGGTCTGCTCGGCGCTCTGCGCGTCATCGGATTCCTGGGCGGAGGCGGCGTTGTTCGCGGCATCCGCTGCCAGCTCCGCTTCGGCGAGGTCCGTGGCGTCCGAATCGGAACCGCCTGCGGTCTCTTCCCCCGCAGCCTCGGCGGCCGCGTCCTCAGACTCGGCGGATGCCTCCGACACGACGTCGGCGTCAGGAGCGTCAGGCTCCGTCAGCTGCTCCGCGGCGTCAGCCGGGAGGTCGAGGGTCGGGATGTTGTTGTCATTGTTCTCATCGGCCATCTCTGGCTTGCTCCCTGCGCGAGGCACCAGGTGCCTTCGCGAAATCTCATGCGGCACCCGCGGGTGCCGCGAACTCAATCGGCGTGCGACCGGCTCATGGCTCTGATCGCGTGGGGCATGGGGCCCCGAAGTCTGCGTCGATGCGTGTCACGGCGGCGCCGGTCATCGCATCACAGGCCATTATCGCACCAAGTCGCCCCGATTACGGCATCACGCCGTCGAGCCCGCGTTTTCACCGGCCCGTTCTCCCGACTTCCATAGCTCCCACTGAGATAATCACCCCATGAGCGAGCAGCGCACCCGCCCCGTCGTCTACGCCGTCTGGCTGATCATCGCGAGCGTCGTCGGCTGGTTCGCCGCCTTCCAACTCACGGTCGAGAAGTTCATCCTTCTGGAGAATCCGAAGGAAGCGCTCGCCTGTGATCTGAGCCCGTTCGTCCAGTGCACCACCAACCTGGGGTCGTGGCAGGGTGAGCTGTTCGGCTTCCCCAACCCGCTCCTCGGACTCACCGGCTGGATGGCGCCCCTCGTCGTCGGCGTGGCCGTGCTCGCGGGAGCGCAGTTCCCCCGGTGGTTCTGGGCGGTCTTCGGCGCCGGGATCACGGGGTCCTTCGTCTTCGTCTGCTGGCTCATCGGCCAGAGTCTCTACGCACCCAACCTCGGCGTGCTCTGCCCGTGGTGCATGGTCACCTGGGCAGTGGTGATCCCGACCTTCTTCGCCACGATGGTGCATCTCACGCGCAACGGCACCTTCACCCGGAACGAGAAGGCCAGGGCGACCGCGGAGAAGGCGATGGTCTGGGTGCCGCTCGCGACGATCCTCGCGTATGCGTTCATCATCCTGCTGATCCAGCTGCGCGGTATCGACTTCCTCGGCGAGATGGTCCGCATCCTGTTCTGACTCTCCCCCGGACGACGAAAGCCCGCCCCCACGGAGGGAGCGGGCTTTCGCGCGAGTGGTCTCAGTCGAACCAGATGCCGAGTTCGCGCGCAGCCGACTCGGGGCTGTCCGAGCCGTGCACGAGGTTCTGCTGCACCTTGAGGCCCCAGTCGCGGCCGAAGTCGCCGCGGATCGTGCCGGGTGCCGCGGTCGTCGGGTCGGTGGTGCCGGCGAGCGAGCGGAAGCCCTCGATCACCCGGTTGCCCGCGAGTCGGATGGCGACCGACGGGCCGGAGAGCATGAACTCGAGCAGCGGCTCGTAGAACGGCTTTCCCTCGTGCTCGGCGTAGTGGGCGGCGAGCACGTCGCGGTCGGGGTCCACGAGGCGGATGTCGACGAGCGCGTAACCCTTCGCTTCGATACGCGCGAGAATCGCGCCGGTGAGTCCGCGGGCGACGCCGTCGGGCTTGACGAGGACGAGTGTCTCTTCGGTGGCCATGTCATTCACTCTCTGTCTGAGTCTCGGTCGAGGGCTTCGCGGGAAGTCGTGCATCCAGTCGAGCCCCCACGATCGTCGCATACGCCCACATCCCACCGAAAACCAGGACGGCGAGCAGGATGGCGGGCACGAGGAGGGCGGACAGGGCGATGAGCACCTGGATCACCCATCCGGCGGGGATGGCCCAGGGCCTCGTGATCGATCCCGCCACGACGATGCAGAAGAGACCGACCACACCGCCGGCGACGATCGCCCACCAGGGCTCGATCCCGGCGGGGAGGGCCTTCAGGCCGAAGATCGTCAGCCCCGCGAGGAAGACGACGATCGCCTCGAAGCCGAGCACCACGGGCGCGAGCTTCTGCACCAGGGTGCGCGGCGGGCGCGGCGTGCGCGGCGCGGGCGCGGGAGCGGCATCGGAACTCATGCGCGCCACCCGGACTTCCAATCCTCTTCCTCGGCCAGAGCGATCGCCTCGCCGGCGAGAACCACGGAACCGGCGATCACCACCGCACGACGATCCGACGACGCCGCCCATTCGCGCGCGGCGTCGGCGGCATCGGCCAGCGAGGGATGCACGGTGGCGCGGGTCTCGGTCTGCTCGACCAGGTCGGCGATGACGTCGGCATCGTTGGCCCGTTCGGAGTCCGGCGCCGTGGCGAAGACGTGCGCGACCGCGGGAGCGAGCTGCGCGACGATGCCCGCGGCATCCTTGTCGGACAGCACGCCCAGCACCAGACCCCACTCGTCGAAGTCGAAGCTGTCGTCCAGCGCCTGCACGAGGGCCTTGGCGCCGTGCGGGTTGTGTGCGGCGTCGACCACGACGGTCGGCGCGACCCCGAGCAGCTGAAGCCGACCCGGCGAGGTCGCGGCCTGGAGCCCGTCGGAGATGATGTCGCCCGCGATGCGCTGCGACGCGCCTCCGATCAGCGACTCGACCGCGGCGACGGCGAGAGCGGCATTGTGCCCCTGGTGTGCGCCGTAGAGCGGCAGGTACTCCTCGACGTACTCTCCCGCGAGTCCGCGGATGGTGAGCAGCTGGCCGCCCACCGCGAGCTTCTGCTCGGCCAGTCCGAACTCCTCGCCCTCGAAGGCGATCGTCGCGTTCTTCTCCGCTGCGACGCGTCGCAGCACTTCCGCGGCCTCCGGCGGCTGCTGGGCCGAGACGACGGCAGCACCCTCCTTGATGATGCCCGCCTTGACCTCGGCGATCTCGGCGATCGTGCTGCCGAGGCGATCCGCGTGGTCGATGTCGATGGGCGCGAACACCGCGACGTCGCCATCGGCGGTGTTGGTCGAGTCCCACTCCCCGCCCATGCCCACTTCGAGCACCAGCACATCGATGGGAGCGTCGGATGCCGCCACGAAGGCGAGCACGGTGAGCAGCTCGAAGAAGGTCAGCGGGGCGTCGCCTGCTGCCTCGAGCTCTGCATCCACGATGTCGACGAACGGTTCGATCTCATCCCAGGCGTCGGCGACGGCGGCATCCGCGATCGGCTCGCCGTCGATCATGATGCGCTCGGTGAACCGCTCCAGGTGCGGGCTGGTGAACAGTCCGGTGCGCAGATCGTGCGCGCGGAGCAGGCTCTCGATGATCCGGGCCGTGGAGGTCTTGCCGTTCGTGCCGGTGATGTGCACGACGCGGTAGGTGCGCTGCGGGTCGTCGAGGAAGGCGAGGATGCGCGCGGTGCGCTCCTTGCGCGGCTGCACCCAGCGCTCCCCCGCCCGGCCGAGGAGCGTCTCGTAGACGGCATCCGCCCGTTCGCGATCACTCATGAGGCTGCCCCTTCGCTGACGACCGCGGTCGCATCGATCGTGACGATGATCGGCGCCTTGCCGGAGCCCAGCGCGCGGGCGCCGGAGCGGAACACGCCGTCACCGGGACTGCCGACCTCATCGACCAGCGTCTCGATGTCGTCCGTCGCCTGCACGGCGAAGGCGACCGCCAGTGTCTCGGCCGCGATCAGGTCGGCGTGCACCTCGAGGGCAGCCGCCTCTGCGGGCGCGGCGTTGAGGGCGAGCACGATGCGGTCGCTCACGTCGAGGCCGGCGTTCTTACGTGCCTCCTGTACGACGCGGATCGCGTCGCGGGCGAGACCCTCGGCCTCGAGCTCCGGCGTCGTCTGCGTGTCGAGCAGCACGAACCCACCCGAGGGGACGATGGCCAGAGCCTCGCCCTCCGGCCGGCCCGTCGTCTCGAGCGCGAGGTCGTACTCGGCGGGCTCCAGGGCGAGTCCGCCCGCGGTGACGACGCCGTCGACCTCCAACCAGTCGCCGGCCTTCGCGGCCTTGATCACCGTCTGCACGTTCTTTCCGAGGCGCGGACCGGCGGCACGGGCGTTGACGCTCAAGCGGTGCGTGATGCCGTACTCGGCGGCCGTGGTGTCCTGCTGGCCGACGAGCTCGACGGCCTTGACGTTGAGCTCTTCCCGCAGGATGTCCTCGAACTGCGCGAGACCGCCGGCCAGCGGCGAGACGACCGTCAGACGTGCGAGCGGCAGGCGCACCCGGAGCTTCTCCTTCTTGCGCAGGGCGTTGCCCACGCTCGAGAGCTCACGGACGGCATCCATCGCATCGCGGATGTCATCTGCGGCGGGGAACGCTTCAGCATCCGGCCAGTCCTGCAGGTGCACGCTGCGTCCGCCGGTGAGGCCCTGCCAGACGCGTTCGCTGACCAGCGGCACCAGCGGAGCGGCGACGCGGGTCAGCGTCTCCAGCACGGTGTAGAGCGTGTCGAACGCCTCGCGACTCTTCGGGTCAGCGGTCACTCCCACCCAGAAACGGTCGCGCGATCGCCGGATGTACCAGTTCGTCAGCACCTCGGCGAAGTCGCGCAGGCGAGCGGATGCCGTGGTGGAGTCGAGCCCTTCCAGATCGGCTCTGACCTCGCGGACGAGGTCGCCGAGCCGAGCCAGGATGTACCTGTCGAGCACGTCGGTCGAATCCGTGCGCCAGGACGCCTCGTATCCGTCGGCGCCCGAAGCGTTCGCGTAGGTCGCGAAGAAGTACCACGAGTTCCACAGCGGCAGCAGGAACTCGCGGACGCCGGCCCGGATGCCCTCCTCGGTAACGGCGAGGTTGCCACCGCGCAGCACGGAGCTCGACATCAGGAACCAGCGCATCGCGTCGGAGCCGTCGCGATCGAGCACCTCGCTGACGTCGGGATAGTTGCGCAGCGACTTCGGACATCTTGTAGCCGTCGCTGCCGAGCACGATGCCATGGCAGCTCACACCGGTGAACGCCGGACGGTCGAACAGCGCGGTCGAGAGCACGTGCATGACGTAGAACCAGCCGCGGGTCTGCCCGATGTACTCGACGATGAAGTCCGCCGGCGCGTGCGAGTCGAACCATTCCTGGTTCTCGAACGGGTAGTGCACCTGCGCGTAGGGCATCGATCCCGAGTCGAACCACACGTCGAAGACGTCCTCGATGCGCCGCATGGTGGACTTCCCCGTGGGGTCGTCGGGGTTCGGCCGCGTGAGGTCGTCGATGTACGGCCGGTGCAGGTCGATCTCGCCCTCGGGGTTGCGCGGCAGCGTGCCGAAGTCGCGCTCCATGTCCGCCAGCGATCCGTAGGCGTCGACACGCGGGTACTCGGGGTCGTCGCTCTTCCAGATCGGGATCGGCGAGCCCCAGTAGCGGTTGCGGCTGATCGACCAGTCGCGCGCGCCCTCGAGCCACTTGCCGAACTGCCCGTGCTTGACGTTCTCCGGCACCCAGGTGATCTGCTCGTTGTTCGCGAGCATATCGTCCTTGATGTCGGTGACGCGGATGAACCAGCTCGACACCGCCTTGTAGATCAGGGGGTTCCGGCAGCGCCAGCAGTGCGGGTACGAGTGCTCATAGCTCTGCAGGCGCACGAGACGCCCGTTGTCGCGGATGATGCGGACCAGCGGAGTGTTCGCCTCCATCCACAGCTCTCCGGCGACGTCGCTGACGTTCGGGAGGAAACGTCCGCCGTCGTCGAGCGAGAGGATCGTGGGGATGCCGGCGGCTCCGGCGACGCGGAGGTCGTCCTCACCGAAGGCCGGAGCCTGATGGACGATGCCGGTGCCGTCGGTGGTGGTGACGTAGTCGTCGACGAGGATGCGCCAGGCGTTCTGCGTGCCGTAGGTCTCTTCGTCGGCGTAGTAGTCGAAGAGCCGGTCGTACGTGACGTCCTGCAGCTCGGCGCCGCGAAGCGTCGCGTCGACCGCGGCGAGCGCGTCCTCGGCACTCTCGTAGCCGAGATCCTTCGCGTAGCCGCCGAGCAGTTCACGGGCGAGGAGGTAGCGGTGCGCGGAGGCCTCGACAGCGGCATCCGTCGTTCCCGGCGTCTGGTGCACGTCGGCTGCACCGTTCGGTCCGGCGGGGAGCACGACGTACTCGATGTCGGGTCCGACGGCGAGCGCGAGGTTCGTCGGCAGGGTCCAGGGCGTGGTCGTCCAGGCGAGGGCGCGCACGCCGGTGAGTCCGAGCGACTCGGCCTTCGCGCCGGTCAGGGGGAACGTGACCGTGACGGAGGGGTCCTGACGCATCTGGTACACGTCGTCGTCCATGCGGAGTTCGTGCGCGCTCAGCGGCGTCTCGTCACGCCAGCAGTACGGCAGCACGCGGTAGCCCTCGTAGGCCAGGTTCTTGTCGTACAGGGTCTTGAAGGCCCAGAGCACGCTCTCCATGTACCCGAGGTCGAGGGTCTTGTAGCCGCGGTCGAAGTCGACCCAGCGAGCCTGACGCGTGACGTAGTCCTGCCACTCGTGCGTGTAAGCGAGCACCGAGTTCTTCGCCTTGTCGTTGAAGACGTCGATGCCCATGGCCTCGATCTCGCTCTTCTCGGTGATGCCGAGCTGCTTCATCGCCTCGAGCTCGGCGGGGAGCCCGTGGGTGTCCCAACCGAAGACGCGGTCGACCTTGTGGCCGATCATGGTCTGGAAGCGCGGGAACACGTCCTTGGCATACCCGGTGAGCAGGTGACCGTAGTGGGGAAGGCCGTTGGCGAACGGCGGACCGTCGTAGAACACCCACTCGGGCGAGCCCTCGCGCTGCTCGATCGAGGCGCGGAACGTATCATCCGTCTTCCAGAAGTCGAGCACCTCCTCCTCGATCTGCGGGAAGCGGGGGCTGGGCGCGACGGCGGCGGCGGTCGCTGAGCCTGTCGAAGCGTCGGCGGCGGGTCCGAAGGAGGAACGCGGGTAGGTCATATCGTCTCGCAGTGATCGTCGTGGCGGATGCTCCTGCGAGGACGACCCTCGCGGACCGCGGTACCACCTCGCGTGCGCGCCTCACGGCGGGCCACTCTCACTACGGCTGTGACGGGCCTGCCCCGCTCGGTTCTACTGAGCCCGCTCTCTCACGAGGGAGGGCTGTTCTTCCGAGAGCTCCCCGGTGATGCCGGATCTATGCTCGTCCCTCCATTGTACGCGCTCCGGAGGCGCCGGCATCCGTGACGTCGTGCGTCCCGCAAGGTGGTGCGTGCGTCGCCCTATCCCGTCTTCGCGTACGCCCCGCAAGGTGTTGCGCGTGTCGCAAGGCCTTATGCGGGATATACGGCCTTGCGAGGTGCACATGGCCTTGCGAGACGTACGGCTCAGCGAGTCCGATGCAGCCCCTGAGCCACGGCCCGCATGATCACGTCCTGCACCGCGGGCCAGTCGAACATGACCTGCGTGTACGACACGCGGATGACGTGATACCCCATCATCATCAGCTCGGCGTCGTGCCTGATGTCCTCCGCACGCTGCGCTCCGACGTGGTGTGCGCCGTCGATCTGCACCACGAGCCGGTCCCCGATCAGAGTGTCGACACGATGCCCGGCGATCCAAATCTGCATCCGGATCGACACCCGCAGCCACCGCAGCCTTTCGCGCAGATAGGTCTCGAGCCCTGCATCCGCGAAAGGGCTGGCCACGTCGAGCACACGACGTGCGGCCGGTCGCCACGAGAGGCCGCGCAGACCTTCGATCGTGACCAGGGACTTGTTCAAGGCCGACTCCCACGTGGCGAGCGCCTGCTCGAACGGTTCGCACTCGGCGATGAACGCCAGAACGTTCTCGATCGGATCGGCTAGCATGTCCGGATGCCGCGGCACAGGAGGCGTACCCCAGTGGAACGTCGCCGCGACCGCCCGCCTCCCCACGGCGTTGGGCGACAACGCGAAATGCGGCGGACCGCGGTGGTCGTGCAGCCACAACCCCCGCAGGCTGGCTTCGGTCCGACACGTCACGACCACCCCGAGTCGTGCGGCCGCGACCAGGACGCGGTCGGCGTCGTGCAGCGCGAGCCATCCCCGACGGGGTCGGGTGAGGATGCCGCGAGCGACCGCAGCATCCACCGTTCTCCGGGGGGTAGCCGTCGTCCCTGACGACAGAAGCGCGCACGACGCCACCGCGCCGCGACAGGAGTGCGACCAGGTCATCGATCTTCTTCATTGCGCAACAGTCTGAACATCTCGGACGCTGGACGGCGCTCGCCGCCTGTTCATTCCGCGGCATCCGTGGATAACTCCTCTAGGTGCGCGATCCGGAGGAAGAGTCGGCATCCGCCGGACAAGGCCTTGTGCGTCTTGCAAGGCCTGCTGGGCCGCATCCGGCCTTGCGACGCGCACAACGCCTTGTCAGGCGCGCAGGCCACAGAGGCTTCCGAGGCCACAGAGGCTTCCGAGGCTTCCGACGCTTCCGACGCTTCCGACGCACACGCGTGGCCGTGACCTCGCGCCGCCGGAGTGTCCGCCCCACCGCCTACCCTCGAACCATGCCTCGCACCACCGAATCCCCTGCCGCTCCCCGCGTCTCGCCGCCCGACCTTCCCGACGTCCTCGAGTCGGCGACGCCACGCCGCAGCGCCGACCTCCTCGCCGCGAGCCTCGAGCTCAACGGTGACACCGACCTCGCCTACGCCTCCCTCGAGCAGTGCACCCTCCGGGCCGATGCGGATGCCGTCGACCTCACCGGCGCGACGATCCTCGACGTCGCGATGACCGGGGTGCGCATCGCATCACTGAAGATGCGTGATGCGGGAGTGCGGCGGCTGCGGATCAGCGACGGCCGGATCGGCACCCTCGATCTCAGCGGGGCCCGCATCGACGAACTCGAACTGCGCGACCTGCGGATCGACTATCTGAACCTCGGCGCCGCACGCGCCACCGACATCGAGATCTCGGGCTGCAGCATCCGCACCATCGACCTGCCGCAGGCAGAGCTCACCCGCGTGCGCTTCGCCGACACGTCCAGCGACGAGGTCGACCCGCGCGGCATGCGGGCCAGGGACGTCGACCTGCGCGGGCTCGACGCCCTGTCGTACCTCGACGCGAACAGCCTCCGCGGCACGACGCTCACCGGCTATCAGGTGCAGCAGCTCGCCCCCGTGATCGCTGCCGGACTCGGCATCCAGCTCAAGGACTGACGGCACCGCTCGCGGCGAGCAGTTCTCGAGTGAACGGATGCTGCGGTGAACCGAACACCGTGGCGGTCGCACCCTGCTCGACGATGCGGCCGTCCTGCATCACCAAGAGTTCGTCGGACACCGCAGCGACCACATCGAGATCGTGTGACACGAGGATCATCGTGAGACCGCGCTCCCGCTGCAGTCGAGCCAGCAGGCGCAGGATGCGTTCGCGCACCGAAGGATCGAGAGCCGAGACCGGTTCATCGAGCACCAGCACCTCGGGATCGGCGGCCAGCGCCCGGGCAATGGCCGCCCGCTGGCGCTGCCCGCCGGAGAGGGCGATCGGTCGCCGGCCGGCCAGCGAGGGGTCGAGATCGACCTCGGCGAGCAGGGCGGTCACGCGCGCGGCACGGTGCGAGCGCGGCACGCCCCCGGCCTCGAGGGCCTCGCGCAGCGAGCGAGCCACGGTCCAGCGGGGGTCGAACGCTCCGAGCGGATTCTGGTGGACGAGCTGCACCCGGCGCTCGCCGATCCAGCGCAGTGCTCCGGAATCAGGGCGTTCGACCCCGACGATCATGCGCGCGAGCGTGGTCTTGCCCGAGCCCGACTCCCCGACGATACCGAGCGTGCGTCCCGTGGGCACCGAGAACGAGGCGTCCACCACGGCCGGGACCTCGCCGAAGCTCTTCGAGGCTTCGGCGACCACCAGCACCGGATCGGCCGACGTCTCCACCGAGGTGCGCGGTTCGTGGATGGTGGCCGCGATGAGCTGCCGGGTGTATTCGTGACGCGGATGCTCGAGCACCTCGGCCACGGGTCCCTGCTCCACCACCACGCCGCCGCGCATCACCAGCACCCGGTCGGCGAGACGGCGCACGGCGGCGAAGTCGTGACTGATGAACACCACGGCAGTCCCGTCGTCCGGGATCTCCCGCAGGAGATCGAGGATCCGGGCCTGCACCGTCGCATCGAGCGCGGTCGTCGGCTCGTCCGCCACGAGCACCGCCGGATCGGCAGCGAGCGCCGACGCGATCAGGGCGCGCTGCCGCAGCCCGCCCGAGAGTTCATGCGGATGCTGGCGCGCCCGGCGCTCGGCATCCGGCATCCACACCCTCTGCAGCAGTTCCCGCACCCGGCCGGCGAGCGCCATCCGCCCGCGGACGAGCCCGTGCAGCCGCAGAGGCTCGGCGATCTCGTCCGCGATCCGGCGCAGCGGATCGAGGGAGACGAGGGCGTCCTGAGAGACGAGCGCGATCCGCCGTCCGCGCAGCCCCCGCCAGGCACGCTCGCTGAGCGACCCTGCGTCCACCCCGTCGACCACGAGCCGCTCGACGTGCACCTCGGCATCCGCCGGTGTGAGCCCGAGAAGCGCACGGGCGGTCAGCGACTTGCCCGCGCCCGACTCTCCGACGATCGCCACGCACTCCCCCGGCGCGACCGTGAACGAGACGCCGTCGACGACCGGCGTGCCGTCGAACGAGATCCGCAGACCCTGCATCTCGAGCGCCGCGGTCATGCGCGCCGCCCGTCTGCCCGCGCCCGGAGGATGCGCCCCACGACGGTCGCGGCGACCACGGTCAGCGTGATCGCGATACCGGGGAACACCGAGATCCACCACGCCTGACCGAGCACGTTGCGTCCGCCGGCGAGCATCAGCCCCCACTCCGGGGTGGGTTCGGATGGTCCGAGGCCGAGAAAGCTCAGACCCGCCGCGGCGAGAATGCTCGAGCCGATGCCGATCGTCGCCAGCACGCTGAGCGAGCCCAGCACCCCCGGCGCGACATGGCGTACGAATGCCCGTACCGGCGGAACGCCGAGGATGCGCGCCGCTTCGACATGCTCGGCCCCGCGCAGGGTGCGTGTCTGCACCCGGGCGAGACGGATGTACACCGGAACGGCCGCGAGGGTCACCGCGATTGCGATGTTCACCGGTCCCGGCCCGAGCACGGCGACGACGACGAGCGCCACCAGGAACTCGGGGAACGCCATCAGGACGTCGTTGATCCGCATCATGATCGCGTCGGCCGCGCGCGGGGCGACGCCGGCGAGCGCCCCGAGGACGAGTCCGCCCACGAGGGCGATCGCGGTGGCGAGCAGCCCGATGCCGAGCGATCGCCCGGCGCCGAAGACGACGCGCGAGTACACGTCGCGTCCGCTCTGATCGGTACCGAAGAGGTGCTCGGCGCCCGGCGGCAGGAGCGCGGACCGCACGTCGGTCTGCAGCGGATCGTGCGTCGCCAGGAGGCCGGGCCAGAGGGCCGCGAAGCCGATCACGAGCAGCACGCCGATCGCGACCCACAGCAGCCCGCGCTGCGCGCGCCTCATCGCACGAGACCGGGGCGAGACACGGTCACCCGGGGATCGATCAGCGGATGCAGCAACTCCACCACGAGGTTCACGGCGACGAAGACCACCGCGCTCAGCAGGATGACCCCGGTGATCACCGGCAGGTCGCGGTCACTGATCGCCGCGAGCGTCACGCGACCGAGCCCCGGGCGGGCGAAGACGGTCTCCACGAGCACCGCTCCGCCGAGGACCGAGCCGGTGAGATAGGCGGCGAGGGTCACGGCGTTCGCGGCTCCGTGCCGCAGCCCATGCCGCAGCGTGAACCAGGTCGGCCCTGCGCCGCGTGCGCGGACCGTCTCGGCGAACGGCATCCGCTCGGCCTGGACCAGCCCATCCCGGAGCACCTGGCTCAGCAGCGCGGCGACCGGGAGCGCCAGCGTGATCGCGGGCAGCACGATCGTCGCGGGGTTCCGCGTGCCCGATACCGGGAACCACCCGAGGCCGAACGCGAAGACGCTGAGCAGGATGAGCCCGATCCAGAACACCGGCGACGACAGCACCACGAGCTCGATGCCGGCCGCGACCGCACGACCCGCCTCGCCGCGCACGAACAGAGCCACCGCGAGCGCGAGGACCACCGCGATGACGAGCGCCAGCACCGCCAGCTGCAGGGTCGCCCCGAGCTGCCTGCCGATCACCTCGGTCACCGGCATCCGCAGCTGGTACGACTCCCCCAGGTCGCCGCGAGCGAGCTGGGCGATGAAGGTCAGGTACTGCTCGAACGGCGGTCGATCGAGGCCGAGTTCGGCGCGGATGCCGTCCTTGACGGCCTCGCTCACCTGGGCCTGCGGGCCGAGCATCACCGACACGGGGTCGCCCGGGATCAGCCGGAAGGCCAGGAACGCGACGGTCGCCGCGCCCCACAGGACGATGACGAGGGATGCGGCGAGGCCCGCGATACGGAGTGACGCAGCCTTCACCGTTCTCCCTTCCGGGTCAGCCGACCGATGTCCGGTTCCTGAGCGAGGAGCGAAGCGACGAGACGAAGGACGCCGGGTCAGCCGACCGTCACATCGTAGAACAGGGGCCGACCGTACAGGTCGTAGTCGAGTCCCTCGACCCGCTCACCGACCGCGGTGATCGCCGACGGGCTGTAGAGCGGCACGATCGCCGTGTAGTCGGCGTTCCACTCCTGCAGCTGCGTGTACAGCTCGTCGCGCTCGCCCTGGTCGCTGGTCGCGACCGCCTGCTCGAGAAGCCCGTCGATCTCGGGATCGCTCACCTGGGAGGCGTTCTGGAAGCCGTCGGTGTGCAGGTGGGCGCGCAGCAGATCCGGATCGACGCCGGAGAAGCCCCAGTCCGTGAGGTCGAACGTCTTCGGGATGTACTGGTCGTTGTAGGCGCCGGGCTCGAGGACCTCGCGCTTCACGTCGAATCCGATCTCCTTGAGGTCGGACTGGATCGCGTTCGCGAGAGCGGCGCGGTCATCCGGGACCGGCGTGTAGGCGATCCAGCGGACGGAGA
This sequence comes from Microbacterium sp. W4I20, assembly GCF_030816505.1. Classification (NCBI taxonomy): domain Bacteria; kingdom Bacillati; phylum Actinomycetota; class Actinomycetes; order Micrococcales; family Microbacteriaceae; genus Microbacterium; species Microbacterium sp. W4I20. The sequence continues at coordinate 175,012 of NZ_JAUSYB010000001.1, read as the reverse complement.
GCGGCGCCCCGTCCTTCGTGCGGATGCCGTCGGCGTTCCGCTCGGTCCATCCGGCCTCGTCGAGCAGCCTGTTCGCCTCGTCCTGGTCGAAGGGCCAGCTGTCCTCGAGAGACGCGTCGTACCCGGGCGTGGTCGATCCGAGGATGCTCCACGCACGCGGGAACTGACCGAAGAAGATCTCGTCGACCGCCGCGTCGATGTCGATGCCGCGGGCGAACGCCTGCCGCACCTTCTCGTCGGCGAACAGGCCGTACTTCTCATTGAGGTACAGCGAGTACGGCAGGCCCGGGTACTCGACGGAGTCCACCGTGATGCCGTCGCCGAGGTCCTTCGCGAGGTTCGGCGGGATGTTGCTGGCGAGATCGCTCTCGCCGCTCTCCACCACCCCGGTACGGACCGAGGCCTCGGGCTGGATCTCCACCCGCAGCGTCTCGAACTTCGGCGCCTCGTCGCCGTGCGGACCCCAGGCGTAGTCGTCATTGCGCGTGTACACGATCTCCTGATCGGGCGTGTACTCAGTCAGTTCGAACGGACCGGTGCCGACGGTGATGCCGGGGCCGCCGGCCGCCAGCTGGTCGGCGGACTCGGCGAGCACCGCCGGCGAGTAGAAGCCGAGCTGCGGGGTGCTCGCGGCCTGCAGGAACGGCGCGTAGGGCTGCGTGAACCGCACGGTCACCGTGTGCTCGTCGACCACCTCGGTGCCGTCGTAGAAGTCGGCGCCGAGCATGCTGGCCGCCTGCTTCGACGCGGTCTCGGGATCGACGATGCGGTCGAAGTTCGCCTTGACCGCCTCAGCGTCGAACGGTTCGCCGTCGGTGAAGGTGACGTCGTCGCGCAGCGTGAAGGTGTACTCGGTGCTGTCGTCCGAGACCTTCCATTCCGTCGCCAACCACGGTGAGAAGGAGCCGTCGTCCTCCTGGAACACCAGCGAATCGAGAACGGCGCGCTGCACCATGCCCGAGACGTCGAGCTGGCTGATCTGCGGATCCATGTGCCCCGCCGACAGGTTCGCGCCCTCGATGGACCAGACGAGTTCGGCGTCGGCGTCTCCGCCGCTCGGGGATGCCGGCGCAGCGCAGGCGCTCAGCACGAGTCCGGTGGCGGCGACGAGGGCGGTGAGCGGCAGAAGGCGGCGCGCGGGACGTGCGGGCATGACGATTCCTCTGAAAGAGCGGGTCGGGATGCTTCCAGTCTACGACCGATTGTTGGACTCGGTCGATGTGCGGCGGGAATCACCTGACGCCACTGGTCTCGTCAGCGCTGCGACCCGGGGATCACCAGCCGATGATGGTCGGACGCGGAGGGTTCTTCGTCGGGGAGGAGCGACTGTCCGCGGTCCACCGCCGAGATCACCAGGCTCTGGACGAGCGGCTTCGGGACGCCGACCATCGCCGTATCGACCAGGAGGTCGCCGCTCTCCCCCGAGATCCGCCAGCGCAGCTGCGCCTCCGTCGCCGATGAGACGATCCGCTCTTCGAACTGCTCTTGTTCGGCGACGATCCCGCCGACCTCGTCCCGTCGGGCGGCGAACCGCTCGTCGCGCACGGCGGCGGGAACGTCCTCGAGGACGTTGCTGGCGAGCAGGGGCAGCTCCGTCGACGAGCTGCCATCGCGCAGCATCCGGTCGATGCTGCGCGCCGCATCCACCGTCGCCGGCCATGGCTGGATCACCGCGGAGGGCGCGTGGATACCGACGAGGAGCTCGCGCAGCACGTTCTCTGCGACACGCTTCGCCCCATAGCCGTCGGAGTTGCCGAACACGACGGCGCCTGCCCCTGTCGCGGCGTGCCAGCGCATGTGCGCCGAGAAACCGGGGAGGCCACCCGAGTGCTGCACGATTCGGCCAAACCGACGGTCGTCCTCCACGAACAGCCCGTAGCCGTAGCCGAGTCCGGCGAGTTCGCGCTCACCGGGCTTTGCGGCAGGCACCGGCATGGGCGTGTGCAGCTGCTGCATCTCACGGCGGGACTCCGGGGCGAGGACCTCCGGATGCGTCGGCTGATCGGTGTACGCCGAGCCGAGGAACCACATCCACGTGGCGATGTCCTCGACCGTGCTGAACAGGCTGCCGATGCAGGCGAGGGCGCCCGAGCCGACGAACGGCTCCGCGACGAACGTCGCCCCCTCGTCGAAGGTGCGGAATCCGGTGGCGAGTGACGTGCTCGTGTACCGGTCGGCGACGTGGGCGGTGCGGTCCAGGCCGAGCGGTTCGAGCAGGAGCTCGCGCACGACATCATCCACCGGCCGCCCCGTCACTGTCTCGACAGCCCGGCCGAGCAGGGACTGGCCGAGATTCGAGTACTGATACACCGTCCCCGGCCTCGCCGACAGCGGGAGTCCGGTGGTGAACAGCTCCGCGATCTCGGCCCTGGTGGCGCCGAGGTGGCGATCGACCCACGCGTTATCCTCGCTGAGCCCTGCGCGGTTGGACAGCAGCAGAGCGCCCGTCATCACGGTATCCCGGCCGGCGTACTGAGCCTTGACGTACGGGACGTATTCCGTGATCGGTGCATGCAGATCGAGCAGACCGCGATCGCGGAGCGCGAGCACCGCCGCGGCCAGGAAGCTCTTCGACATCGAGGCGATGCGGAAGACGGTGTCGCGGGTCGTCGGCGCGGCATCCTCACGCGGGGTGCCCTGCGGGACCACGGCCCGCACCTCGCCGCGCAGCGAGATCGCCGCGATCGACCCGGGCGCCAGTGTCTTGGCACGCTCGTCGAGTCCCGCCTCCAGCGCGCGCCCCGCTGCCTGATCGAACGTCAGATGGTCGAGGCTGTCCCACCGGCTCATGCGTGCACCCGCTCGAGCACCTCGTCGGCGAAGGCGTCGACGAGGCCGCGGCTGGCAGCGGTGTTGCGCGCATCGGCCCGTTCCGCCTCGGCGATGAGCTCCGGCAGCGCGCGCCCTTCGCCGCGCAGCGCCGCGTCATCCCACTGACGGAGGTCGGCCGCACTGGCCTCCGGATGGAACTGCACGCCGCGCACGTGCTCGCCCAGCCGGAAGGCCTGGTTCGCGACGGCGTCGCTGGATGCCAGCAGCACGGCATCCGGCGGGAGACGCGTGATCATGTCCTGATGGTTCTCGATCATCGGGGCACCATCGCCGAGCACTCCGAACAGAGCGTCCTGGCGACCGGCATCCGTCGGCCGGATCGGTGTCGCCCCGCGCTCGACGGGCCCTGTCTTGGCCCGGACCTCTCCCCCGCCGACGTGGGCGATCAGCTGGCCGCCCAGGCAGATGCCGAGGGTCGGAAGGTCTGCGGCGATGGCTGCCGCGGCGAGCGCTCGCTCCGCCGGGAGCCACGGCGCCTGGTCGTCGTCGTCGGGCATCAGCCCGCCGCCGAGAAGCACGAGGCCGTCGAAGCCGTCCAGCGCCGCGGGAAGCGGCGCCTCCGCTCCGACCACCTGCTCGACCGAGATGTCGCGCTCCCTCAGCCAGGTCTCTAGTCGCCGTGGACCCGAGCTCACCGAGTTGACGACCACGAGCACGCGGGCGCTCATGAGCGCCTCGCCCGCACAGCCGTGTCGATCGCGGGTGCGATCGCGGCACGCGATGGGGCACCCGCGCGTCCGGCGAGGAACGCCTCATGATCAGGGTCGGATGCCTCCAGCACGCGCAGCACGTTCTCATGCGCGGCCGCGGCGAGGTCGGCGTCGGACCACCCGCGATCGCGGAGCTCCTCGAAGAGCGCGGGGTAGGAGGAGACGTCGGCCAGGCCGTCCGGCATCACGTCGGTGCCGTCGTAGTCGGCGCCGATCCCGACCGCATGAATCCCCGCGATCCGCCGGACGTGGTCGAGGTGGTCCGCCACATCGGACACGCCGACCGGGGGTGCGTCTCCCGCCTCACCGGTGGTCCACCAGTCCCGGCGCGCCTGGGTGAGGAAGGTCGGCACGAACGGCACCATCACGACGCCGCCCTGACTGCCGATCGCGGCGATCACGTCGTCGGGCACGTTGCGCGGATGGTCGCACAGCGCCAACGCGCCGGAATGACTCACGATCACGGGTCGGGTCGTCTCGGCCAGCGCATCGCGCATCGTGGTCGGCGCGACGTGCGCGAGGTCGATCAGCACCCCGATGCGGTTCATCTCCCGCACCACCTCGCGCCCGAAGTCAGAGAGCCCGCCGTGTTCCGCATCGTCGGTGGCGGAGTCCGCCCAGGCGATCGTGCGCGACCAGGTCAACGTCATGTAGCGGGCGCCCAGCCGGGCGAACTGCCGCAGCACGGCGAGCGAGCCGCCGATCTGGTCGCCGCCCTCGATGCCGATGAAGGAGGCGATCCGTCCCTCCGCCATCGCCGCCCGTGCATCCGCCGCCGTGCGCGCGAACGCCAGCTGGGCGGGGTACGCGTCGACCAGGCGGTGCACGAAGTCGATCTGCTCGAGAGTGCCGACCACCTGCTCCGCATCCTGGAGCACCGGATCCACCCACACCGACCAGAATTGTCCGGCGACCCCGCCGGCCGCGAGCCTCGGGAGGTCGGTGTGCAGTGCCGGCACGGCTTCGCACAGTTCGTCGACGCCGTAGCCCAGGACGGATCGGCTCGCCCAGGCGAGATCGTTGTGCCCGTCGATGACGCCTATCCTCGTACCGTTCAACTCACTCCTCGATCGTCTGCTCTGGGTTCATTCGCGCCGGAGGCCCACCGGGGTCGGCTCCTGCTCCGATGCTCTCGCACCGGCCGAGTCGAAGGAGCGCGACGCACCGCGCTCGATGCTCTCGACCAGCACCTCGTGTCCGATGCCGGTTGAGCGGGGCACGCGCACGCGGCCGTCCACCGCCACGATCGGCGGGTCGATGATGTCCGAGGCGTAGTACTTGTCCGATCCGGAGACGTCCGAGGGGAGGAGGAAACCGGGAAGCGAGGAGATCGCGACATTCGCCGCCCGTCCGATGCCGAACTCGTGCATACCCCCGCACCAGACCGGCATGCCCGCGTCGACGGCGATGTCGTGCGCCGCCCGCGCGACGCTGAGCCCGCCCATGCGCGACACCTTGATGTTGAGCACTCGTCCCGCCCGCAGCCGGAGCATGGTCTGCAGGTCACCCAGCGCGACGATCGACTCGTCGAGGCAGACGTCGGTTCCGATCCTGGCCTGCAGCGCGGCGTGCGAGACGAGGTCCCGCGGAGCGAACGGCTGCTCGATCATCGTGAGGCCCTCCCGGTCGAGGCGCGCGAACACCCCGGCGGACTCCTCGTCGTCCGAGTAGGCACCGTTGGCATCGACATGGAGGTCCAGGTCGGGATGCGCCCCGCGCACCGCGTGGACCGGCTCGACATCCCACCCGGGGGCGATCTTCAGCTTCACCCGCCCATACCCGGCGGCCCGCTGCACGTCGACCTGGCGCAGGAGATCATCGATCGACGGCTCGATCCCGAGAGATACGCCCGCCACCACCTCGTCACGGTCGCCTCCGAGCGCCGAGGCCAGGGCCACTCCCGTCGCACGGGCGTAGAGGTCCCAGACGGCTCCCGAGAATCCCGCCTTGGCGAACTCATGACCGCGGATGCGGCTCCACCCCTCCTCCAGCTGCTCGGGCCGATCGAACTCTCGGCCGAGCACGGCGGGCAGCAGGTAGCGCGTCGCGATCTCCCACGCCGTGGCAGTCGTCTCGGCGCCGAAGTAGGGATCGCTGGGGGATGCGATCTCTCCCCAGCCGGTCCGGCCGTCGGCATCCGTCAACTCGACCAGGATGTGCTCGATCCCGGACTTCCGGTGCGAACTCGTCTCGAAGCTGTGCAGCAGCGACTGCCGCAGCACGAACAGCCGGACGCGGGAGATCCTCACGCGTCGCCCTCCGCATCCGCGCGCGTCCGCTTCTGCTCCGGCGCGTAGAGGCCGAGGCGCGCGACCAGCCGGTCCCGTTCGGCGAGGCGTCGCCTGGCACCTTTCGCGCTCGCGGTCGTCAGAGCGCTCAGCAGATGGCAGACCGCGGCGACCGGTGTGGGTGAATCCGCGTACGACGCCGAACCGGTGCGCACGCGGATCAGAGAGGTGGCGATCGGAGCGAGAGGCGCGTCGTCGCTGTCAGTGATGACCACGAGCTGACCGCCGGCCTCCCGGAAGAGGCGCCCCAACCGGACGGTCTCCTCCCGGTAGCGGCGAAGCGAGAACGCCACCAGCACATCCGACGCGCGGACGTCGGTGAGCACCGTGAGCGGATGCAGGGCATGACCGTCGACGAGGAAGACGTTCGAGAGCGTCGCGGACAGATCGGCATTGAGCAGCTGCGCGTATGCCGCCGCCTTGCCCTCGCCGGCGATGTAGCGGCGGCGGGCGCCGAGAAGCAGCGAGGCCGCCTGGGGCACCTGCGCCGATCTGCTCAGCTCCTCGAACGTCTGCGCGAGCGAGCGCTGCTCGGTCTCGATGATGTGCGCCTGGATGCTCTCCGCAGACTGATTCGTGCGGATGCGCTCGCCGAAGCGATCGCGGGGTGACATCAGATCGCGATCCTCGTGGTCCTGTGCGGTCATGCCGCCCCCTCCCCTGGCACGGCGCGGTAGACCGCCGTCGTCTCGTCGATCCGCGATGCGGAGATCAGCACCTCGCCGCGCAGGAAGACCTCGGTCAGCGTCTGGCCGAGCTTGCTGGCCAACGTCGTGCGTTCCGCCGCCGAGAGGTCGTCCGGGCGAGCAGAGGTCACGATCCAGCTGCCCCCGTCGGCTGCCGGCAGAGACCGCCCCCAGTCCGCCCGCTCGACCGGCGGCGGGCTCTCGATGGCGGCGTCGGTGGCGGCGGTCGCGGAGGTATCGGTGAGGTCCCAGGCGACGACGAGCCGGTCGGTGCCCGGCCGTGCGTAGTAGTCGGGCACGAACGCGATGCCGACGGCGCCGAGAGAGGAGAGGTTGAAGTGGGCGTTACGCGACAGGATCGGGTCGAAGGTCCATCGCATCGTGCGCTGCCCCCACCCGAGCGCGACGTCGCGCTGGGCGAGCTTCAGTGCTTTGCCGACCCCGCGCCCCTGATGGTCGGGGTCCACCGCGGCGGCCTGTGAGAAGTGGTACGTCGCGCCATGTCCGTCGCTGCCGGCGAACCCATAGGCGAATCCGATCAGGTCGCCCTCGGACGAGTAGGCGCCGACCGCGGACCCGCCGTTGCGCGCGAGGGACGTGAGCAGGTTCGCATTCAGCGCGAACTCGTTCTCGGAATAGGCGAACACCCGGGAGTACAGGGCCGAGGCCTCGATGAACTCGGCATGGGTGCGGAGTTCCCGGCAGCTGAATCCGACGCTGGCGCTGGCAGCCACCGAAGCATGAGGCACGATACGTTTCCTAAGATCGACGAATCTTTGTGATGCGAGCGATGTTATCGGCGGGTTGCACCACGATCAAGAGGCAGATACGGTTCGTAAATGTGAGCACATCCTCGACGACCTCCGGAACGGACCCTCAGTCAGAGGCCATCCTCGCACTCGTCGCCGAACTCGTGGGTCATGAGACGCCGAGCTACGACGCCGCCGCGAGCGCGCGAATCGCCGAGAGCCTGAGTGCGCGATTCGAATCACTCGGAGCCGTCGTCGAGCGGATCCCCTCCCCTGCCGGCATCGACCTCGTCGCCGACTTCCCCGGCACGGGCGCTCCACTGCTGCTGGTCGGGCACACCGACACCGTCTGGCCCGTGGGCACTCTCGACGGCGACGTGCCCTTGTCGAGAGACGGCGACGTCGTCCGCGGGCCCGGCACCTACGACATGAAGGCAGGCATCGTCGTGATGCTCGAGGCTCTGCGGCGAACGAAGGACCTGCCGCCGGCGGAACGCCGGGCTGTGCGGATCGTGCTCGTCTGCGACGAGGAGGTCGGCTCACCCCTGTCCTCACCCCTGCTCCTCGAGCGCGCGGAGGGTGTCGCCGGCGCCATCGGGTTCGAGTCCCCGCATCCGGACGGGGCGTTGAAGGTGGGCCGACGCGGAAGCACTCGGGTGCGACTGTCGGTCGAGGGCAAGGCCGCGCACGCCGCACTCGATCCCGAAGATGGCGTGTCCGCGATCGAGGAGCTCGTCGATCAGCTGGTGCGGGTGCGCGCGATCACCTCCGACCCTGCGCTTCCCGGCCCCGTCCTCTGCAACGTCGGCACGATCTCGGGAGGGACGAGGGCCAATGTCGTCCCCGCGCATGCCGAGGCCGAGGTGGGCCTGCGGTTCACCGACGCCGCGACCGAGCGGCAGGTGCTCGAGGCGCTGACCGCACTGAGTCCGATACGCGCCCGCGCTCGACTCGCCGTCGACGTCCTCAGTTCCCGGCCGGCGTGGCAGCCGTCGCCCGCCGACGCCCTGCTTCTCGAACAGATCTCCGTGGCGGGGCGAGCCGTCGGCCAGCAGGTCTCCGGACGCCCGGCCGCGGGCGCGGGAGACACGAACCTCCTCGGCAGCCGCGGCATCCCCACGGTCGACGGATTCGGCCCCCGCGGTGGCGGCGCGCACGCCAGGGACGAGCACTTCCTGGTCTCGTCGCTGATCGAGCGGGTCGAACTGCTGTGCGCCGTCCTCCGCGTTTCGACACCCTGACGACGGCCCAGATACGATCCGGATCACCCCGCCGTGTTACCGAGCTGTAAAATCTGCACGACTACCGATGATCGCGCGTACCCGCTGTTTTCCGCCGTTTCAGGGCAATCGAACCGACGTCGAGGCGCAACACACCGTGAGCAATTCCGGACGATACGCATCCGATCCCTTGACCCCGGGGCCGACATCCGCTTGCATGGTCTCCACCGACCCGCCTTCATCGTGAATCCGGGCGGTGCCCGAAGGGACTTCCTCCATGCGCCTTGATCCCCGCTCCCGAACAGTGCGAAGTCTGACCGCCGCTGCGATCGTCTCCGCGCTCCTCATCGCCGCCCCGGTCAGTGCCGCGCAGGCGCAGTCGGTGCAGGCCTCAACCGAAGCTCCGGCCGACGACACCACGCTGCGTATCGCGACCTCCGGCTTCGTCGACACGTTCAACCCGTTCATCTCGATCTACCTCGCGCCGACGAACATCATCCGCTACGTGTACGAGTCGCTCGTGCAGAACGACGCCGAGGACGGCTCGCCGACCAAGGGTCTCGCCGACTCCTGGGACGTGAGCGACGGCGGCCGCACGTGGACCTTCACCCTGCAGGATGATCTGGAGTGGTCGGATGGCGAACCCATCACGTCCGCAGACGTCAAGTACACGTACGAGCAGATGATGACCGTTCCGGCGCTCGCCACCGCGAACGGCAACCTCGTGTCGAACTTCGACACCGTCGAGGCACCCGACGACAAGACCGTCGTGATCACCCTCAAGACCCCGCAGGCGCCGAACCCGGGCTCCGAGATCCCGGTCGTCCCCCAGCACATCTGGGAGAACGTCGACGACCCCACCACCTTCGCGAACGACAAGGATGTCGTCGGCTCCGGGCCCTTCCTGCTCGAGAGCTACGCGGCGAACCAGTCGATCGTCCTCAAGGCGAACGAGAAGTTCTGGCGTGGAGCCCCGAAGATCGATGCGATCCAGTACGTGTACTACACGAACTCCGACGCACAGGTGCAGGCGCTCAAGGCCGGCGACGTCGACCTGGTCACCGGGCTCACGCCCACGCAGTTCGACGCGCTGGACGGCGTCGAGGGCATCACCACGCACTCGGGCGAAGGGCGACGGTTCCACTCGATCAGCGTCAACCTCGGTCAGCAGACCCGCGACAACGTGCCCTACGGCACGGGAAGCGAAGCGCTGAAGGACGTCGAGGTGCGTCAGGCCATCCGCCTCGGGACCGACACCGAGACGCTTCTCGACAAGGTCCTCGAAGGACAGGGCGTGCACGCGACCAGCTTCATCCCCGCATCGTTCCCGAAGTGGAGCCTCCCCGAGGACAGCTCCGTGATCGAGGGATTCGATCCGGATGCAGCGAAGGCGAAGCTCGATGAGGCCGGCTGGGCTCCCGGCGCAGACGGCATCCGCGAGAAGGACGGAGAGCGGCTCGCGCTCCGCCTGATGATCGACGCCGACGACTCCAACGAGCAGTCCATCGCGGACTTCTTCGTGCCCTGGATGAAGGACATCGGCATCGAGATCACGGTCGAGTCCACGGACTCCGACACCATCAGCGCGAAGGCCGTGAGCGGTGACTACGACCTGTACTTCAGCGGCTGGTCCGTCAACCCCGACCCCGACTACCAGCTCGGGATCAACACCTGCATGAACCTGCCGACGTCGACCGACGGCACCGGCGGAACGACGCAGGACGGCTACTGCAACCCGGAGTTCGACGAGCTGTACACGCAGCAGCGCTCGGAGCTCGACGAGACGAAGCGCGAGGAGATCGTTCGCGAGATGCTCGAGCTGAACTACACCGACACCGCGCAGATCGCCACCTGGTACGCGAACTCCCTGGAGGCCTACCGGTCCGACCGCTTCACGGGCTTCACGCTGCAGCCGAAGGACACCGGCATCATCGCCAACCAGGCGGGTTACTGGGGCTACCTCACCGTCGAGCCGGTGGAGGGCGCCACCGCCGGCGGCACCGGCACCAACACCGGACTGATCATCGGCGGAGTCGTGGTCGGGGTCATCCTCGTCGGAGGACTGATCTTCTTCCTGATCCGACGTCGCAACATCGCCGACGTCGAATGATTCCGGCAGACGCCGCGGGCAGCGGATCCTTCCGCTCCCGCGGCGTCGCTGTCCGCAGCAAGGAGACCCCATGACGAACGCGGTACCCCCGTCCACCTCCGCCATCGCGACCAGTGGCTCCGCCGAGGAGCAGCCCCAGGGCGTCGGCGCCCTGCGCTACATCCTCGCCAAGCTCGGCGGAGCGGCCATCAGCATGGCGATGGTGATCCTGCTCGGCTTCTTCGCGTTCAAGATCCTCCCCGGCGACCCGGTCGCGTCGATCGCCCGCGAGCGCGGGATGAGTGCGGAACAGGCCGATCAGCTGCGCGAGCAGCTCGGCCTGAACAAACCCCTCTGGCAGCAGTTCATCGACTACCTCGGCAACGTGTTCACGCTGAACTTCGGCACGAGCTACGTGTACCGGACTTCGGTCTCCGAACTCATCGGCGCGTACTTCTGGAACACGATCCTGCTCACCGGCACGGCGGCGGTCCTCGCGATCGCTCTCGGTCTGTGGCTCGGCCAGAAGGCCGCCTGGAAGCACGGCTCCACCTTCGACCGCATCGCCTCGGGCACCTCGCTGGTGTTCTGGTCGGTACCGACGTTCTGGCTGGCTCTCCTGCTGCTGATGGTCTTCGGTGGCACGCTGCACTGGTTCCCGACCGGCGGGATGGTCTCTCCCAATCCGCCGACGGATCCCGTGGGCGCCGTGCTCGACGTCGTCTCGCACATGGTGCTGCCCGTGATCACGATGGTCGCGGTCGTATACGCCCAGTACCTCATGGTGATGCGCAGCTCGCTGCTCGAGGAGATGGGTGCCGACTACCTGACCACCGCGCGTGCGAAGGGTCTTCGCGACGACCTCGTCCGGCGCCGTCACGCGGTGCCGAACGCCATGCTGCCGACGGTCACTCTCGTCTTCATGCACATCGGCGGGCTCATCGCCGGGGCTGTGACGGTCGAGACGGTCTTCTCCTGGCCCGGCCTCGGCAAGCTCACGTTCGAGGCGATCTCCGGCCCCGACCTGCCACTGCTGCAGGGCACGTTCGTGGTGTTCTCCGCGATCATCATCGTGATGAACCTCGTCGCCGACCTCATCTATCGACAGCTCGACCCGAGAGTGAGGCGCGCATGAGCACGTCAGCGCCGTCCGTCCGTTCCCCGCGTGCGCTCGCCTGGCATCGCCGAGGCGTGGCCTTCGCCGACTTCTGCCGGCAGTTCTCGCACCACCGCGCCGGCATGGTCGGTCTGGTCTTCCTCGTCATCGTGACGGTGATCGCCCTGCTCGCCCCCGTGATCGCACCGCCGAGCATGCTCGACGTCACGAAGCTCGTCGACGTCGAGCGGTTCGCTCCCCCGTCGTGGGAGCATCTGCTCGGCACCGACCATCAGGGCAGAGAGCTCTGGGTACGCATGGTGTGGGGAGCGCGGGTGTCGCTGCTCGTCGGCCTCGCGGCCACTGCGATGTCGATGATCATCGGCACCCTCGTGGGGATTGCCGCCGGTCACTTCACCGGATTCTTCGGTGGACTGATGATGCGCATCATCGACTTCTTCCTGGTGCTCCCGGCGCTGATCCTGGCGATCGTGCTGTCCTCGGTGCTCAGCCGCGGAGTCTGGACGATCATCATCGCGATCGGTCTCACCTCCTGGGCGGGCACCGCTCGGGTCGTGAGGGCCCAGACCCTGTCCGTCGAATCCCGCGACTACATCGAGCGCTCCCGCGCGCTCGGCGCCGGCCACTGGCACATCATCATCAAGCACCTGCTGCCCGGCGTGCTGCCGCTGGTGCTCGCGAACACCACGCTCACGGTCGGATCCGCCATCATCTCCGAATCGACGCTCGCCTTCCTCGGGCTCGGCGACACCACGCTGCAGTCCTGGGGCTCCATCCTGAAGAACGCGATGGACGTCTCCGCGGCCACGAGCGGCTACTGGTGGTACGTGCTCGTCCCCGGCCTCGCGATCGTCCTCGTCGTGCTCGCCTTCACTCTGATGGGTCGCGCCGTCGAGAACATCACCAACCCGACGCTAAGGACCCGGTGACATGCCCGATCTCATCTTCGAGGACGTCTCGATCACCTATCGCACCACCGGTCGCTCGGCCCGTGAGCAGATTGCCGCAGTCCGGAACATCTCGCTCACGATCCCGGCCGGCGAGACCCTCGGCATCGCGGGCGAGTCGGGCTCCGGCAAGTCCACCCTGGCGATGAGCGTGCTGCGGCTGCTCCCCCGCAACGCGACGCTGACCGGACGCGTGCTGCTCGGAGACGAAGACGTGGCGACGCTGTCGTTCGGCCGGCTTCGCGCCGTGCGGTGGTCGCAGACATCGATCGTCTTCCAGGGCGCCATGCACTCCCTCAACCCGGTGCGCACCGTGGGGTGGCAGATCATGGAGGCCCTCCAGCTCCACGTCTCCGAGCAGTGGTCGACCGAGCAGGCACGCAAGGCCCGAGTGCTCGAGCTGCTCGACGTGGTCGACCTCGACCCGCAGAAGGCGGAGTCCTACCCGCACGAGCTGTCCGGCGGACAGAAGCAGCGCGTCATGATCGCGATGGCGCTCGCGTGCGATCCGGAGGTCATCATCGCGGACGAGCCGACGACAGCGCTCGACGTGATCGTGCAGAAGCAGATCCTCGACATGATCTCGCGGCTGGTGGCCGAGCGCGGGATCTCGATGCTGATGATCAGCCACGACCTGTCGGTGCTCGCCACCGCCTGCCAGCGAATCGCCATCATGCGCAATGGAGAGCTCGTGGAGGTCGGTGAGGCCTACGCCGTGTGCACTCGACCGACGCAGCCGTACACGCGCCAGCTGGCGGATGCCTTCCCGACGATCGGCGACCCCGCGTCGCGCATGGCGCCGGTCACACGGCACGGCCGCGACGCGGACGACATCCCCGAGACGGAACACGGCGACGAGGTCCTGCTGGAAGCGCGGGGCCTCAACGTCACCTACCGCTCCGGCGGGCGCCCGGTGCACGCGGTGCGCACCGTCGACCTGGCGGTGCGCCGGGGCGAGATCGTCGCACTGGTCGGTCAGTCGGGTTCGGGGAAGTCCACGCTCGCCCGCGCGCTGATGGGCCTGCAGCCCGCAGATCAGGGCTCGGAGATCCTGTTCGCCGGCGAGCGGATCCCGACCAGGGGCCGCCTCCTCGGGCAGTTCCGGTCGAAGGTGCAGCTCATCCTCCAGGACCCCTGGGCCGCGCTGAACCCGAAGCACAGCGTGTACGAATCCGTGGCCGAAGGCCTGCGCATCCAGCGCTTCGGCGGCGACGAACGCGAGCGCGTCGCGCAGAGCCTGGCCGAGGCCGAGCTCACTCCGCCCGAGCGGTACTTCAGTGCGATCCCGCAGGAGCTCAGCGGCGGACAGCGCCAGCGCGTGGTCATGGCCGGCGCGCTCGCCGTGCAGCCCCAGATGCTCATCGCCGACGAGCCGGTCGCGTCGCTGGACGCATCGGTGCGCGGCGAGATCCTCGGGCTGCTGCTGTCTCTGCGGCGCAAGCTCGGCCTGTCGGCACTCGTGATCACGCACGACCTCGGTCTGGCGTGGAACATCGCCGACAGCGTGGCGGTGATGTACCAGGGCGAGATCGTCGAGCGCGGCAGCACCGAGGAGGTGCTGCTGAATCCGCAGCACGAGTACACCCGGCGACTGCTGGCAGCCGCACCCCGCATCGAGGAGAGCGCGGCATGACCCGGTCCAGCCGGTCGCCCTACCTTGATTCCGCACCGCTGCAGCCCGGTGACACCGTCGCGCTCGTCGCGCCCGCAGGTCCCGGTGATGAAGCGAGCCTGCAGCGCGCCGTCGGGTTCTATGAGGCGTGGGGGCTGCGCGTGCGCGTCGGCGAGGCCGTGCTCACTCCCCACCCCCGCGCGAAGTACCTCGCCGGCCCGGACGACGCCCGACGTCGCGACCTCGTCGATGCGTGGCTCGACCCCGAGGTGGACGCCGTCGTCGCGCTCCGCGGCGGATACGGGGCGCTGCGGCTCCTCGACGGGATCGACTGGGACGAGATGCGGCGCGCGGCCGCCCGGCTCGATGGTCGCCCGAAGCTCCTCACCGGCTCGTCCGACATCACGGCGCTGCACGAGGCGGTGCGCGCGCACCTCGACCTCGCCACGCTGTTCTGTCCGATGCCAGGGAACAACGTGTTCCGCGACTCCGAGTTCGTCCGTGATGACGTGCACCGCTGGCTGTTCGAGCCGTGGGGCGGACGCGACCTCATCGGGCCGAAGGCCGAGGTGATGAGCCCCGGAACCGCCACCGGACGATTCACCGGGGGCAACCTGAGTCTGCTCGCCGCCGCGATGGGCGCACCCGAAGCCGCCGTCGCCGCCCCCGGCATCCTGTTCCTGGAGGACATCACCGAGGAGCCCTACCGTTTGGACGGGTACCTCACGCAGCTGAGGCGGGCGGGCCGGCTCGCTGCCGCGTCTGCCGTCGTGCTCGGTTCCTGGCACGAGTGCGGAGATCTCGACCTCGTGCGCGCCCTGATGGAGGAGGAATTCGCCCGAGCCGGGATACCGGTCCTCTGGGAGCAGGGTTTCGGCCACGATCCGAACGCGCTCAGCATCCCGCTCGGCGTGGACGGGGTGCTCGATGCCAACGGCGACCGCGCGAAGCTCACGGTCGGGGCGGACGCATGATCGCGCTTCCTCCTCTCGATCCGCGCGCCACCTGGTCGGTGGCCGTGCTCGACGCGGATGACGGAACCGTGCTCGCGCAGTTCCAGCCGGACGAGCAATGCGAGACCGCGAGCATCGGGAAGATCTTCCTCCTCATCGAGGTGGCACGGCGGCTCGAGGAGGGCACGCTGTCGGAGGACGACCGGATCTCGGTGCCGGACGAGCACCGCGTGGAGGACTCCGGTCTGCTGTATCGGATGCACGACCAGCGGATCACGGTGCACGATGCCGCGCTCCTCGTCGGGGCGGTGAGCGACAACCTGGCGACCAACGCTCTGATCCACCTCTGCGGACTGGAGGCCGTGCGCCGGGTCGCCCCCGACCTCGGCTACACCCGCACCTCGCTGCTCGACTACATCCGGAACGAGCGCACACCCGACCTCCCCTGGACCCCGTCGTACGGCACCGCGGCCGAACTCGCCGACGTCATTCGGCGCCTGGGCGCGGGAGACGTCTACTCCCCGGGCGTCTGCGCACGCGTGCTGGGCTGGCTCGCCGCGGATGCCGACACCTCCATGACGGCGGACTCGTTCCTCCTCGACCCGCTCGCACACGTCGATGCGGAGTACCAGGGCATGGTTCTCCGGCACAAGACCGGCAGCGTGAGCTTCGCCCGGGTCGACGTCGGACTCCTCACCGGACCGGCCTCCCGCGTCGCCTACGCCGTCGCGGCGAACTGGAAGACCTCGCCGGTCGACCTCCGAGCTCCGGTCATCGACGGCATGAGGGCGGTCGGCGAACTGCTCCGCCGGCATGTCACCGGGCGCGACCGCGACGACGCTCGTCCCTGAACCCCCTCTGTAGACTGGAGCGCACAACCCACACTCAGGCACGCTCACACAGTGCCGCATACATCGCTCGAGGAGACCTCCATGCCTGCTTCTGATTCGACTCTGAACCGGATTCCCGACAAGCCCGCACTCGAAGGTCTCGAAGCGAAGTGGGACGCCGCCTGGGCGGAGCAGGGCACCTACCTGTTCGACCGTCTGCGCGCGGCGGAGGTCGGCCGCGAGGGCGTGTACTCGATCGATACCCCGCCGCCGACGGCATCCGGAAGCCTGCACATCGGGCACGTGTTCTCTTACACGCACACCGACGTCAAGGCCCGGTTCGAGCGCATGCGCGGCAAGACCGTGTTCTACCCGATGGGGTGGGACGACAACGGCCTGCCGACGGAGCGCCGGGTGCAGAACTACTACGGCGTGCGCTGCGACCCGTCGCTCCCCTACACCGATGACTTCACGCCTCCGTTCGAGGGCGGCGACAACAAGTCCAGCCGTGCGGCTGACCAGCTGCCGATCAGCCGCCGCAACTTCATCGAGCTCTGCGAGCGGCTGACGATCGAGGACGAGAAGCAGTTCGAGTCGCTGTTCCGGCAACTCGGACTGAGCGTCGACTGGACGCAGACCTACCGCACCATCTCCGACGACTCGATGCGGCAGAGTCAGCTGGCGTTCCTGCGCAACATCGAGCGGGGCGAGGCCTACCAGGCGCTGGCGCCGACTCTGTGGGATGTCGACTTCCGCTCGGCCATCGCGCAGGCCGAGCTCGAGGACCGCGACCAGCAGGCGGCGTACCACACGATCGAGTTCCCCTTCGCGGACGGATCGGGTTCCATCGCCGTCGACACCACCCGCCCCGAGCTGCTCCCCGCGTGCATCGCGATCGTGACGCACCCGGAGGGCCCGCACAAGCACCTCATCGGGACGAAGGTGCGGACTCCGTTCTTCGACGCCGAGATCGAGGTCCACGGTCATCACCTCGCTCAGCCCGACAAGGGCACGGGTGCCGCGATGGTCTGCACCTTCGGTGACGTGACCGACATCATCTGGTGGCGCGAGCTGCGCACCACCACCGGAGATTCGCTGCCCAACATGACCACGATCGGTCTGGACGGCCGTTTCCTGCCGGACGCGCCGTCCTCGGTCGCCGACGCGGATGCCGCCGCCTGGTACGCCGAGAACATCGGCGGCAAGACGGTGTTCAGCGCGCGCAAGGCGATCGTCGAGAAGCTGCAGGAGACCGGCGACATGACCGCGGTCGGCAAGCCGTTCAACCACGCGGTGAAGTTCTTCGAGAAGGGCGACCGTCCACTCGAGATCGTCTCGACCCGTCAGTGGTACATCCGCAACGGCGCCCGAGACGGCGACCTGCGCGACAAGCTGATCGCACACGGCCAGGAACTCGCCTGGCACCCCGACTTCATGCGCGTGCGCTACGAGAACTGGGTGGGCGGCCTGACGGGCGACCTGGCTGGTCTCGCGGCAGCGGTTCTTCGGCGTGCCGATCCCGCTCTGGTACGGCCTGGACGAGAACGGCGACCGCGACTACGACCGTGTCCTGACGCCGGATGCCGCGTCGCTCCCGATCGACCCGACCACCGATGTGCCCGCGGGCTACACCGAAGCGCAGAGGGGCGTCGCTGGCGGGTTCGACGCCGAGGCCGACATCCTCGACACCTGGGCGACGTCGTCGCTCACTCCGCAGCTGGCCGGCGGGTGGAAGCGTGACGAGGAGCTGTGGCAGCTCACGGCGCCGTTCGACCTGCGCCCGCAGGGTCAGGACATCATCCGTACCTGGCTGTTCTCGACCATGCTGCGCTCGACGCTCGAAGACGACAGGACGCCGTGGCGCAACGCCGCGATCTCCGGCTTCATCGTCGACCCCGACCGCAAGAAGATGTCGAAGTCGAAGGGCAACGTCGTCACCCCCGCCGACGTGCTCGACAACCACGGATCGGATGCCGTGCGCTACTGGGCGGCCTCGAGCCGACTCGGCATGGATGCCGCCTTCGACCCGCAGAACCCGACGCAGGTCAAGATCGGTCGGCGCCTGGCGATCAAGGTGCTCAACGCCGCGAAGTTCGTGCTGTCGTTCCCGGTGCCCGAGGGCGCCGAGGTGACGCGTGCCCTGGATGCCTCGATGCTCACCGCCCTCGACGGCGTGGTGGTCGAGGCGACCAAGGCCTTCGAGCGGTACGACGCCGCTCGAGCCCTCGAACTCACCGAGGCGTTCTTCTGGACCTTCTGCGACGACTACCTCGAGCTCGTCAAGGAGCGCGCCTACGACCGGACCGACGCGGGCCAGGCATCCGCCGCCCTGTCACTGCGTCTGGCGCTGTCGACTCTGCTCCGCCTGCTCGCGCCGGTGATCTCGTTCGCCACGGAGGAGGTCTGGTCCTGGTTCGAAGAGGGCTCGGTGCACAACGCCGCGTGGCCGGAGCCCCTGGGCGTCGAGGGCGACGCCGCGGTGCTCTCCGTCGCGAGCGAGGCGCTCATCGGCATCCGTCGTGCGAAGACCGAGGCGAAGGCGTCACAGAAGACCCCGGTCTCGCGCGCCGTCATCGCTGCCCCGGCCGCCAAGCTCGATGCCCTGCGAGCCGCCGCCGACGACCTGCGGGCTGTGGGTCGCATCGCCGAGATCGAGTTCGTCGAGGCAGAGGAGTTCGCGGTCACCGCGATCGAGTTCGCCCCGACCGAGGACGCCTGATGCAGCTCGGCACGCGCTGGGCCGCGGGATCCGAACCGCCGGCATCGGTCCCCGCGGCCCTGCGGCCGGCGATCGCCGAGGTGGAAGCGAATCTGGCTGGGTCCGTGAGCCTGTCGAAGGGCCACTGGACCCTCACCTGGCTCGAAGGGCGGGCCATCGCCGAGCTCGATGCGGGATGGGAAGTCCTTCAGACCGCAACCGGCGAGGTCATCGCGCGGCCGTTCGAGGACTGACCCGGGCTCGTCGCCTCAGCGCCGCGGGAGTCCCAGCTGCGCGAGTGCATGGTCGACGGCGCGCGGGTCCTGCTTCCGGGCCTGCTGCTCGCGGAGCATGTCGAGAGCGATGTCTCGGCGTTCGGCGCGGGCGGCGATCCGACGATCGACGTGTCGGGCGAGCCCGAGCGCGGCCTGCCGGAGCATCCGCTCGAAGGGCGTGGGAGTGGCGAGTCGGAGCGTTGCGGTGGTCATGATCCCTCCTCAGGGCTGTTCTGGCGAGTGCTGATCTTCGGCAGATCGAAGATGTCGGTACGGAGAGACACGCGGCGCACGTCGGGGCCGGTCTGTCCGCGGAAGCGCGAGATCGCGCTCTCGAGGAATGCTTCGATCTCTTCCCGCAGTTCCCGCACCTGCGCCGCGGTCATGTCGAGGTGGGTGGTCGTGGCCATGCCGACGTCGCGCCACTCCTCCGGCTCCTGAGCCTGCGGGCGGTTGAGGTAGGCCATCAGCGTCTCGTGGCGCAGCCGGAAGAATTCCGATGTCACGATCTGGGCTGCGGCGCGGTTCGCGGGCGACATGGTGTCGTCCGGCCCCGGCAGGTCGATCCGCCCCTTGGGGCGCTCCCACCATCGCTCCCGCGCGGTGCCGCGGCCTTCGACCTCCTGGATGAGGTCGTGGGCGGCGAGGGCGCGCAGGTGGTAGCTCGTCGACCCCGAGGTCTCCCCGACCAGCGCGGCAAGCGAGCTGGCGGTCTGCGGCCCCTGCGAGGCGAGCAGATCGAAGATCCGCACCCGCAACGGGTGCGCGAGGGCCTTGAGCGCCCCCGAATCGAGGGTCTTGATCTGCGTGTTCTCCGTCATGCTTGCAAAGATACTCTTGCAAAGGGTTCTTTGCAAGCATTTCTTTGCAACCGTTCCTTTGTACTGCACCCTGACTTCGAGAGGGACGGTGGCTAGGCTCGGAGGATGACCGACGCCTCGAACCCGCTGCTCCTGCCGTCTTCGCTCGACTACGGGCTCCCCGACTACCGGACGATCCGCGCCGAACATTATCTCCCGGCCTTCCGGACGGCATTCGAGGAGCACCTCCGCGAGATCTCCCGCATCACCATGGTGCGATCGATGCCGACGTTCGAGAACACCATCGAGGCGTTGGAGCGCTCCGGCGAGCTGCTCGACCGGGTGGCCCACACGTTCTACACGGTGAGCTCGGCGGACGCGACACCGGAGATCCAGGCGGTCGACGAGCAGCTGGCTCCGCTCATGGCCGCGCACCAGGACGCCATAACCCTCGACAGTGCCCTCTACTGGCGGGTGCAGCAGGTGCACGCCCAGCTCGACGATCTCGACCTCGAACCAGAGCAGCGGTATCTGGTCGAGCGTCACCACCGCGAGATGACGCACGCCGGAGCCGCGCTCGATGACGAGGCCAAGGCACGCCTGACCGTGCTCAACCAGCAGCTCTCGACGCTGAGCAACACGTTCGAGCGCAACCTGCTCGACGACACGAACGACCTCGCGGTCGTGTTCGACTCCCCCGAGGAACTCGACGGTCTCAGCGCGGGAGAGCTCTCCGCGGCAGCCCGCGCGGCGCAGGAACGTGGCTTGGACGGCAAGCTGCTGATCGCGCTGCCGCTCTTCACCGGACACCCGTACCTGGCGCAGCTGCGCGACCGCGAATCGCGGCGACGCATCATGGCGGCGTCACGGCAGCGCGGCGCACGGGACAACTCCCACGACAATCGTCCGGTCCTCATCGAGATCGTGCGACTGCGCGCGGAGCGCGCCGCACTGCTCGGCTACGCCTCCCATGCGGCGTACGTCACGGCAGACGAGACCGCCGGTACCCCGGAGGCGGTAGAGCGGATGCTGCGTCAGCTCGCGGCACCGTCGGCGCGCAACGCCGCAGCGGAGCGTGAGGCACTGCAGGCGATCGTGGATGAGACCGAGAGCGAACTCTTCCCGATCGAGGCGCACGACTGGGCGTACTACACCGAGAAGGTGCGCAGCGCGCGCTACGACATCGACTCCCGTGCGCTGCGCCCGTGGTTCGAGGCCGAACGCGTCCTGCAGGACGGCGTCTTCTTCGCGGCCACCCGCCTCTACGGCGTGACCTTCACCGAACGGGCCGACCTTCCCGCGTATCACTCCGGCGCCCGCGTCTTCGAGGTGCACAACGCCGACGGCAGCCCGCTGGGTCTCTACGTCCTCGACCTCTACACCCGTGATTCGAAGCGCGGCGGAGCGTGGATGAACTCGATCGTGAGCCAGTCGACGCTGCGCGGCACCTCTCCCGTGGTGGTCAACAATCTGAACGTCCCGCTTCCGGGCGACGGCGAGCCGACTCTCCTGACCCTCGACGAGGTCACGACGCTGTTCCACGAGTTCGGCCATGCGCTGCACGGATTGTTCGCGACGGTCACGTACCCGCACTTCGCCGGGACGAACGTGTTCCGCGACTTCGTCGAGTTCCCGAGCCAGGTGAATGAGATGTGGATTCTCTGGCCCGAGATCCTCGACAACTACGCGCGGCACCACGAGACCGGAGAGCCGCTCGATCCGGCGATCGTCGAGCGACTCCGCGCCACGGAGAAGTTCGACCAGGGGCACGCGACGAGCGAGTATCTGGCGGCGGCGTGGCTGGATCAGGCGTGGCATCGGATCGGCCCGGATGCGACGATCGACGACGTGCCGACGTTCGAGGCGGCGGCCCTCGCCGACATCGGTCTGAACGACCCGGTCGTCCCGACGCGCTACTCCTCGACGTACTTCGCCCACATCTTCTCCGGCGGATACAGCGCCGGGTACTACTCGTACATCTGGAGCGAGGTGCTCGACGCCGACACGGTCGACTGGTTCCGCGAGAACGGCGGCCTCACCCGCGAGAACGGCGACCGATTCCGGCAGCGTCTCCTCGGCGTGGGCGGTTCCCAGGATCCACTGGACGCCTACCGCGACTTCCGCGGCCGGGACGCCGAGATCGCGCCGCTGCTCGAACGACGAGGACTCGAGGGCTGAGCCACGGATGAGTGATCCGCTGAGCCTCATCAGCGCTGCCTTCGATTCCCGCGCTGAACGATACGACGACAGCGCGATGCATCGAGCTGTCGCCACCGCGACGGCGGAGTTCGCCGATCTCACCGACGTGCACGTCATCCTCGATGTCGCGACAGGGACGGGATTGGTGCTCCGCGCGATCGCGCCCCGTGCCGTCGACGCCGACCTCATCGGTGTCGACATCTCCGCGGGGATGCTCGAGGTCGCGCGCGGCCATCTGCCGGGAGCGACGTGGCTCCGGGCGTCCGCAGCGGACATACCGGTCGAGTCCGCGTCGGTCGACCTGCTCACCTGCGTGACAGCGCTGCACATCATCCCAGATGTGCCTACAGCTGCGGCGGAATGGCGGCGGATCCTGCGACCGGGTGGACGACTCGTGACGGCGACGTTCCAGAAGACGGACACGTCCGGTCATGGCGCTCCCGAGCAGCCCTCGGCGCAGCGGCCGTATGCACGCGACCACGCCCCGTACTCCGGCGCGGCGAACCTCTCGGCGACGTTCGACCGATACGGCTTCACACTGCGTCGTCATCGGGAGTGGAGCGATGCCATCGATGAGTTGCTGATCGCAGAGCTCGTCGTGCCGACCCCCTAGGGCGAGTCCGGCGGTTGCCCGGCGAGCCACGCCTGCGCTTTGTACCAGGTGAGCTGGTGATAGCTCTGCTCCAGCCGGGCTCCCGCGTCGGCCACCGGCAGCAACCGGACCGCGATCGACTCGCTCTCGTCGAGCGACTGCTCGGACACCAGAACGCAGTCGCGTGCCAGGAAGTGGTGCACGCGATTGGTGTGATTGCCGAAGTTGGCCCACGTAGCTCCGAGGTCGATGATTTCTCGAGCCTCGTAGCCGGTCTCTTCGCGTAGCTCGCGCTCGGCCGCTCGGCGGGGTTCTTCAGCGGGCTCGACCCCTCCGCCGATGGTTCCCTGTGCGACGATGCCGGCGCCGTGGCGATACTCCTCGACGAGGATCGCCTGGCCCTCGGTGTCGACGGCGAGCACGGAGACCCAATCGCCATACTCCAACACGTAGAACGGCGCGATGCGACGATCGTGCTCATCGACGCATTCGTCAGCCCGGACTCGGATCCATCGATCCGCGACGAGCATCTCCGACGAGACAACACGCCAGGGGTGAGGAGAATCGTTCGTCGATCCATTCACAGGACTTCTCCTTCTGGCTAGCACGGCAACGCGCTCAGAGTGGCGGCGCTGTGTAGAGCTGCACCGTGCATCCGCCCTCGCCCGGCTCGAGCAGGATGCGATCGAAGGACACCGGAGCGATCGTTCCGTCGAGCTTGCGCACTCTCACGAGGCAGTCGCGGGATTCTTGGGCACCGACGGCGACGACGAGCTCGCCGGCGTCGGTCACCGTCGTGTCAACGGAGAACTTCGGGTCGGTGAACTCCGCACGCACGTTCTGCGCGAGGTCGGATGGATCGGATGCCGCCAGCAGGGCTTCCAACCGGACGGCCGCGTCTTCCGGCAGAGCAGCCAGCGGCGTGATCACGGGTGGCTCCACGTCGGTCGGGAGATCGGCGCAGTCGACCTCGTCTCGGCGGGCGTCCTGGCTGATGACCAGTGTGAAGCGGTAGCAGCGCTCGGCATTTCCTGCGCTCACGACGGGACCGTTGCCGAACCCGCCTTCGTTGGCTGCGACGTCCACGCGGATACGGACGTCGATCACTGCCTCGTCACCTGCGTCTGTGGAGCCCGACCAGGCGACGGGCGTGGCACCGTTTCTCCCGGTGAACACCGGTCCGGCCGCGATCGTCTCGGCATCGCGCCGGTCGCGCTGATAGCCGAAGTCTTCCTGCATGGCGTCCGCCGTCGCTGCCGCCCGATCCCAGGCGATCCTGTCACCGTCTTGCGAACCGAAGATCGAGCCGGTGAGCCAGAGCGTGGCGAAGACAGCCAAACCGACCATGACCACGCAGACGGTCCCGACGACGAGCGTGACCTGACGCACGATCGGCCCTCAGCCCATCACGCGCTCTTGCGCTTGCGCTCCATCACGATGGTGGGCGGTGCGCCTTCGTCGACGGCGGCGCGAGTCACGATGACCTTGGCGACGTCTTCCGCGGAGGGGATCTCGAACATGATCGGTCCGAGGACATCTTCGAGGATGGCGCGGAGACCACGGGCGCCTGTCTTGCGTTCGACGGCCAAGTCGGCGATCGATCGCAGTGCCTCCTCGTCGAACTCCAGCTGGACGCCGTCGAGCTCGAACATGCGCTGGTACTGCTTGACGAGCGCGTTGCGGGGTCCGGTGAGGATCTCCATCAGCGCGTCCTGGTCGAGCGGCGAGACGTTCGTGACGACGGGCAGACGACCGATGAACTCCGGGATGAGCCCGAACTTGTGCAGGTCCTCCGGCAGCACCTCGCTGAAGAGATCGAGGTCCTTGGTCTTGTCGTGCAGCGGAGCGCCGAAGCCGATGCCGTGCTTTCCGACGCGCGCGGACACGATGTCTTCGAGTCCGGCGAACGCACCGGCGACGATGAAGAGCACGTTGGTGGTGTCGATCTGCAGGAACTCCTGGTGCGGGTGCTTGCGGCCGCCCTGCGGCGGCACCGAGGCGACCGTGCCTTCGATGATCTTCAGCAGCGCCTGCTGCACGCCCTCGCCCGACACGTCGCGCGTGATCGACGGGTTCTCGGCCTTGCGGGCGATCTTGTCGACCTCGTCGATGTAGATGATGCCCTGCTCGGCACGCTTCACGTCGTAGTCCGCGGCCTGGATCAGCTTGAGCAGGATGTTCTCGACGTCCTCACCGACGTAGCCGGCCTCGGTCAACGCGGTGGCATCGGCCACGGCGAACGGCACATTGAGGCGCTTGGCGAGCGTCTGAGCGAGATAGGTCTTGCCGCAGCCGGTCGGTCCGATGAGCAGGATGTTGCTCTTCGCGATCTCGATCTCTTCGGCCTTCTGCTCGGCGGTCTGCAGGGTGCCGTGCGCGCGGACGCGCTTGTAGTGGTTGTAGACCGCGACGGCGAGGGCGCGCTTCGCGGGCTCCTGTCCGACGACGTACTCCTCGAGGAAGGAGAAGATCTCGCGCGGCTTCGGCAGTTCGAACTCCGCGACGCCCTCGGCGGAGGACTCCGCCATGCGCTCCTCGATGATCTCGTTGCACAGCTCGACGCACTCGTCGCAGATGTACACACCGGGGCCAGCGATGAGCTGCTGCACCTGCTTCTGGCTCTTTCCGCAGAATGAGCATTTGAACAGGTCAGCGCTTTCACCGATACGGGCCATGCGCGTCCTCCTATGGGGGATCCAGAGATCGTCCTTCGAGCCTAACCTCTGCATCCGACACAGGGCCGCATTGGCGCGATCCGGTCTGGTGACGGCGAAAGCCGGACCGCAGCAGCTGCGAGCCCGGCCTCCGTCGGATCCGATGGATGTGTCAGACCATGCTCTTCGTATGCCAGACGGTCTTCACCTCGGTGAAGACGCCGATCCGCTCCGGCGAGGCGACGACCTCGCCCGGCGCGAGCACGCGCTTCAGCGTCTCGGCCGCGGCGATCTGCATGTCGACCCAGTCCAGGTGGCCCGCTCCTGCGAGGTCGAGCGCGTTCACGTCCTGGTGAGAGGCGAGCCACGGCGCGATCTCGGCGGGCGAGCCGGTGAGCACGTTGACGACTCCCCCGGGCACATCGCTCGTCGCCAGGACCTCGGCGAGGCTGATGGCCGACAGCGGATGCCGCTCGCTGGCGATCACGACCACGGCGTTGCCGGCGACGAGGGCCGGAGCGACGACCGAGACCAGACCCAGCAGCGCCGAGTCCTGCGGGGCGACGATCGCGACCACACCGGTCGGCTCGGGCACTGAGATGTTGAAGTACGGGCCCGACACGGGGTTGGCGTTGCCCGCCACCTGCTCGTACTTGTCGCACCAGCCGGCGTACCAGACCCAGAGATCGATGGCCGCGTCGACCTGCGACTCGGCGGCAGATGTCGAGCCGCCCTCCTGCGCGACGATCTCCTCCACGAACTGCGCGCGGCGTCCCTCGAGCACCTCTGCGACACGGTAGAGCACCTGGCCGCGGTTGTAGGCCGTCGCTCCCGACCAGCCCTTCACCGCGGCACGCGCGGCGACCACCGCGTCGCGGGCATCCTTTCGCGAACCCTTCGCCGCGTTGGCGAGGAACGCGCCCTTGGGCGAGAACACCTCGTACGTGCGTCCGGACTCGCTCCGCGGGAACGCCCCGCCGATCGCCAGCTTGTACGTCTTCGGCACGGCCAGTCGCTTGCTCATGCTGCGGCTCCCTTGAGGTAGGCGGTGAGGCCCTGACGTCCGCCCTCGCGGCCGTACCCGGACTCCTTGTACCCGCCGAACGGGCTCGACGGATCGAAACGGTTGAAGGTGTTGGCCCAGATCACGCCGGCACGCAGACGGTCGGCGACCGCGAGGATGCGCGATCCCTTGTCGGACCAGATGCCGGCGGAGAGACCGTACGGCGTGTTGTTCGCCTTGGCGATCGCCTCGGCGGGCGTGCGGAACGTCAGCACCGAGAGCACAGGCCCGAACACCTCATCGCGGGCGATGCGGTGCGAGGCCTCGACGCCGGTGAAGATCGTCGGGGCGAACCAGAACCCCTTCTCCGGGATCGCGCAGTCGGCCGTCCAGCGCTCGGCACCCTCGGCCTCGCCGATGTCGCTGAGCTCACGGATGCGGGCCAGTTGGGCTGCGGAGTTGATGGCGCCGATATCGGTGTTCTTGTCGAGGGGGTCGCCGAGGCGCAGTGTCGACAGACGGCTCTTGAGCCGATCGATGACCTCGTCGTGGATCGACTCTTGCACCAGCAGACGGCTGCCGGCACAGCACACGTGACCCTGGTTGAAGAAGATGCCGTTGACGATGCCCTCGATCGCCTGGTCGATGGGCGCGTCGTCGAACACGATGTTCGCCGCTTTGCCGCCCAACTCGAGCGTGACCTTCTTGTGCGTCCCCGCGACGGCGCGCGCGATGTCACGGCCGACACCGGTCGACCCGGTGAACGCGACCTTGTCGACGTCGGGGTGGCGCACCAGCGATGCGCCGGATGCTCCCGCACCCGTGACGATGTTGACGACCCCGGCGGGAAGATCTGCCTGCTGCAGGATCTCGGCGAAGATCAGCGCGGTCAGCGGCGTGGTCTCGGCGGGCTTCAGCACGACGGTGTTGCCCGCGGCAAGAGCCGGAGCGAGCTTCCACGCGAGCATCAGCAGCGGGAAGTTCCACGGGATGATCTGTCCGGCGACGCCGAGGGCACGCGGGTTCGCACCCAGCCCGGCGTAATCGAGCTTGTCGGCCCAGCCGGCGTAGTAGAAGAACCAGGAGGCGACCAGTGGCACGTCGACGTCGCGGCTCTCCTTGATCGGCTTGCCGTTGTCGAGGCTCTCGGCCACGGCGAGCTCGCGGGCGCGCTCCTGCACGAGACGGGCGATGCGGAAGAGGTACTTGCCGCGGTCGCGGCCCGACATCTTCGACCAGGTCTTCTCGTAGGCGCGTCGCGCAGCGGCGACGGCCCGGTCGATGTCCTCGTCGTTCGCGGAGGCGATCTCGGCGATGCGCGTCTCGTCGGCCGGCGAGATGGTGGTGAAGCTCTCCCCCGACCCGTCGACGAACTCGCCGTTGATGAACAGCCCGTAGCTGTCCTTCAGGTTCAGGACCGCCTTGGACTCCGGTGCCGGAGCGTATTCCAGAAATGACATGTGTATCCCTAGTCGATCGTGACGTAGTCGGGGCCCGAGTAGTGGCCGGAGCTGAGCTTCTGCCGCTGCAGGAGCACGTCGTTCAGGAGGCTCGAGGCGCCGAAGCGGAAGAGGTGCGGCTGGAGCCACTCCTCCCCCACCGTCTCGGCGACCGTGACGAGGTACTTCACGGCATCCTTCGATGCGCGGATGCCGCCGGCGGGCTTCACGCCGATCTTCTCGCCCGTACCGCGGTGCCAGTCGCGCACGGTCTCGAGCATCAAGAGAGTGGTCGGCAGCGTGGCCGCGGGCTGCACCTTGCCGGTCGAGGTCTTGATGAAATCGCCGCCGGCGAGGATGCCGAGCCACGAGGCCCGCTTGATGTTGTCGTAGGTGTTGAGCTCGCCGGTCTCGAGGATGACCTTCAGGGAGGCGTAAGTGCCGTCCGCGCGGCGGCAGGCCTCCTTGACCTGGGCGATCTGATCGAACACGAGGCCGTAGCGCCCGGACAGGAAGGCGCCGCGGTCGATGACCATGTCGATCTCGTCCGCACCGGCGGCCACTGCTTCGGCGGTGTCGGCGAGCTTGATTGCCAGAGAGGAGCGTCCGCTCGGGAACGCCGTCGCCACCGCAGCGACCGAGATGAGCCCGTCGTCGGGGTCGCCGTGCAGGCTGCCGAGCGCGGTGACCGCGTCGCCGACCATGTCGCCGTAGACGCACACGGCAGCGACGCGAGGCGTCGTGGGATCCGCAGCATCCGGGTTCTTCGCCTTCGCGACGAGCGATCGCACCTTGCCCGGGGTGTCGGCACCCTCGAGGGTCGTCAGGTCGATCAGCTTGATGATCGTGTCGAGCGCCCACGCCTTCGACGTGGTCTTGATCGAGCGGGTGCCGAGACCGGCAGCGCGCTGCTCGAGTCCGACCGCGTCCACGCCGGGGAGGCCGTGCAGGAAGCGACGGAGAGTGGCGTCGTCCGGCTCACCGCCGAGGACGTCCACCGCCGTCCTGCGGCTGAGTTCTTGGGTCGTCACTGTTCCTCCAACAATGCTCGTGCTGTGGTCTCATCGGTCACCAGAACGCCGCACAGGCCGCTGGTCACGACTGTACGCGCGATGTCATGCTTCGCGGGGCCCGCGGTGACGAAGATCGCGCGCTTGGCGCCGCGCAGCCGGTCGAGCGAGACGCCCACCGTGCGCGCGTCGAGCTGCGCGTCGACGATGTTGCCTTCGGCGTCGACGTAGCGCCCGAGGACGTCGCCGACGGCGCCGCGTCTGGCGAGCTCCTCCACGTCCTCGGCGCTGAGGTAGCCGTTCTCGACGTGGGCGGACGACGCGTCGCAGGGACCCGCGGTGAAGAGGAAGGCCTGCGCCTCTGCGGCCTCCTCGAGGATCGCCGCGACGGTGCGGTCGGCCTCGATGGCCTGCTTGGTCTCGACGCGCTCCAGGATCGCCGGGCTCGGCAGAAGTGACACCTGGCCCGAGGCCCGCTGCGCGATCGTCACGGCGAGGCCGGCCGCGCCGCCGGAACGACGGTTGAGGCTGACGCCGCCGTTGAGCTGCACCACGGTGACGCCGTTCGCCCAGCCGTCGGGCAGAGCCTCGGCGACGGCACGCAGCGTGCGGCCCCAGCTCACACCCAAGGTTCGCGGTGCGGGTCGGAGTGCGGCGAGGAAATCGGCGGCGGCCTGCGCGACGCGCTCCAGCGTGCCGTCGTCCCCCTCCGGGGCTGGGACGACGACCGCATCCGCCAGCCCGAAACGCTCCACGAGCAGACGTTCCAAACCGAGGCGCCGCGCGCGCGGATGAACGATCTCGATCCGGACGATGCCGCGCTCACGTGCCTGCGTCAGCAGGCGGCCGACCTTCCACCGGGAAACCTTGAGGAGTCCGCCGATCTCGTCCTGGGTCTTGTCCTCGTCGTAGTACAGCTCGGCGACGCGGACCATGAGCAGATCTTCTTCCACGGCATCCTCCTTCCCTCTCCAGGGTAGGCGGTCAGCCGCGTTCGCGCACCTTTTCGCTCATATGAGCATTAGCCCGTGGGCGGCCTGCGCATCCGTCGGGTACGACGAAGGGGCACCAGTCGTGATGACTGGTGCCCCTTCGGAATCGACGTGATCAGACGCGCTTGCGCGTGGTGAGCACCTGGTCGACGATGCCGTACTCGAGCGCCTGCTCGGCCGAGAGGATGTTGTCGCGATCGATGTCGCGGTTGACCTTCTCCACCGGCTGACCGGTGTGGCGAGCCATGGTCTCCTCGAGCCAGGTGCGCATGCGGAGAATCTCCGCCGCCTGGATCTCGATGTCGGACGCCTGGCCCTGGCCGGCCTCACCCATCGCCGGCTGATGGATCAGCACACGGGCGTTCGGAAGCGCGAGACGCTTGCCCGGCGCGCCGGCTGCGAGCAGCACGGAAGCAGCGGAGGCCGCCTGACCCAACACGACGGTCTGGATCTGCGGCGCGACGTACTGCATCGTGTCGTAGATCGCCGTCATCGCGGTGAACGAGCCACCGGGCGAGTTGATGTACATCGTGATGTCGCGCTCGGCGTCCTGGCTCTCCAGGACGAGCAGCTGCGCCATCACGTCGTCAGCGGATGCGTCATCGACCTGCACGCCCAGGAAGATCACGCGATCTTCGAAGAGCTTGTTGTACGGGTCCTGACGCTTGAAGCCGTAGGCCGTGCGCTCCTCGAACTGCGGGAGCACGTAGCGGCTGGACGGCAGGTTGCCTGCGGATTGGAAAGTGGGCGTGTACATGGTGTCCTCTCGAATCCGGATTACTCTGCGTCGTCCGCGGTGCCGCCGCCGCCGGTGACATCGCTCGCGTGCTCACGGATGTGGTCGACGAAGCCGTACTCGAGGGCCTCTTCGGCGGTGAACCAGCGGTCGCGGTCACCATCGGCGTTGATCTGCTCGACCGACTTGCCGGTCTGGCCTGCCGTGATCTCCGCAAGGCGCTTCTTCATCGAGAGGATGAGCTGCGCCTGGGTCTGGATGTCGCTCGACGTGCCGCCGAAGCCACCGTGCGGCTGGTGCAGCAGCACGCGGGCGTTCGGGGTGATGTAGCGCTTGCCCTTGGTGCCGCTGGTGAGCAGCAGCTGTCCCATGGACGCCGCCATGCCGATGCCGACGGTGACGATGTCGTTCGGCACGAACTGCATGGTGTCGTAGATCGCCATGCCGGCGGTGATCGACCCACCGGGCGAGTTGATGTAGAGGTAGATGTCTTTCTCTGAGTCTTCCGCGGCGAGAAGAAGGATCTTCGCGCAGATCTCGTTGGCGTTCTGGTCGCGCACCTCTGAACCGAGCCAGATGATGCGGTCCTTCAGCAGCCTGTCGAAGACGCTCGTCGCGACGAGGGGTTCTGCAGCCATTTCAGCTCCTGTTTCCTTGTTCGTGCTTCGAATCTACCGGCGTCGGCGCGGCGCTCAGGCCGTGTTCGCCGTCGGCATATCAGGTGTCGGATTCCGCGATCTCCCGCGCGTACGCCGTCATCGAGCGATGGTAGCGAGGGAGGTGAGGGACCAGCGCGAGGAGCGCCACCGAGAGTCCCTGGGCAGGGCGGCCGGCGCTCGCGAGGATCAACGCGTGCACTGTGGCGACGGCATCGCGGTACGGCCCGTCCGGTGCGCGCGCCGCTTCGGCACGGATCACGTCGAGCGCCTCGTCGAACTCGCCGAGGTTGCGCAGCGAGCTCGCCAGCTGGATCACGCACTGCGAGCGGTGGTCCTCATCGAGTCCGAGCGCCAAAGCACGTCGATACAGCGCCACGGCCTCGTCGGGCCTGCCCGCCGAATCGCGTGCTCCCGCCCGTTCGAACTCCGCCCTGCCGTCGTCCGGGCCGCGTTCGGCCGCCAAGGCGTCGATGTGCGCGATCGTGTCATCGCCGACCTCGTCGCCTGCGGCTTCCGCCCAGACGTCGTCGATCCGCTCGTCCCAGCTCTTCATGCTCACGTTCTCCCTCGATGCGAAAAGAGGGCGGATGCCGCAGCATCCGCCCTCTTCACTGGATCGTGTCGATCACTCGGCCTTGTCGGCAGCCTTCTTGGCCGGAGCCTTCTTGGCGGCCGGCTTCTTGGCAGCGGGCTTGTCCTCGGCGGGCTTGTCCTCGGCCTCGGCGTCATCGGCCTTCTTCGCCGGAGCCTTCTTGGCAGCCGGCTTCTTGGCGGCCGGCTTCTTGGCGGGCTTCTCGTCGGCCTCGACAGCAGCGTCCTCGGACGCCTCGTCGTCGGTGACGATGAAGTCGGACAGATCGACGGCCTTGCCGTTGGTGTCGACGACCTTCACCTTGCCGAGAGCGATCGCGAGCGCCTTGTTGCGGGCGACCTCGCCGACCAGGGCCGGGAGCTGGTTCGACGACTGCAGCGCCTCGACGAACTCCTGCGGAGCCATGCCGTACTGCGATGCCGACTGGATCAGGTACTGGCTGAGCTCCTCCTGCGAGACCTGCACGTCGGCCTGCTCGGCGATCGTGTCGAGCAGCACCTGCGTGCGGAACTGCTTCTCGCTCGCCTCGGTGACCTCGGCGCGGTGCACGTCGTCCTCGAGGCGGTTCTCACCCTCGAGGTGGTTGTGTACCTCGTCCTCGATGAGCTGCGGCGGGACCGGGATCTCGACCTTCTCGAGCAGCGCCTCGACGAGCTTGTCGCGTGCGGCGGAGCCCTGCGTGAAGACGCCCTGCTGCGCGACGCGCTCGGCGAGGCTCGCGCGGAGCTCGGCGATGGTGTCGAACTCGCTGGCGATCTGCGCGAAGTCGTCGTCAGCCTCGGGAAGCTCGCGCTCCTTGACGGCCTTGACCGTCACGGAGACCTCGGCCTCGGAGCCGGCGTGGTCGCCACCGACCAGAGACGAGCGGAAGGTCGTGTCCTCACCGGCGGTGAGCGACTCGATCGCATCATCGATGCCCTCGAGCAGCTCGCCGGAGCCGATCTCGTAGGAGACGCCCTCGGCGCGGTCGATCTCGGCGCCGTCGATGGTGGCGACGAGGTCCAGGTCGACGAAGTCGCCCTTCGCGGCCGGACGGTCGACGGGCACGAGCGTGCCGAAGCGCGCACGCATGTTCTCGAGCTCGGCGTCGAGTGCGGCCTCATCGGCCTCGACGGCGTCGACGGTCACGGTGATGCCGTCGTAGGAAGGCAGCTCGATGTCGGGACGGACATCGACCTCGACATCGACCAGCAGGTCGCCCGAGAAGTCCTTCTCGTTCGGCCACTGCGTGATGTCGGCGGCCGGGCGGCCCACGACGCGGAGCTTGTGCTCGGCGCTGGCCTCGCGGAAGAACTTGTCGAGTCCTTCGTTGACGGCGTGCTCGATGACCGCGCCGCGACCGATGCGCTGATCGATGATCGGTGCCGGGACCTTGCCCTTGCGGAAGCCGGGGATCTGGACGTCCTGAGCGATGTGCTCATACGCGTGAGCGATGCTCGGCTTGAGGTCGTCCGGGGTGACCGTGATGCTGAGCTTGACCCGGGTCGGGGTCAGCTTCTCGACGGTGCTGTTCGCCATGCTTGTGTGTTCTCCTTGTTGTCTCCGCGCAAGAGCGCGGCTGTCAGGCTGAAGATGCCGTGTCGGGGCGACAGGAGTTGAACCTGCGACCTCCCGCTCCCAAAGCGGGCGCTCTACCAAGCTGAGCTACGCCCCGGGGAATCCGCGCGCAGATTCAGCCCCATCGAGTCTAACGGACGGGAGCACCCCTCACGGTCCGGTATGATCGATGACGCCGGAGTTACTGCTCCGGTCCGATCCCCGGGTTGCTGAGCCTGACGAAGTGCCCGGGATTCGGGGCTGTAGCTTAGTGGTAAAGCCTTAGTCTTCCAAACTAATGATGCGGGTTCGATTCCCGTCAGCCCCTCCACCTACCGAATGAGCATCCAGTGACCGCTCTTCCGTCGCCGCACCACCCTCGTATCCCCGACCCCGCATCGCGCGACGGAGGACATCACCTCTCCGCGCACTTCTCCGGGGTCGGACCGGCAGCTCCCCCGCGCGCGCCGCGGAAGCGGCACACACGCCTCGTGCTCGGCATCCTCGGCGGCGCAGCCGTCATCGCCGCCCTGGCGATCACGCAGGTCTCGGCGAACCTCGGCTATGACGCGGCGGCTGAGAGCCATGCGGATGCCGTCGCGTCCGCGAGCAGTGAGAAGACGCTGCTCCGCGGCGAGAACAGCGACCTGCAGGCGGTGACGGAATCCGCGCAGCTGATCCTCGACAGCGAGAACGAGGCCATCACGGTCGACCCGGCAGCGGAGGAGGCACTCGTCAGCGCCGTCGCCGAGGCAGACGGCGCCGCGCAGGCCGCTGAAGAACTGATCGCCCGGGATATCCCCGTCGCCGGAGATAAGCCGACATGGTTCTGGGAGCTGTTCGGCGAGACCGGTCGGCTCGATCAGGAACGCGCGGACGCCCTCCAGTACGCCGACGACCTGACAGCGGAGGCGGCCGACCTGTTCGACGCCTCCGACGCGGTCACCGAGAGCGGTACCTCGCTCATCGCCACCACCGGCGAGAAGGCGACGGCCTTCGAGAAGGCTCACCTCTCCACTCGCAACGACGCCGTGATCGCCCTGCGCGGCGCTGCCGCCGACGCGATCGCGACCACGACGATCGATGAGACCGCGGTGACGACGTACTCCGCCCTGCAGAGCGCAGCGGCACAGGTCGTCTCCGCCGAGAAGGCGGAGCTCGCCGAGAAGTCCGGTCCGCTGATGAACGCGCGGCTCGAGATCGAGGCCTTCGCGCGGTCGCTGGCCCCCGGAGTGCTGCTCGAGTTCGACTGGGCCCCGATCGTGAACGGCGCCGGGTACAACGGCAGCATGGGTGGATACACGACCTGGTGGTGGGATGATCCAGGGCGGTCGGTCATCGAGCTGTCGAACTCCGTCGCCGAGCAATGGCCTGCCGACCGGAGCAAGGCTCTCGTCGCTCACGAGGTCGGACACGCGATCAGCGTCAAATGCGAGGACATGTACGACTCCTCGACGCAGGACAGCATCGAGAAGTGGGCGACGGCCTGGGCGATCAGTATGGGCTTCTCGGACGACGCCAACGGCGTGTGGGCCTACGGGTACCCGCCGCAGAACTACATCGACGCCGCGAAGAAGTGCCGGTGACCACCCGCTCCACGCCGGTCAGGCGCTGACACACGGAAGAAGCCGCCGCGATCACTCGCGGCGGCTTCTTCCGTGTCAGAGAGCGAAGGTCACTGGCCCCGGCGCTCGCGCAGCTGGGTGAGCGCATCCTCGAGGAGCTGCACGGCTTCCTCGTCGGTGCGGCGCTCCTTCACGTAGGCGAGGTGCGTCTTGTACGGCTCGGCCTTCGCGAGAGCAGGAGGGTTCTCCTTGTCGCGGCCGGCCGGCAGCCCCGACTGCGGGTGATCGATGGTCTCCGGGATCTCGTCTTCGGGCAGCCCTGCCGCGAAGTAGCGGACCGTCTCGTTGCCGAGCCCGTCCCAGTAGGAGACCGCGATGCGGTCGGCGTGGTAGCCATGGTCCTGTTCGCCCATCGGGCCGGAACCGACACGGGTGCCGCGGATTGCATTTCCACCGGTAGCCATCAGATGACCTCGAATTTCGTGATGAGGCCGAGCGCGACGATGGCGACGAACCAGGTCAGCGCAAGGACGACGGTGAAGCGGTTGAGGTTCCGCTCCGCGAGACCGGAAGAGCCGGCCGACGAGGTCATGCCTCCGCCGAACATGTCGGAAAGGCCACCACCGCGGCCCTTATGCAAGAGGATGAGGAGGGTCAGCAGGACGCTGGTGATGCCCAGCACGACCTGCAGGACGAACTCGAGAATTGCCACGAGAAAGAGCCTTTCGCTGGGGCAGGTGCGCCCCCGTAACGGTCAAGTATACGGTGCAGCGGGGCCGGAGCCCCGCTGCACTCACACGCCGACGTGCTTCTCGAAGCGGATTATCGCGGCGAACTCGTCGACGACGAGGCTCGCGCCGCCGACCAGGGCGCCGTCCACATCAGGCTCCCGCATGAAGCTGGCGATGTTCGACGACTTCACCGAGCCGCCGTACAGGATGCGGGTGCGCGCGGCGGCATCGTCGCCGAGGACCTTCGCGATGACCGTGCGCAACGCGGCGCAGACATCCTGTGCCTGCTGCGGCGTCGCCGCCTGACCGGATCCGATCGCCCAGACCGGCTCGTAGGCGACGACGATGTCGGCCTTCGGCGAGACACCCTGGAGCGCCGCCTCGAGCTGACCGGCCGGCACCGCGCTGGCGCCGAACTTCTCGAGATCCTCCGCGGTCTCGCCGACGCAGATGACCGGGACCAGTCCGTGCTTGAGTGATGCCTGCACCTTCGCGGCGACGACCTCGTCGGACTCGGCGTGGTACTCCCGACGCTCCGAGTGGCCGATGATGACGTACTTCGCGTCGAGCTTCGCCAGGAACGCGCCGGACACCTCACCGGTGTATGCGCCCGAGTCGTGCGACGAGATGTCCTGCGCGCCCAGGGCGAACGGGATCTTGTCGGCGTCGACCAGCGTCTGCACGCTGCGGATGTCGGTGAACGGCGGGAAGACCGCCACCTCGACCGAACCGTCTTCGTGCTTGGCGTCCTTCAACGTCCAGTGCAGCTTCTGAACGAACGCGACCGCCTGCAGGTGGTCGAGATTCATCTTCCAGTTGCCCGCGATCAGCGGGGTACGGGTCGCTATGCCCATCCGAGCACCTCCAGGCCGGGTAGTTTCTTTCCCTCGAGGAACTCGAGGCTTGCTCCGCCACCGGTCGAGATGTGACCGAACTGGTCGTCTGAGAATCCGAGCTGACGCACGGCGGCCGCGGAGTCGCCCCCGCCAACGACGCTGAGGCCGTCGACCTCGGTGAGCGCCTGTGCGACGGTCTTCGTGCCGGCCGCGAAGGCCTGGAACTCGAACACGCCCATCGGGCCGTTCCAGAACACCGTCTTCGAACTCCGGATCACCTCGGCGAACCGGGCGGCCGTCTCCGGGCCGATGTCGAGGCCGATGCCGGAGGCGCCGAACGCCGTCGACTCGATCGCGTCAGCGGCGACCGTCTCATGCTCGGCATCCGCGGAGAACGATGCGGCGACGACGACGTCGGTCGGAAGCACGAACTCCACGCCGCGCCTCTCGGCCTCGGCGATGTACTCGCGGACGGTGTCGAGCTGATCCTCTTCGAGGAGGCTCGAGGCGACCTCGTGTCCCTGCGCCTTCAAGAAGGTGAACAGCATTCCGCCGCCGACGAGGATGCGGTCGACGCGCGGCAGCAGGTGCGAGATGACGCCCAGCTTGTCGCTCACCTTCGATCCGCCGAGCACGACCGCGTACGGACGCTCCGGCTTCTCGGTGAGGCGGTCGAGCACGTCGAGCTCCGTCTCGATCAGCAGGCCGGCCGCAGACGGCAGCAGCTCGGCGAGCTCGTAGACGCTCGCCTGCTTGCGATGTACGACACCGAAGCCGTCGGAGACGAGCACGTCGCCGAGCTTCGCGAGCTCAGCGGCGAAGGCCTGACGCGTCGCGTCGTCCTTCGCGGTCTCCCCCGCGTTGAAGCGCAGGTTCTCGATGACGACGACCCCGCCGTCCTCCAGCGACGCCACAGCATCCTGCGCCGACTCGCCGACCGTGTCGCGCGCGAACGCGACGGGGGCGCCGAGGAGTTCGGACAGACGCTGAGCCACCGGCTCGAGGCTGTACTGCGGGTCGGGAGCACCATCGGGGCGTCCGAGGTGCGAGCACACGACAACGCGGGCACCCGCGTTGATCAGTGCGTTGAGAGTCGGCAGCGAGGCGCGTACACGGCCATCGTCCGTTATGACCCCGTCCCGCAGGGGGACGTTGAGATCACAACGGACGATGACGCGCTTGCCCTCGAGCGAACCCAGCGATTCCAGGGTGCGCAGAGTCATGTGTCGGAGCTCAGAGACGCTCGGCGACGTACTCGGTCAGGTCGACGAGACGGTTGGAGTAGCCCCACTCGTTGTCGTACCAGCTCGAGACCTTGACCAGGTTGCCGCTCACGTTCGTGAGGGTCGAGTCGAAGATCGACGAGTGCGCGTTGTGCACGATGTCGCTCGAGACGATCTGGTCCTCGTTGTACTGCAGGTAGCCGGCCAGGCGGCCGTCAGCCGCAGCTGCCTTGTACGCCGCGTTGACCTCGTCGACCGTCAGGTCCTGTCGGTCGGTGACCAGCGTCAGGTCGACGATGGAGCCGGTGGGAACCGGGACGCGGTACGAGGAGCCGCTGAGCTTGCCCTGGAGTTCCGGGAGCACCTCGCCGATGGCCTTGGCCGCACCGGTCGATGCCGGCGTGATGTTGATCGCGGCGGCGCGGGCACGACGGAGGTCGCTGTGCGGGCCGTCCTGCAGGTTCTGGTCTGCGGTGTAGGCGTGTGCCGTCATCATGAAGCCGCGGTCGATGCCGAACGCGTCGTTGAAGACCTGGGCGAGCGGCGCGAGGCAGTTGGTGGTGCACGACGCGTTGGAGATGATGTGGTCGGTCTCCGGGTTGTACGTGTCCTCGTTCACGCCCATGACGAACGTGCCGTCGACGCCGGTACCGGGAGCCGAGATGAGGACCTTCTTCGCGCCGGCCTCGAGGTGCTTCTTGGCCGCCTCGGCCTTGGTGAAGAAACCGGTGGACTCGATGACGATGTCGACGCCCAGCTCGCCCCACGGGAGACCGGCGGGGTCGCGCTCTGCGAACGCCTTGATCTTCTTGCCGTTGACCGTGATGCTCTCGTCGTCGTAGCTGATCTCGGCGTCGAGGACGCCGCCGACCGAGTCGTACTTCAGC
The DNA here is from genome assembly GCF_030816505.1 of Microbacterium sp. W4I20. Classification (NCBI taxonomy): domain Bacteria; kingdom Bacillati; phylum Actinomycetota; class Actinomycetes; order Micrococcales; family Microbacteriaceae; genus Microbacterium; species Microbacterium sp. W4I20. The sequence continues at coordinate 136,552 of NZ_JAUSYB010000001.1, read as the reverse complement.
AGGTGCGCGAGGGTCTTGTTGTCGGTGAGGTCGTTGACCGCGACGATCTCGAGGTCTGCTCCCTGCGCGAGAGCCGCGCGGAAGTAGTTGCGTCCGATGCGGCCGAAGCCGTTGATACCGATCTTGACAGACACTAAGGTCTCCTGATTTCTCGTGCGCATACGCGCGGTTTCAACTAGACAAGCATGGACAACGGCGTCCCGACGGGCCAGATGTCCGTCGGGACGCCCGTCTTGATTACGACAGTACCAGCAGGCCGTTCGTCTGCTTGCGGGCGACCTCGAGGCGCTGGGCGACGTTCTCCCAGTTGGCGATGTTCCATGCCGCCTTGACGTAGTCCGCCTTGACGTTGAGGTAGTCGAGGTAGAAGGCGTGCTCCCACATGTCGAGCTGGAAGAGCGGGATCGTGCCCTGCGCCGTGTTCGACTGCTGGTCGAACAGCTGCTGGATGATCAGGCGCGAGCCGATCGAGTCCCAGCTGAGCACGGCCCAGCCGGAGCCCTGGATGCCGGTCGCTGCAGCCGTGAAGTGCGCCTGGAACTTGTCGAACGAGCCGAAGTACTCGTCGATGGCCGCCTTGAGCTCGCCCTCGGGCTGTCCTCCGCCGTTCGGCGACAGGTTGGTCCAGAAGATCGAGTGGTTGACGTGGCCGCCCAGGTTGAAGGCGAGGTCCTTCTCGAGCTTGTTGACGTTGGCGAGGTTGCCGCTGTCACGGGCCTCCGCGAGCTGCTCGAGCGCGGTGTTCGCGCCGGCGACGTAGGTCGCGTGGTGCTTGTCGTGATGAAGTTCCATGATCTTGCCGCTGATGTGCGGCTCGAGGGCTGCGAAGTCGTAGGGAAGGTCAGGGAGCGTGTAAGTCGCCATATCGCTTTCATCCAATCCGCGCCGCGCCGCGGCGCTTGCCGATCCTCCGCGCCACCGATGTGCGGCGTAGAGCGGACGTAACTCATCCTACTGACGACAACGCCTGGCCGGACCAGATCCTTCCGCCATATGACGAAGACCCGCCGCCCTGCATGCGGGGCGGCGGGCCTTCGAATGCAACCGGATCAGACGTCGAGCCCCATCGGCACAGCGGCCTCGGTACCCGGGATGCCCTCCTGCTGAGCGCGCTTGTCGGCCATCGCCAGCAGGCGGCGGATGCGGCCGGCCACAGCATCCTTCGTCAGCGGCGGATCGGCGTGATGACCGAGCTCGTCAAGGCTGGCATCGCGGTGTGCCAGACGCAGTTCGCCCGCCACGCGCAAGTGGTCGGGCACCTCGTCGGCGAGGATCTCGAGTGCGCGCTCGACGCGCGCGCAGGCGGCGACGGCGGCCTGCGCGGAGCGGCGCAGGTTGGCGTCGTCGAAGTTGACCAGTCGATTGACGCCGGCACGCACTTCGCGGCGCTGGCGGAGCTCTTCCCACGTGACGGCGGTCTTCTGCGCGCCCATCTCGTTCAGGATGGTGCGGATCGCCTCCCCCTCGCGGACCACGACGCGGGGCATGCCGCGCACCTCGCGGGCCTTCGCGGCGACACCGAGGCGGTGTGCGGCGCCGACGAGTGCCATCGCTGCCTCGGACGACGGGCAGAGCACCTCGAGCATCGCGGAACGGCCGGGCTCGCTGAGGGTTCCGGCTGCGAGGAACGCGCCTCGCCAGAGGCCGGCGACCTCGGCACGGGAGCCGGTGGTGAGCCGGTTCGGCAGACCGCGCACCGGACGGCGGCGCTGGTCGAGGAGCCCGGTCTGTCGTGCCAGGGTCTCTCCCTGCGAGATCACTCGCACGGCCCAGCGGGCACCGTCGTTGGCCGTGCTCGACTGCACCTGCGCGATCTCGGGGCGCACCCCGTAGATCTCGGCGAGGTCGCGGGCGACGCGGCGCGCGAGCGTCTCGGCATCCACCTCCGCCTCCACGGCCACGCGGCCTGCGATGGAGTGCAGACCACCGGCGAACCGGAGGATCGCGGTCACCTCGGCGACGCGCACCGTCGGGGGTGCGTTGCGGATGCTGACCAGCTCAGCCTTGACGTCGGTGGTTAGTGCCACGACACTCCTTCACGTTCACGCGCCGGATCGCGACGCAAACGTCCAGCCTACTCGGCCGGGCGACCGGCTACTCTCTGCCGAGGTCCCGATGACGGACATTGACGGCGACCCCGGGGACCGCCGAGAGCCGTCGTGCGAGCTCCTCCGACATCGCCACCGAACGGTGCTTGCCGCCCGTGCAGCCGATGGCGATCGTGGAGTGGCTCTTGTTCTCCCGCTGATACCCCTCCAGCACCGGCACGAGTGCCGCGGCGTAGGCATCGAGGAACTCGGTCGCGCCCTCGCGGGAGAGCACGTAGTCGCGCACCGATTCGTCCTGCCCCGTCAGGCCGCGCAGCTCCTCGTTCCAGAACGGGTTGGGGAGGAAACGCATGTCGGCGACGATGTCGACGTCGGTGGGCAGCCCGTACTTGAAGCCGAAGCTGAGCAGCGTCAGGCGATGACGCGCCTCGCCCTCTTCCGAGAAGATGTCGGACACCTGTGTCGCGAGCTGGTGGATGTTCAACGTCGAGGTGTCGACCACCAGGTCGGCCGCCTCGCGGATCGGCGCGAGGCGAGCACGCTCGATGCGGATGCCGTCGAGCAGTGTGCCGTCGCCCTGCAGAGGGTGCGGCCGTCTGACGGACTCGAAACGTCGGACGAGCACGTCGTCGGACGCGTCGAGGAACAGAACGCGGACGGAACCTCGCGAGCGGAGCGCGCGGGCGACGCCGGGGAAGTCGTCGAAGAGGTTGCGGCCTCGGACGTCGACCACCGCTGCCACCTTCGGCAGAGCCTTGCCACCCATGTCGGTGAGGTCGAGAAGTGGGCGGAGGATCTGCGGGGGCAGGTTGTCGACGACGTACCAGCCGAGGTCCTCGAGTGCATTCGCCACAGTGGTACGGCCTGCGCCGGACATCCCCGTGACGATGAGAAACTCGCCCTTCTCCCCGTCAGTCATCGCTCAGCCCTTCTCCCCCGCTATCCAGCCTAGCGAGTGGAGAGGTGCGTATGGATATTCTGCGCGAGCACGGGACCGATTCCCTGGACTTCCTGGATCTCGTGAGGCTGAGCTCCTTTGAGCGCCGTCACCGAGCCGAAGTGCTTGAGCAGGACCTTGATGCGCGACTCACCGAGACCGGGGACCTCGGCGAGCACGGTGGTGATGTCGTTCCGCCGCTTCTTGCGCTGGTGCGTGATCGCGAATCGATGGGCTTCGTCGCGGAGGCGTTGCAGCAGGTAGAGGGACTCGCTCGTGCGCGGGAGGATGACCGGGAAGTCCTCGCCGGGAAGCCAGACCTCCTCGAGGCGCTTCGCGATGCCGCAGACCGCGATCTCGGTGTGCCCGGCGTCGCGGAGTGCGCGCGCGGCGGCCTCGACCTGCGGCTTCCCGCCATCGACGAGGAGCAGCTGCGGCGGGTAGGCGAACCGCGGCTTGCGGCGGACGATCGCGTCGTCGCCCGCTTCCTCCTCGGGCTCCTCCGGTCGATCGAGGTAGGCGAGTCTGCGTCGGAGCACCTGGTACATCGAGTCGGTGTCGTCGGTGGTCTCGGGGATCCCGAACGACCGGTACTGATCCTTGCGCGGCAGTCCGTCTTCGAAGACCACCATGGACGCGACGACGTTCGTGCCGCCGAGATGCGAGATGTCGAAGCACTCGATGCGCAGCGGAGCCTCGCTCATGCCCAGGGCTTCCTGCAGATCGGTCAGTGCCTGCGTGCGCGCCACGTAGTCACTCGTGCGCCGCGTCTTGTACCGGATCAGCGCCTGCTGCGCGTTGAGCGTCGCCGTGCGCATGAGGTCGGCGCGCTGACCGCGCTGCGCCACCGCGATCTCCGTCTTCTTGCCGCGGCGCTCACGCAGCCAGACCTCGAGCTCCGCGGCGTCATCGGGGAGGGTCGGCACCAGGATGCGGCGAGGCACGTCCTGCGCGTCGCCGTACGCGCGCTGCAGAACCTGATCGACGAGTTCCCCCGTGGTGATGTCGATCTCCTTCTCGATCGTCATCGCCCGCACACCGCGCACGCGGCCACCGCGGATCACGAAGTGCTGCACCGCGGCCGCGAGCTCATCCTCGGCGATGCCGAACAGGTCGGCGTCCTCGTCCGGCTGCAGCACGAGGGCACTCCTGCCGAGCACCGCGTCGATCGCGGTGAGCTTGTCGCGGTACTTCGCCGCCGCCTCGTAGTCCATCGCCGCGGACGCGGCCAGCATCCGCTTGCGAAGGTCTTTGGTGAACCGCTCGTCTCCGCCGGCCATGAACGCGACGAAGTCGTCGACCATGGCCCGGTGCTCCTCGATCGTCACCGTCATGGAGCAGGGACCGCCGCACTTGCCGATCTGCCCGGGGAAGCACGGACGGCCCGTCTGCATGGCGCGCTTGTAGCTCGCGTCGCTGCAGGTGCGGATCGGGAACGCCTTGATCATCAGGTCGATGGTCTCGTGCACCGCCCAGACCTTGGGGAACGGTCCGAAGTAGCGCGCGCCGGGGATCTTGTGGTTACGGGTGACGATCACTCGCGGCGCCTCGTCGCCGAGGGTCACCGCCATGAACGGATAGGACTTGTCGTCCTTATACCGCACGTTGAAGGGCGGATCGAACTCCTTGATCCACATGTACTCGAGCTGGAGCGAGTCGACGTCCGTGGGTACCACGGTCCATTCGACCGACGACGCCGTGGTGACCATGCGCCGGGTGCGCTCATGCAGGGTCCGCAGTGGAGCGAAGTAGTTCGAGAGCCGCTGGCGCAGGTTCTTCGCCTTGCCCACGTAGAGCACGCGTCCTTCGGCGTCGCGGAACCGATACACGCCGGGGTCGGTGGGTATCTCCCCCGCCCGCGGCTTGTACGAGAGGGCATCCGCCATCAGCTGGCCTTCCGCGCGGAGCGCCCTTCGCCGAGAATCTCGCCGAGGAAGAGGCCGGTGTGGCTCTCCTCGACGCGTGCGATCTGCTCCGGGGTACCCGTGGCGATGATCTGACCGCCGCCGGAGCCGCCCTCGGGGCCGAGGTCGATGACCCAGTCGGCCGACTTGATGACGTCGAGGTTGTGCTCGATGACTATGACCGTGTTGCCCTTGTCGACGAGCCCGTTCAGCACCTCGAGGAGCTTGCGGACGTCTTCAAAGTGCAGACCGGTCGTCGGCTCGTCGAGCACATAGATGCTGCGACCGTTGCTGCGCCGCTGAAGCTCGGTCGCGAGCTTGACGCGCTGCGCCTCACCGCCGGAGAGGGTGGTGGCCGACTGACCGAGCCGCACGTACCCGAGTCCCACATCGACCAGCGTCTTCATGTAGCGGTGGATGGCCTGGATGGGCTCGAAGAAATCCGCGGCCTCCTCGATCGGCATCTCGAGCACCTCGGCGATGTTCTTGCCCTTGTAGTGCACGGACAACGTGTCGCGGTTGTACCGCTTGCCGTGGCAGACCTCGCAGTCGACGTACACGTCGGGCAGGAAGTTCATCTCGATCTTGATCGTGCCGTCGCCCGAGCACGCCTCGCAGCGCCCGCCCTTGACGTTGAAGCTGAAGCGCCCCGGAAGGTAGCCGCGCACCTTCGCCTCGGGGGTCTCGCTGAAGAGCGTGCGGATGCGATCGAAGACGCCGGTGTAGGTGGCGGGGTTCGACCGCGGGGTGCGACCGATCGGCGCCTGGTCGACGTGCACGACCTTGTCGAGGTTGTCGAGGCCGGTGACCCTGGTGTGCTTGCCCGGAACGGTGCGCGCACCGTTCAACTTGGAGGCCAGCACCTGGTAGAGGATGTCGTTCACGAGCGACGACTTGCCCGAGCCGCTGACGCCGGTGACGGCGGTCAGCACGCCGAGGGGGAAGTCGGCGGTGACGTTGCGGAGGTTGTTCGCTCGCGCGCCCACGACACTCAGCATGCGCTTCTTGTCGATCTTCCGCCGCTTCTTCGGCATCGGGATCTCGCGGCGACCGGAGAGATACTGCCCGGTCATCGACTCGCTGTCGTTCAGCAGCGCCGAGTACGGCCCGGAGTGCACGACCGCACCGCCGTTGACGCCCGCACCGGGACCGATGTCGACGACCCAGTCGGCCGCCTCGATGGTCTCCTCGTCGTGCTCCACCACGATCAGGGTGTTGCCGAGGTCGCGGAGCTTGATGAGGGTGTTGATCAGGCGGCGGTTGTCGCGCTGGTGCAGACCGATCGACGGCTCGTCGAGCACGTACAGCACGCCCGTGAGGCCGGACCCGATCTGCGTGGCGAGACGGATGCGCTGGGCCTCGCCACCGGAGAGCGAGCCCGCCGAGCGGCTGAGGTTGAGGTAGGAGAGCCCGACCTGCAGCAGGAAGTCGAGTCGCAGTCGGATCTCGCGGAGGACCTGCGCGGCGATCTGCGCCTCACGATCGGTGAGCTTCAGCGTCTCCATGAACGCCCGGGCGTCGGAGAGGCTGAGGTGCGAGACCTCGGCGATGGAGTGCCCGTGCACCTGCACGGCCAGCACCTCCGGCTTGAGGCGGTTGCCGTCGCACACCGGGCACGGGACCTCGCGGAGGTACTCACCCCAGCGGCTGCGCTGCGTGTCGGACTCGGCCTGCAGGTACTGGCGTTCGATGTAGGGTACGACGCCCTCGAACCCCGAGGCGTAGCGCATCTCGCGCCCGTACCGGTTCTTCCACTTGACGGTGACCTTGTAGTTCTCGCCGCGCAGCACCGCGTCCTGCACATCGGAGTGGAGCTTGTGCCACGGCGTGTCCAGCGAGAAGTCGAGGTCGCGGGACAGGCCTTCGAGCAGACGCTCGTAGTACTGGAACAGTCCCTTGCCCTGCGTCGTCCACGGGATGATGACGCCCTCGCGGATCGAGAGGTCGGTGTCGCCGAGCATCAGATCGACGTCGACCGACATGCGCGTTCCCAGCCCCGAGCAGGCGGGGCAGGCGCCGAACGGCGCGTTGAAGGAGAAGGTGCGCGGCTCGATCTCGGTGAGCGTGAGCTCGTGCCCGTTCGGGCAGGCGAGCTTCTCGGAGAAGGTCTGCCACGCGTCATCGCCTTCGCCGTCGACGTAGTTGACCTGCACGACACCGCCCGCGAGCCCGAGCGCGGTCTCGACCGAGTCGGTGACGCGGCTGAGGATCTCGTCGGAGGCCACGAGACGGTCGACCACCACGGCGATGTCGTGCTTGTAGCTCTTCTTGAGCGTCGGGGGCTCGGCGAGCTGGATGAGGTCGCCGTCGACGATCGCGCGTGAGTAGCCCTTCGCGCCCAGCTCGCGGAAGAGGTCGACGAACTCGCCCTTCTTCTGCGAGACGATCGGAGCGACGATCTGGTACCGCGTGCGCTCGGGCAGCTCCATGAGCTGATCGGCGATCTGCTGCACGGTCTGCCGCTGGATCTTCTCGCCGCACTCGGGGCAGTGCGGGATGCCGATGCGCGCCCAGAGCAGTCGCATGTAGTCGTAGATCTCGGTGATCGTGCCGACCGTCGACCGCGGGTTGCGGTTGGTGGACTTCTGGTCGATGGAGACCGCCGGGCTCAGCCCCTCGATGAAGTCGACGTCGGGACGATCGACCTGGCCGAGGAACTGGCGCGCGTAGGCGCTCAGCGATTCGACGTAGCGACGCTGGCCCTCGGCGAAGATCGTGTCGAACGCGAGGCTCGACTTCCCGGAACCGGACAGGCCGGTGAACACGACGAGCGAGTCGCGGGGAATGTCGATGTCGACGTTCTTGAGGTTGTGGACTCGGGCACCGCGAACGCTGAGTTTTCCTGGGGTGGCAACGGGGACAATAGGCACCGGACAAGTCTACGAGGGGCCACGGACATCGGCTCCGCGGTGGCTGTGAGACCGCTCAATCGACGCGCATTTCTGACGCGGCATCCGCGTTCTTCGCCGCCCGCAGAGCGAGGATCACTCCCAGCAGCAGCGCCGCCCCCGCGAGCGGAGCGATCCAGGCGATCCCGCGATCCACGGGCGACGGCGCGAGCAGCCAGACGGCGAACACGAGGGGTTGCGTCAGCAGCTGCACCACCACGAACCGGTAGAGGCTCGGCAGCAGGGCCGAGAACGAGAGCCGCGAGCGCAAGGGGATCACCAGGCTCAGCGATCCGAGCACGTGCACCGCGTGCACGAGCAGCACGGCGAGAGCGGTCCGTTCCGGCGCCGGCGCCGCCAGCACGACTCCGAAGGCCAGGCACGCGGCCGCGAGCCAGGCCGCCATCGATCGCGGCACGACCAGGGCGACCAGTGCCGCGAGCACGGCGACCCCCTGCCAGAGCGCGAACGGGACGAGAGCGATCGCGCCGATCCAGACCACGGCGACGAGCAGCAGCCGCGGAACGATCCCGAACACCGCGACGCCCGCCCGGAACGAGCGGATCGCGCGACTCATCGCCGCACCGCCCGCGTCCGCTCGAGCCGCCGTGCGGCCAGCCGCACGGCGGCATCCACATCCGCCCCCGCCCACGGAACGATCTCCACCCCTGAGCGTCGGAGATCGATCAGGACGTCGTCGCGTTCGGCGAGCAGCATCCGCAGCGCGATCCGCTGCTCCCGAGTGAGGCGACCCGCGTCGGGTGTCGGCAGCACATCGATCGCGACGACGGCATGCCCCGCAGCACGCCACCGGGTCGCGAGGTCGGCGGCTGCACCGTCGAAGAAGGTCGAGAGCACGAAGACGATGGATCCGGAGGGTACGACGGGCGATCGGCGATATCGGGAATCGTCTCCACCCGGGCCCGTCGCGGCGATGACACCGCGCACACGCGGGAGGTGCCGCACTCCCCCGCCCGCCGGGACGCTCCTGCCTCCCGGCGAGAGCGTGTGGTAGGCGACTCGATCCCCCGCGCCGATCGCGGCCGTGGCAACGGAGAGCGCCGCCTCACGGGCGAGGTCGAGCGATGTGACCCCGGAGCGATCGCTGTCCGCCGCTCCCCAGCTGGCCACCACGGTGCCGAGATCGTCTGCCGTGTCGAGCGCGATCACGACCGAGGAATCGCTCAGCGCATTGCTCCGCCGCACCAGGAGCTCGCCGGGCCGACGCGCGGCCCTGGCGGTGGCGCGCCAGTCGACGCGCCGCAGCTCGTCGCCGGGCGCGAAAGCATGGATGTCGCGGAAGTCGCCACCCTGTCCGGGTCGGGAGCCCTCGTGTGCGCCGTGCAGCCCCCGGAGGCGCGGCGCGACCGGCAGGACGCCGATCGGGCGAGTCCGAGGCGCGGTGTGCCAGACGACGGCGGTGCGCGGCCCACTGTCGGTCACCCAGGCCCCGTCATGAGCGACGGCCCTGGTCGTGACGTCGAGCAGCTCGGCTGGACCGGAATGCTGCAGCCGGACCCGCGCCGTGACGGCGGCCTCGCCGGGACGCACATCGGCCACACCGGTTCTGCGCTCCTCCTGATCGATCGCGACCTGTACCCAGTCGGCTTCGGCATCGATGTCGACATCCGCCACTGCCTCGTTCGACCCTTCGGCCGCGTCCGACCGCGCGCGCAGCACGATGTGCAGATCGCCGCCACGCGGTCGCCCCCGCAGCGCCCAGATCGTCGTCAGCGCGAGGGGCAGCCCGATCGCGACGACGTCCGGACGTGAGAACGCCAGCCCCACCGCTGCCAGCAGCACCGCCCCGCCGAGCCCGGCCGCCATGACCGGGGTCCGCCGCCATCGCAATGGAGAGCGGCTCGACGCGCGGACGTCGCTCACCGCACCGCGGCCACGGTCGGAGGCACTGGGGTCGACGCCACCACTGACGCGACCACGGATGCGGGATCGACTCCCTGTGCCCATGCCTGCGGGGTGAGGGTGAGGCGATGCGCCAGGACGGGTCCCGCGATGCGCTTGATGTCGTCAGGGCGGACGTACGCCCGACCGTCGAGGGCGGCCAGCGCCCGTCCGAGCAGCACGAGCGTCTGGGATCCGCGGGGGGACGCTCCGACCGAGACGTTCACCGCGTCGCGCGTCGCCCTGGTGAGCTCCACGCAGTAGCGCGCCACGTCGGGATCGACGTGGATCCGCTCGACCGCAGCCTGGATCGCCAGGAGACCGGCGCTGTCGACCACGGCGGCGACCGAGACGTCCGGGGTCTGCCGTCGCACGCGCTCGAGGATGATCCGCGCCTCGTCGTCAAAGGTCGGATACCCGACCGCGAGGCGCACCATGAATCGGTCCAGCTGCGCCTCGGGGAGAGCGTAGGTGCCCTCGTACTCGATCGGGTTCGAGGTCGCGATCACGTGGAACGGCTGTGGCAGCGGGAACCTGTTGCCCTCGACGGTGACCTGCCGTTCGGCCATCGCCTCCAGCATCGCGGACTGGGTCTTGGGGGTGGTGCGGTTCACCTCGTCGGCCAGCAGCAGCCCGGTGAAGATCGGCCCCGGGCGGAACTGGAAGTCGCCCGTGGCCGGCGCGTACACATACGATCCGGTGACGTCGCCCGGGAGCATGTCCGGGGTGCATTGCAGGCGCCGGAAGTCGAGTCCGAGCGCAGCCGCGAGGCTCCGCGCGGCCAGCGTCTTTCCGAGACCGGGTACATCCTCGAACAGCACATGACCGCCGGCGAAGATGGCCGCGAGAGCGATCGTCAGCGCCTCGTCCATCCCGACGACGGCCGTGCCGACGCTCTCCCTCACCCGACGCCCGACCTCGGCGATCCGTGCCGTCTCTTCACTGTTCATCTGGTCTCCTCCGGTTCTGGGGAAAGCTTCTCGATCGCATCGAGGAGTCGGTCGATGTCGGAACTCCGCACTTCTTTACGGTGGACCGCCTCGCGGATGCCGGAGCCCAGGAGCGCATCGATCCGCGCGTGCTGCACCGGGTCGTCGAGATCGAGGCCATGGTGCGCCAGCCGACGTCGCAGGATGCGCTGGACTCGGCCGACGACGACATACCCGGCGACGCCCGTGCGGGTGTTGAGGGACCAGGCGAGGCGCGAGACGTCGGAGCCCCGCACCATGCGTTCGCGCTCCGGCGGTGGCCATTCGACGGTCTCATCGAAGAAGACCTGTCGGCTCGCGACGGCGACTGCGATCACGACGATGAGCCACATGAGCGCGAACTCCATCGGCACGCCGAGCCACGACAGCAGCAGGAGCACCGCGATCGCCATGATCCCGCCGATGCCCGCGAGCACGATCCGACCCGTCATCGCCACCCCCGCTGGATGCCGCTCAGGCAGGCTGCCGCCTGGTGACGATCCCCCTCGTCGGCGATGTGGCCGCCGAACCGGACCCGCTCGTACAGACCCAGCAGCACCGAGACCTCGTCCGCGATGCCCGCGCGACTCCCGACGATGCGCACGGTGAACTCCGACGGCGTCTCGTGGATGTCGCGGCCGGTACCCGCGTCGGAGGCCGTCTCCTCGAGCCCCACCCAGGCGGCGATGATGCTGTCTCCGGGATCGGGACGCTCGCCGATGGTCCGCAGTGCCTCTGCGATCCCGCGACGCATCGTCCCCACATCGGGCTCGACGTCGGTGAGGGAATCGGTGATCGGCGTGGCGTCGACCTCCGCCGCCGCTCGACGCGCGAGAGGCCGATCGCGCCATAGGCCGGCCAGGTATCGGATCAGCAGGCGTAGGCCCAGATACAGCACGATCAGGATCACCGCGCCGACGATCGTCGCCATGATGATGCCGATGATCGTGAGGAGCAGCGAGTCCTCGGGAGGTTCGGGCAGCGACGACGGCGGCGCGGACGGGGCCGGTGGTGCGGTCGGAGCGTACGACTCCTCGGTCCCACCCTGCGGCACGGCGGAGAACTGTGGAAGGCCTTGGGAGGCGGCGGCGAACATGACGATCAGGAACAGCGCGACGACCGAGATCAGCGGGAAGAACAGGCGCGTGGGCGGTCTGTCGCGGACGGGCTCCCGCTCCGTGACCGGAGGCTCGGGGCGCGACATGACTCCACCCTAGACGGGCCTTCCGCCGCGCCGAGGTCGGACGGCTCGGGGTGGTGCGGATCAGCCGAGGTCGGGACGTCGCCCCGCGAAGGGGCCGAGACCGTCGCGCAATGCGGCGACCTCCGATACGCCCATCCCCACGGCGGCCATGACCTGGCGCGGTACGTCGAGGGCGCGCTCCCGCAGCGCGGATCCCGCCGCGGTGAGCGTGATCTCCAGCCGTCGTTCGTCTTCGGCGCTGCGCTGCCGCGCGATCAACCCGTCGACCTCGAGGCGCTTCACGAGCGGTGAGGCCGTCGCCGGTTCGAGTGCGAGGTCGGCCGCCAGGTCGTTGAGCGTGCGGGGTGCGCGCTCCCACAGAGCCAGCATCACGAGGTACTGCGGGTGCGTCAGTCCCAGCGGCTCGAGGATGGGCCGGTAGATCGCGACGACGTTGCGCGCCGCTGTCACGAGGGCGAAGCAGAGCTGATTGTCCAGCCGGAGCAGATCGTCGGATGCCGTCACAAGGCGACTATACATGTGCGCTAATAGTTAGTACACTAATGAACATGGCCTCGAACCCTGAGCGTGAACCGCTTCGCACCCGCATCCGCGAAGCCGGCGGCCTGTACGCGTGGGTCAACAGCAACCTGATCCGGTTCGCCGGCCCCGCGTCGGTCGGCCCCTACGAGAAGACTCCCCCGCCCAGCGCCGCTGAGCGGGGCCGAGCGCGCGTGTCCGCTGTGCGGGGCGCCGATGACCGAGCACGAGATCGATCGTTCCGGACCCCGAACGATGGTGCACTGCCCGTAGGCCTCCGCTGACAGTTCTCGCACAACTCCTCGCCGAAGCCTCTCCCCCGCCAGGCCGCTGCGTCTCGCGGGCTCATCCCTTCCGAGCAGCGGTCTCCCGCCCGACATCGAGCCAGAACATGAGGGTCGTGTCGTCGGCGATGGCTTCGGGCGCGATGTCGAGCCATCCGGTTCCCATGACCTTGGAGCCCATCACGGCCCGTGTCGCTCCGGGTTCGGTGAGCAGCGCGACGCCATTCTCCTCTTCGACGCGCACGAGCAGGACGCCGCCGGGGCGCGCACCCACCAGGATGCGCCCGTCGTCGAGGAACGCGCGGGTACCGAACATCCGGCGCTCCTCGATCTCGGTCCCCACCGTTAGGAGCGCACGGATCCGATCGGCGAGCTCCTCGCCTGCAGCATCCATCGGTCACCCCTCCAGGTCAGGCGTGTCCGGCGCGTTCCATCGCCCGGAGTTCCTTCTTCAGGTCTTGCACCTCATCGCGCAGGCGCCCCGCCAGCTCGAACTTCAGTTCTCCTGCTGCGGCGAGCATCTGGTTCGACAGGTCCTGGATCGTGGCTTCGAGCTGCTGCGCGCCCTCGGCGGCGATACCCGTGCGTCGCAGGTTCGGGGTGGGCGACTTGCCTTTACCCGACTGGCGACCTCGCCCGGAGAGCATGTCGGCCGTGTCCGCGCCTTCGCGCGCCAGCACCTCGGTGATGTCGGCGATGCGTTTGCGGAGCGGCGTCGGGTCGATGCCGTGCTCGAGGTTGTAGGCGACCTGCTTCTCGCGACGTCGATCGGTCTCCTCGATCGCCTTGGCCATCGAATCGGTCATCTTGTCGGCGTACATGTGCACCTCGCCCGAGACGTTGCGCGCCGCGCGACCGATGGTCTGGATCAGCGAGGTGCCGGACCGGAGGAAGCCTTCCTTGTCGGCGTCGAGGATCGCGACCAACGAGACCTCCGGAAGGTCGAGGCCCTCACGGAGCAGGTTGATGCCGACCAGCACGTCGTACACCCCGGCACGCAGTTCGCTGAGCAGTTCGACGCGGCGAAGCGTGTCGACGTCGGAGTGCAGGTAGCGCACCCGCACGCCGTGCTCGCCGAGGAAGTCGGTGAGCTCCTCGGACATCTTCTTGGTGAGGGTGGTGACCAGGACACGTTCGTTGCGCTCGACACGCAGCCGGATCTCTTCGAGCAGATCGTCGATCTGGCCCTTCGACGGCTTCACGACGATGTGCGGGTCCACCAGACCGGTCGGGCGGATGATCTGCTCGACGATGCCGTCGGCGATGCCCATCTCGTACTTGCCCGGCGTCGCCGACAGGTAGACGGTCTGACCCACGCGGTTCTTGAACTCGTCCCACCGGAGCGGACGGTTGTCCATCGCGCTCGGCAGGCGGAACCCGTGGTCGACGAGAGTGCGCTTGCGCGAGGCGTCGCCCTCATACATCGCCCCGATCTGGGGAACGGTCACGTGGGACTCGTCGATCACCAGCAGGAAGTCGTCGGGGAAGAAGTCGAGCAGCGTGTGCGGTGGCTCGCCCGGCATGCGGCCGTCCATATGGCGCGAGTAGTTCTCGATGCCCGAGCAGAAGCCGAGCTGCTGCATCATCTCGAGGTCGAATGACGTGCGCATGCGCAGCCGCTGGGCCTCGAGCAGCTTTCCCTGCCGCTCGAACTCGGCCAGGCGCTGCTCCAGTTCGTGCTCAATGGTCCCGATGGAGCGCTGGATCACGTCGGTGCCCGCCACGTAGTGCGAGGCCGGGAAGATCGGTACGGAGTCGAGCTTCTCGATGACCTCGCCGGTGAGCGGATGAAGCGAGTAGAGCCCCTCGATCTCATCGCCGAAGAGCTCGATGCGGATCGCGTGCTCCTCGTAGACCGGGATGATCTCGATCGTGTCGCCGCGCACGCGGAAGTTGCCTCGGGAGAAGTCCACGTCGTTGCGGTTGTACTGCATCGCGATGAACTGACGGATGAGCGCATCACGGTCGTATCGCTCGCCGACCTGCAGGGCGACCATCGCGCGGAGGTACTCCTCCGGTGCACCGAGGCCGTAGATGCACGACACCGTCGACACCACGATGACGTCTCGCCTGCTGAGCAGAGACTGCGTCGTCGAGTGACGCAGACGCTCGACCTCGGCGTTGATCGACGAGTCCTTCTCGATGAAGGTGTCGGTCTGCGGGACGTACGCTTCCGGCTGGTAGTAGTCGTAGTACGACACGAAGTATTCGACGGCGTTGTTCGGCATGAGCTCACGGAACTCGTTCGCCAGCTGTGCAGCCAGGGTCTTGTTGTGGGCGAGCACCAGGGTCGGGCGCTGCACTTGCTCGACGAGCCAGGCGGTCGTGGCCGACTTTCCGGTACCGGTCGCTCCGAGCAGCACGACGTCGGTCTCGCCGGCATTGATGCGCCCGGCCAGGTCGGCGATGGCCTTCGGCTGATCACCGGCGGGCGCGTACTCGCTGATGACCTCGAAGGGGCGAACACTGCGCGTGGTTTGCATACCTCCAGCGTATGCCGCCCCTCCGACATCGAGGCCGTCGGATCGTCAGCGCCTAGAGTAAGGGCGTGATCGAGTTCGTCATCGGCTCCAGCCTCGCCGCCGCAGCCGGCCTGAACGCATGGATGCCGCTGTTCCTCCTCGGACTCGCCGACCGACTTCTCCCGGCGATGTCACTCCCCGCGGGGTGGTCGTGGCTCTCCGGTGACATCGCACTGTGGTTGCTCGGCGCCCTTCTCGCACTGGAGATCGTCGCGGACAAGGTCCCCGCCCTCGATTCGATCAACGACGTCGTCCAGAGCGTCATCCGTCCGGCCGCCGGCGGGGTCGCGTTCGGTGCCGGATCTGGAGCCCAGACCATCGCGGTGGACGACCCCTCGACGTTCTTCACGGACAACACGTGGGTGCCGGTCGTCGCCGGCATCGTCATCGCGCTCGTCGTCCACGTGCTGAAGGCGGGCGCCCGCCTCGCAGCGAACGCGACCACGGGCGGCCTCGCGGCTCCCGTGCTCAGCACGGCCGAGGACGGCGCCTCGTTCGCCCTGGCGGCGGCCGCCATCATCGTCCCGGTCCTCGCCGGCATCCTGCTCCTCGGTCTCATCGTCGTCGCGATCGTGATCGCGAGGCGGAGCGCGCGACGGCGCAGGGAGCGCCGAGCGGCTCAGTCGGAGGGACGCGTCCAGACGTAGGGCGTCGTCGTCGAGACCCTCACGAGCCCCGATCGTTCGAGGATCGGGCGCGAGAACTCCGTGGAGTCCGACTGCAGATAACGGATGTCGCGCGCCAGTGCCGAGCGGGCTCTCTCGGCGGTGAGCGCCCGATAGATCCCGCGGCCCCGCCACTCCGGCAGCGTCGATCCGCCCCACAGCCCGGCGAAGGCCGTGCCTGCGACCGGCTCGAGTCGCCCGGCGCTGATCACCGCGTCGTTCGCGACGGCGATCCAAAGCTCCACAGTGTCATCCGCCTGCAGCCGCGTCATCAGCGCCTCCGCGCGCGAACGCCATCCGAGATCGTCGAACACCCGACCCTGCATCTCTCCGGCGGCCAGTACCTCGGTCTCGGTGCGAGCCCGGCGCACCTCCACTCCCGGAGGCGTCGCGACCGTCTGCGCGAGCAGCGCGGCCTCCCCGATCATGATCGATTCCGACTCTTCGGGAACGAAGCCGCGGGCGACGAGGCCGGCGTGGAGGCCCGGTGCTCGATCGTGCCCGCGGGTCTTCCATTCCACCTCATCGATGCCGCTCAGGCCGAGGAAGTACTGCGTGGCTGCCTCGACCATCTCGCCGATGCCGTCGGCGTCCGCGCCGCCGAGGTCCGCGTAGGTGACGAACCCCCGACCACCGGCGAACGTCGCGAGACGAAGGGGTCCGAGCCGTTCCACACTGAGGGCGTCCGCGACCTCCGCGTCGGTGCGGAGCTGACTGTCGTACGCCTCGAGATACTCCTGCTGCATGAGGAGATCCTCTCAGAGCGGAGGGTCAGACCCGACCGGACGGCGCCCTGCGCAGAGCCGCCCACCCGGCGAGGGCAGCCGCCGCACACATCGCCACGACCACCACGACGAACCAGCCCCAGCTCGCCGACCCGAACACCAGGCCGAGCATCCAGCCGAACAGGCTCGAACCCGCGTAGTACGCGAAGTAGTACAGCGAGGAGGCCTGCGCCCGGCTGGCGGGGTCCACCGCGACGGGAGTCCATCCGGATGCCACGGCGTGCGCCCCGAAGAACCCGGCGGTGAAGAGCAGCAGGCCGACGAGGACCACCACCGCGACGGGGACGAGCATCAGGCCTGCACCGGCGGCCATCACGCCGATCGAGGCGACGAGCACCGGGAATCGACCGATCCGGGAGGCGATCACGCCCGCCCACGGAGACGAGAAGGTGCCGGCGAGGTAGGCGAGGAAGAGCAGGGTGACGAGCCACGACGGCAGGTCGAACGGATCCCCCGCGAGATGGAAGCCCAGGTAGTTGTACACCGCGACGAAGGCGCCCATCAGCAGGAACCCCTGCGCGTAGAGCGCCCACTGCAGAGGTGACCGCAGGGGTGCGCGCAATCGCTCGATGATGCTCGGTCCGCGATCGGCCCGCAGGCGTCCCGGCACGAAACCCCTCGATCGCGGCGTGAACCAGAGGAACAGCACGGCGGCGACGGCACAGAGCCCCGCCACGGACAGGATCCCGGCCTGCCATCCCCCGAATTCTCCGACGAGCCCTGAGACGATACGACCCAGCAGTCCGCCGACCGTGGTTCCGGCGATGTAGCTGCCCGCGGCCGTGGCGGCGTATCTCCCCTCGACTTCTTCGCTGAGGTACGCGAGCGCCACTGCGGGGACCGCACCCAGCGCCACGCCCTCGGCGAATCGCAGAGTGAGCAGAACGGCGATCTCATTGCTCAGGGGCGCCGCGAGTCCGAACACGGTGGCGGTGAGCACACCCGTCGCCATCGCCGGCACCCTGCCGATGCGATCGGCGACGATCGACCAGGGGATGACCGCCAGAGCCAGGCCGAGCGTGGATGCGGACACGCTCAGGGCCGCCGTCGACGGGCTGACCGCGAGGTCCACGGAGATCTGTGGCAGCACGGCCTGAGCCGAGTACAGCTGTGCAAAGGTCGCGACACCGGCGAAGAACAGACCGGCGATGAGGCGCCGGTAGTCGCGGGAGCCCGGCGCATGACCCGAGAACGTCACCGCGCGCGGATCCGCTCCCAGAGTGCGTCGGTCTGCGCGCGGGTCGCCTCGAGGGTGCCGGCGGTGTCGATGACCACGTCGGCGATCGCGAGCCTCCTCTCGTCCGAGACCTGCGCATCGATGCGCTCCTGCGCGGCGCGCTCGTCCATCCCGCGCAGCTCGACCAGCCGGCGCAGACGTTCGGATGCCGGCGCGTGCGCCACGACGACGGTGTCCCAGGGATCGTCCACCCTGGCTTCGACGAGGAGTGGCACGTCGTACACCACCACGGGCTCAGGATTTTCGGCGAGGGCGGCCTCGAACCGGCGCTGCGACTCCGCGCGCACGGCAGGATGCACGATCGCGTTCAACTGCTTCAGCAGCGCGGCGTCTCCGAAGACCCGGGCGCCGAGAGCAGCACGATCCAGCGCGCCGTCCGACCCGATGACGTCGGAGCCGAAGGTCTCGGCGATCCGCTCCAACACGGGTGAGCCCGGTGCCTGCACATCGCGGACGATCTGGTCCGCGTCCACGATGACCGCGCCGTGCTCGGCCAGTCGGCGGGCGATTGTCGACTTGCCGGACGCGATGCCGCCGGTGAGTGCAATGAGGGGCATGCGGCCAGTCTAGAGTTCCGGGGCCCGGCCGCTCACCGCGACAGCAGCTGGCGGCGGGAGCTGATCACGCCCGTGTCGAACCCGGCGAGGTGCAGTCCGCCGTGGAAGCGCGCGTGCTCGATCTTGATGCAGCGATCCATGACGACCGACAGGCCCGCGGCCTCCGCCAGTGCGGCGGCATCCTCGTTCCAGGAGCCGAGCTGAAGCCACAGTGCCTTCGCTCCGACGTCGATCGCCTCCTGCGCGACGCCCGGCAGGTCATCGTGCCGCCGGAACACGTCGACGACGTCGGGGACCACGGGGAGATCGGCCAGAGAGGCGTACACGGGTTGACCGAGGATCTCCTTCTCCCGAGGATTCACGAGGTACACGTCGTACGCCGTACTCGAGAGCAGGTAGGTCGCGACGAAGAACGACGCGCGAGCCGGGTTGTTCGATGCCCCCACGATCGCCACCGACTTCGTCCGACGCAGCAATCCGAAGCGGTCCGACTGCGAGGGGCCGACCCAGGTGCGGTCGGGATCGACGGCGACAGCGCCGGGCAGCGCGCACGCCGCGGCATCCGTCACAGCGGGGAGGGCACAGGCATCCGTTGCCGAAGTGTTGGTCGCGCTCATCGGTTCTTTCCCGTCGCCGTGGTGAGGGCCTGGTCGAGGTCCCAGATGATGTCTTCCGCGTCTTCCAGTCCGACAGAGATGCGGATCAGGTCGGGTCGCACTCCCGCGGCCACGAGCTGCGCCTCGGTGAGCTGACGATGGGTCGTGGATGCCGGGTGGATGACGAGTGTACGCGCGTCGCCGATGTTCGCGAGGTGTGAGGCGAGCTGCAGGTTCTCGATCAGGGTCTCCCCCGCGGCGCGCCCGTCCTCGGCCGCGACACCGAACGCGAAGACCGAGCCGGGTCCGAGCGGGAGGTACTTGGCGGCGCGCTCCCGATGCGGGTGTCCGTCGAGTCCTGCCCACGTGACGTAGGCGACGCGCGGGTCGGAATCCAGCCAGTCGGCCACGATCCGGGCATTCGAGAGGTGGGCGTCGATGCGCTGCGGGAGCGTCTCGATCCCCTGCAGCAGGTTGAACGCGGACTGCGGGCTGAGCGCCGGCCCGATGTCGCGCAGCTGCTCGGAGCGGAGCTTCGTGAGGAAACCGTACTCCCCGAAGTTGTCCCACCACTTGATGCCGCCGTAGGAGTCGACCGGCTCCGTCATCTGCGGGAACTTGCCGTTGCCCCAGTCGAACGTGCCCTTCTCGATGACGACACCGCCGAGGGTCGTGCCGTGCCCGCCGAGGAACTTCGTCACCGAGTGGATGACGATGTCGGCGCCGTGTTCGAGGGGGCGCGCGAGATACGGGGTCGCGAGCGTCGCATCCACGACGAGCGGCACCCCCGCCTCGTGTGCGACCGCGGCGAGTCCTTCGATATCGGCGATCTCGCCCGAGGGGTTGCCGATCATCTCCACATAGACGACCTTTGTCTCCGGACGGATCGCCGCCGCGTAATCGGCAGGATCGGTCGAGGCGACGAAGGTGGTCTCGACGCCGAAGCGCCGCAGTGTCACGTCGAGCTGGGTCACGGTGCCGCCGTACAGCTGCGCGGCCGCGACGACATGGTCACCGGCGCCGACGAGGGCGGCGAACGTGATGAACTCTGCGCTCATCCCGGACGCCGTGGCGACCGCCCCGATGCCGCCCTCGAGCGACGCGAGGCGCTCTTCCAGGGCGGCGACGGTCGGGTTGCCGATCCGCGAGTAGATGTTCCCGTACTTCTGCAGGGCGAAGAGGTTCCCGGCATCCGCCGCGTCCTCGAAGACGAACGAGGTGGTCTGGTAGATCGGCACGGCGCGCGCGCCTGTCGCGGCGTCAGGAGTGCCGCCGGCGTGGAGGGCTCTGGTGCGAAACCCGAAACGGTGTTCTTCGGTCATGGTGTCCTCAGTTCGACTGCGGGGAGATTTCAGTTGCGCTTGATTCAGCAGTGGCGAGCACGTCGGCGATGTCGTCGACGGCCCAGGGGTTCTGCAGTGATGTGGTGTCGCCGAGCGGATCGGGTTCGCGCCCGGCACGGCGGTCCTGCTCGGCCTCCCAGAGCTGCGCGAGCAACCGGCGCATGATCTTGCCGGAGCGCGTCTTGGGCAGATCGGCGACGACCACCACGTGCTTGGGCTTGGCGACCGGGCCGATGGAGTGCGCCACCTGTGCGCGGAGCGCCGAGGGCGTGACCTCCGACCTCCCGGACGGCGTCACGAATGCGACGACCGCCTGACCGGTGACGGGGTCGGCGACTCCGGCGGAGCCCGCCTCGCCGACCGTCTCATGGGCGACCAGCGCCGACTCGATCTCGATGGTCGACAGCCGGTGTCCGGAGACGTTGACGACGTCGTCGAGGCGCCCGAGGATCCAGATGTACCCGTCGGCGTCTCTGGTCGCTCCATCGCCGGCGACGTAGTACCCGCCGAAGTCGCCGTGACCGGCGTAGGCCGACCAGTACGCGTCGCGGTAGCGCTGCGGGTTCCCCCACACCGTGCGCGCCATACCGGGCCAGGGTCGTCGCACGACCAGCGTGCCCGAGCGACCGGGCGCCACCTCGACTCCGTGCTCATCGACCACGGCGACGTCGATGCCGGGCAGCGGAACCGTCGCCGACCCCGGCTTGAGGGTCGTCACACCCGGCAGCGGAGCGATCATGGCGGCGCCGGTCTCGGACTGCCACCAGGTGTCGACGACCGGCAGCTCATCGCGACCGAAGTTCCGCCGGAACCACACCCAGGCCTCCGGATTGATGGCTTCCCCGACGGTGCCGAGCAGCCGGAGTGTCGAGAGATCGTGACCCGTCGGGAGCTCGGCGCCGAACCAGGTCATGAAGGTGCGGATCAGCGTGGGCGCCGTGTAGTACACGGTCACTCCGTAGCGCTCGATGATCTCGAGGTGCCGCTCCCGGTGCGGAGCGTCGGGCGTGCCCTCGTAGATGACCTGCGTGAGTCCGTTCGACAGCGGTCCGTAGATCTCGTAGGTGTGGGCGGTCACCCACGCGAGATCGGCGGTGCACCAGTGCACGTCGTCGGGTTTGGCGTCGAAGTGCGCCCAGTGCGCCCAGCTCGCGTGCGTGAGATACCCGCCCGAGGTGTGCACGAGGCCCTTCGGCTTCCCGGTCGTCCCGGAGGTGTAGATGATGAAGAGCGGATGCTCGGCGTCGAACGGCTGCGCCTCGTGCTCCGTCGACGCGGTGTCGACCACGTCGTGCCACCAGACGTCGCGACCTTCCGTCCATGGCACCTCCTGACCCGTGCGACGCAGCACGAGCACGTGCTCGAGGTCCGGCAGGTCGGCGGCGGCGATGTCGGCCGTTGACTTCACTTCGGTGGCGGTGCCCCGTCGATACTGGCCGTCGCTCGTGACGAGCAGCTTCGCGCCGGTGTCCTGCAGCCGGAACCGCACGGCCTCGGCCGAGAATCCGCCGAACACGAGCGAGTGGACGGCACCGATCCGCGCGCACGCGAGCGTGATCACGATGGTCTCGACCAGCACGGGCAGGTAGATCACGACACGATCGCCGGGACGGATGCCGAGGGCCAGGAGTCCGTTCGCCGCCTGCGACACCCGCCGCTGCAGGTCGGCGTAGGTGACCGAGACCCGATCCCCCGGCTCGCCCTCGAAGTGCAGCGCGACCTTGTCACCGCGACCGGCTTCGACATGCCGATCGACGCAGTTGTACGCGACGTTCAGCGTGCCGCCCACGAACCACCGCGCGGCAGGAATCGCATCGTCGACCGGCGGCTCCCACTCGTGCGCGGTGTGCCACGGCTCGAACCAGTCCAGCCGACGCGCGGCCTCTTCCCAGAACGCGACGGGATCCGCCTCGGCGCGCTCGTAGACATCGCCGCCCAGGTTGGCCTGAGCCGCGAAATCGGCGCGCGGAGCGTAGACGCGCGACTCCTGCAGCCGGGCTTCGGTCACCGTCACGCCCACCTTCGGAGCAGGTACTTCTCGACCAGCACGAGGATGCCGTTGGTGATCGTCCCGAGGAGGGCCAGCAGCACGATCGACAGGAGGATCCGATCCACGCGGCCAGTGCTCTGCGAGTCGGTCAGCAGGAAGCCCAGCCCCATCGACGAGGCGATGAGCTCGGCGGCCACGAGGAACAGCCAGGCCTGCGCGAGAGCGAGCCGCAGCCCGGAGACGACCGACGGCACGACAGCCGGCAGCTGCACGGTGCGGAACAGCGACCAGCCGTGCAGGCTGAACGACCGGCCGGCCTCGACCAGGTGCGGGTCCACGTGCCGGAGCGCCGATGCGACCGTCGTGTACACCGGGAAGAAGGCGCCGATCGCGATCAGCGTGACCTTCGACTCCTCGCCGATCTGCATCCACAGGATCAGCAACGGAACCCAGGCGAGCGAGGGCACCGCGCGGACGGCGGCGAGAGTCGGGCTGAGCAGCACGTCACCGAGCCGGGAGAGTCCGACGAGCCCGGCGGCCGCGAGACCGACCACCGAGCCGATCGCGAAGCCGAGCAGCACGCGCTGCACCGAGATCGCGATGTGGGTCCACAGCTGCCCGTTCTCGGCCAGCTCCACGCCGGCGAGGAACACCGTCGCGGGAGCGGGCAGCCGGTACGGCTCGACGAAGCCCGACGTGGTCGCGACCTGCCAGGAGACGATGATGAGGACGGGCAGCAGCAGGCCGCCCAGCACGCGGACGACGGGACGGTCCCAGGTGCGGCGCGCACCGGCATCCGGGCGCCTGCGCACCCCCTTCGCGAAGTCGAGTGCCTCTCGGGAATCGGCCGGGATGATGACCCGCTGGTCGGGAATGCTCACTCGCCGCCGACCGCTTTCTCGGCGAACGTCGAGTTCACGATCGAGGAGAGCGCCTTGTCGACGGATGCCTTGCCGCCCTGCACGTCGCCCGAGTCGACCAGGACCGGAGCGATCTTCTCGAGCACGGCGAGCTGGTCTTCGCCGGGCACGCCGCTGACGTCGAGGTTGGAGCGCTCCTGGATGACGGTGGTCGCAACCTCGATGTCGATGCCCGCGACCTCGGCGAGCAGTGCCGCGGTCTCGTCGGGGTTCTCGAGAGCCCACTCACGCGCCTGCTCGTAGGCGTCGACGACGGCCTGCGCGAGGTCGGGGTGGTCGGTGATGAACTCCTCGGTGGCGTTGAGGAAGCCGTAGGAGTTGAAGTCGACGTTGCGGTAGATGAGCTTGTCGCCCGACTCCGCCTCGGCTGCGGCCATGATCGGGTCGAGTCCCGCCCACGCATCCACGGATCCGCCGTCGAGCGCTGCGCGACCGTCGGCGTGCTGGAGGTTCTGCACCTCGACGTCGGAGAGCGACAGCCCGCCCTCTTCGAGCGCCTGCAGGAGGAAGAAGTACGGGTCGGTGCCCTTGGTCGCCGCGACCGACTTGCCCTTGAGGTCTTCGACGGAGGCGATGTCGCTGTCGGGGCCGACGACGATCGCCGACCACTCGGGCTGCGAGTAGATGTCGATGACCTGGATCGGCGAGCCGTTCGAGCGAGCGAGCAGAGCGGCCGAGCCGGCGGTGGAACCGACGTCGACGGAGCCGGAGCGCAGCAGCTCGTTCGCCTTGTTGGAGCCGGCGGACTGGATCCACTCGACCTCGACGTCGTCGCCCAGGATCTCTTCGAGGATGCCCTGGTCCTTGATGACGAGGCTCAGCGGGTTGTAGGTGGCGAAGTCGATGGACAGGGTGTCGGACGACCAGTCCCCTGCCGCGGGCTTGCTGTCGCCATCGGAGGAGGCATCGGCGTTCTCGCCCGCGACGCAGCCGGTCGCGACGAGCATCATCGTCCCGGCGATCGCGATCGCGGGGATGATTCGGCGGGTGATGGTGCTCATCGGGTCTCCTCGGTGATGCGGTGATGGGTGTCCACGCCGAGGCCTTCGAGGAGCTCGGCGCGGAGGTCGGCGAGACCGCGATCTGCGCGGTCTCGGGGGCGGATGCCGGGCACGGCGACCGTTCGGGCGATCGAGGGCTCGGCTTCACTGTCGCCGCCGGTGAGCGTACGGAGAAGCAGCACGCGATCGGCGAGGTAGAGGGCCTCTTCGACGTCATGCGTGACGAGGAGGATGGTGGTGGGCTCGGCAGCGTGGATCTTCAGCAGCAGATCGTGCATGCGGAGCCGGGTGAGCGCGTCGAGAGCGCCGAAGGGCTCGTCAAGGAGGAGCACCCCCGGGTTGCGCGCAAGAGCGCGGGCCAGCGAGGCGCGCTGCGCCATGCCGCCCGACACCTCGCGCGGCCGCTGATCGGCGGCGTGCTCGAGTCCGACGAGCTGCAGCAGCTCGCGTACTCTCTCCCGTCCGGCGCGGCGCGCCGTGCCGCGGGGAAGCCCGAGTTCGACGTTCTGGGCGATGGTGCGCCAGGGCAGCAGGCGCGGCTCCTGGAAGGCGTTGGCGGTGCGTTCGTCGACGTCGGCGACGCCGGTCCCATCGAGGCGGATGCTGCCGCGCGTCGGGGCGTCGAGTCCGCCCACGAGACGGAGCAGTGTCGACTTCCCGCATCCGGACGGGCCGACGACCGCGACGATCTCCCCGGCTGCGATGTCGACGTCCACGCCGCGCAGCACGTCTCGCTTCCCCTGCGGGAGCGGGAAGGAGCGCTCGATGCCCTCCAGCCGGACCGCCTGCGCCGCGCCGGCGGGCGTCGGGGCATTCGCAACGCGCGACGAAGAGAGCAGGGCGGTCATACCCCCATGCTGGCCGAGCACGCCGATTGTTACGAATGCCGTCGTAATGTTCGGTCACGCACGGAACCGCGTGTGTTTTCGGGGATGCGAAACGGGCCGCCACGCCCACCCGAAGGTGAGGTGACGGCCCGTTTCAGAGCGTGATGCTTACGCGTTGCCGCCCGACAGCTTCTCGCGGAGAGCCGCGAGTGCCTCGTCGTCGGCCAGGGTGCCTGCACCGGTGGCTTCGCTCGTGAAGACCTGGCCGCCGAAGTCGGCGCCGGCCTCTGCCTCGGCCTCTGCGGCCTTGGTGACCTGAGCCTTGTGGGCCTCCCAGCGAGCCTGGGCTGCAGCGTACTCCTGCTCCCATGCCTCGCGCTGGGTGTCGAAGCCTTCCTTCCAGGCGCCGGTCTCGGCGTCGAAGCCCTCCGGGTACTTGTACTCGCCGTTCTCGTCGTACTCGGCGAGCATGCCGTACAGGGCCGGGTCGAACTCGGTGCCGTTGGGGTCGACCGACTCGTTGGCCTGCTTCAGCGACAGCGAGATGCGACGACGCTCGAGGTCGATGTCGATGACCTTGACGAAGACCTCTTCGCCGACCGACACGACCTGCTCGGCCAGCTCGACGTGCTTGCTGGAGAGCTCGGAGATGTGGACGAGGCCCTCGATGCCGTCTGCGACGCGAACGAACGCACCGAACGGAACGAGCTTGGTGACCTTACCCGGCGTGACCTGTCCGATCGCGTGGGTGCGGGCGAAGACCTGCCACGGGTCCTCCTGCGTCGCCTTCAGCGACAGGGAGACGCGCTCGCGGTCGAGGTCGACCTCGAGGATCTCGACGGTGACCTCCTGGCCCACCTCGACGACCTCGGAGGCGTGCTCGATGTGCTTCCAGGACAGCTCGGAGACGTGCACGAGGCCGTCCACGCCGCCCAGGTCGACGAATGCACCGAAGTTGACGATCGAGGAGACGACACCCTTGCGAACCTGACCCTTGTGCAGGTTGTTGAGGAAGGTCGTGCGCGACTCGGACTGCGTCTGCTCGAGCAGAGCGCGGCGGCTCAGCACGACGTTGTTGCGGTTCTTGTCGAGCTCGAGGATCTTGGCCTCGATCTCCTGGCCGAGGTACGGCGTGAGGTCGCGGACGCGGCGCAGCTCGATGAGCGAGGCCGGCAGGAAGCCACGGAGGCCGATGTCGACGATGAGTCCACCCTTGACGACCTCGATGACCGTACCGGTGACGACGCCGTCGTTCTCCTTGATCTTCTCGACGTCTCCCCAGGCACGCTCGTACTGAGCACGCTTCTTGGAGAGAATCAGACGGCCTTCCTTGTCCTCCTTCTGGAGAACAAGAGCCTCGACCTCGTCGCCGACCTTGACGACCTCGTTGGGGTCGACGTCGTGCTTGATGGAGAGCTCGCGCGAGGGGATGACACCCTCGGTCTTGTATCCGACGTCGAGCAGAACCTCATCGCGGTCGATCTTGACGATCGTGCCTTCGATGATGTCGCCGTCGTTGAAGAACTTCAGGGTCTTCTCGACCGCGGCCAGGAAGTCCTCAGCAGATCCGATGTCGTTGATGGCGACCTGCTTGGTGGCCGGGGCGGTCGTTGCGGTAGTCATGTAGTGGGTTGTCCTTGTTGGGTGGAGTCTCAGGCTGAGAGGCGAAGACCGCGCACGGCCGACTGCACGCTTCCCAGCAGTTGGATTTTGGTGAAGTTGCCACGAGGGCATGCGTAGGCACGCCACGAGTGACAACTCAGGTTATCAGAAGCCGGATGCCGGTGGGAGCCGGATTCGCGACTGTTTCACCTGTGGATAACTTCTGCAGGCCTCTGCGTGCTCGGGCTACCGTGTCCGGGTGAAACTCCATCGTCTCGCGTCTCTGCCGCTCGTCGCCCTTGTTGTCGGCTCCGTCGTGCTCAGTGGATGCTCCCCCGTGCCGGAGCCCACGCCGACACCGACCGCGGTTTTCGCGTCGGAAGAGGACGCATTCGCTGCGGCGGAGGAGACGTATCGGGCGTACACAGACGAACTGAATCAAGTCGATGTCGGCGAGCCAGAGACGATCGACGCTCTCTTCTCTCTTACAAGCGGCGATTTTGAAGCCGCAGATCGCAAGACCTTTTCCGAGCTGTACGCAGCCGGATACGAGCTCACGGGCGAGACGAAGGTTGCTGACTTCCGCGCAGTGAGCGCCGACATCATGAAGGGCGCGGTTGTCGCGGAAGTCTGCGTGGACGTCAGCCAGTCGGATGTCGTCGACCAAGATGGTGTCTCTGTCACCCCTCCGAATCGGCCCGATCTGAATTCGTTGACCGTGACCTTTGCTTCGAGTGATGGTCGTCTCTCGATCGAACGCGCCGCTCGGAGCGAAAGCAGCTCATGCGCCGTGGAATAGCCGTTCTTCTCTTCGTCGCCCTAGTTCTCCCGTCAGTTGCGTACGAAGACGACAGCGTAGGTGGGGTCGACGTTGTAGCTGGAAACGATGGATCTTCACTGCGGCTCGGCGGCAAGACGACCGAACCCGGCACCTCAACCCCGATCGGAAACACCAACCCCGGCACCTACACCGGCCCTCCTCTCCGTGAGATCACCTTCGAGGAGTGCATGGACAGCTGGTCCTTTGTCAGTTGCTACCGCGGTCCTGACGAGGAGGAGACACCCGAAGAAGCCGAACGCGAGCAGGGCACCCCCGCGATCACGATCACTGACCTCGCCCAGTTCGCCCCGGACCCCGTCACGGCAACGGGAGAGCCCGACAACCTCGGCGTCGCGGGCATGCCGACGAACTTCGTCGCCGCGGCATCCGCTCACACTCGAGCCGGCGCTCTCTTCGGGACTCCTCTCACCGTCCGCTTCACTCCGGTCGGCTTCGACTTCCGTTACGGCGACGGGAACACAGCCTCTCTCAGCTCAGGGGGACAGACCTGGTCGACGCTCGGTCAGGCGCCCTTCACGCCCACCGACTCCAGCCACACATACAGAGAACGAGGTATCTACGAGGCCGGCGTGACCGTCCGCTACGCCGCCGAAGTCGACCTCGGCGGCGGATGGTTCCCGGTGCCCGGCGAACTCGCCATCGACGGTCCCGCGCAGGAGATCCGCATCTTCGAAGCGCACACCGCCCTCGTCGCCCGCACCTGCTCCGAGCAACCCAAGGCCGCCGGTTGCTGACATCGATTCGCGGCGCAGGGCGCGGCTGCGATCGAGCAGCTGTGGATAACTTCTGCAGGCCTTTTCGTGCTCGGGCTACCGTGACCCGGGTGAAACTCCATCGCCTCGCGTCTCTGCCCCTCGTCGCTATTGCTGTCGGCTCCGTCGTGCTGACCGGATGCTCCCCCACGTCGGACCCCACGCCGACACCGACACCGGCGTTCGCATCGGAAGAGGAAGCATTCGCTGCGGCGGAGGAGACGTACCGGGCTTACACAGACGCCACCAACGCGACCGACTTGGGAGAACCGAAGACCTTCGAACCCGTCTTTGCGCTCTTGACCGACCAGGCGCAGAGTGCGGCTCGCAAAAACTTCAGCGAGTATCACGCAAACGGGATTCGGCGCACGGGTAAATCATCGTTTGACACCTTCACACCAGTTGAGTTCACCGAGGCGACCGTGACCGTGCGGCTCTGTATAGACGTATCCGATGTGGATCTTGTCGGCGTCGACGGGGTGTCAGTCGTACCTCCCGATCGAACGGCAAGGCAATCAATCGAGGTGGAGTTCGTCCGGGCCGAGACGGAGACGGGCTTGGGGATCTCCTCTTCGGTGCCGACCGAAGGGATCGCATGCTAGGAAACCGAATACTTCTCATGCTTGGAACGGCAACCAGCTTGCTGCTCATGATGGGCGGAGGAGACGAGCCACCTCCACAGGTCGGCATGGAAGGTACGTGGGCAACGAACACAGAGAACAAGGTCGAGATCTGGCGCACGCAAACCAGCTCAGGTACCGAGCCCGGCACCTCGCCCCCAATCGGCAACACCAACCCCGGCACCTACACCGGCCCTCCTCGCCGTGAGGCCACCTTCGACCAGTGCATGGACAGCTGGTCGTTCGTCAGTTGCTACCGCGGTCCTGACGAGGAGGAGACACCCGAAGAAGCCGAACCCGAGCAAGCCACCCCCGCGATCACGATCACCGATCTCGCACAATTCGCTCCCGCTCCCACCCCGCTGGCCGGCGAGCCGTCCAACCTCGGCATCGCGGGAATGGCGACCAACTTCGTCGCGACGGCATCCGTCACCACAGCATCAGGAACTCTCTTCGGTCTGCCCATCGCCGTGAGGTTCACCCCGTCGGCGTACGACTTCCACTACGGCGACGGCACCGACGCGACGACGACGAGCGGCGGGCAGAGCTGGGATGCGCTCGGCCAGGCGCAGTTCACGCCGACCGCGACGAGCCATGTGTATCGCGACCGCGGCGCCTACAGCGCGGATGTCGATGTCCGCTATACCGCCGAGGTCGACCTCGGCACCGGATGGATCCCGGTCGCGGGCGAGCTCACGGCCGACGGTCCGCCCCAGGAGATCCGCATCTTCGAGGCGCACACCGCTCTCGTCGCGTACACCTGCGATCAGAAGCCGTCGTCGCCGGGCTGCTGACCGAGACCTGCCAGTGCCAGACTGAGTCCATGCCTCGCGCCGACCGCCTCATGCTGCTCGACACCGCCAGCCTCTACTTCCGCGCCTTCTACGGTGTGCCCGACAAGGTCAAGGCGCCGGACGGCTCCCCGATCAATGCCGCCCGCGGTCTGCTCGACATCATCGCCAAGCTCGTGACGCTGTACGAGCCCACACACGTCATCGCCTGCTGGGATGACGACTGGCGTCCCCAGTGGCGCGTCGACCTCATCCCCAGCTACAAGGCGCACCGCGTCGTCGAGGTGGTCCCCGCCGGGCCCGACGTCGAAGAGGTGCCCGACCCGCTCGAGGCGCAGATCCCCCTCATCCGCGAGACGCTCGCCGCCATCAGCATCCCGATCATCGGAGTGGCTGAGCACGAGGCCGACGACGTGATCGGCACCCTCGCGACAGACGCCGCGATGCCGGTCGACATCGTCACCGGTGATCGCGACCTGTTCCAGCTCGTCGACGACGCCCGCGATGTGCGGATCGTCTATACGGCCAAGGGCATGAGCAACCTCGAGATCGTCACCGACTCGACGGTCGTCGCGAAGTACGGCGTGCTGCCATCGCAGTACGCGGACTTCGCCACCATGCGCGGCGACGCGTCCGACGGACTCCCGGGCGTCGCCGGCGTCGGCGACAAGACCGCGGCCACCCTGCTGCAGACCCATGCCGACCTGGAGGGCATCCGCGCGGCCGCCGAGGCCGGTGAGGGCATGAGCGCCGGCGTCCGCGCCAAGATCCTCGCCTCGTCGGCGTATCTCGACGTCGCTCCCACGGTCGTCGCCGTCGCCACGTCACTGCCGATCACGGCCCCCGGAATCCCCCTGCACGTCCTCGACCCGGCAGAGGCCGACGTGGCGACAGCCCTCGCCGAGAAGTGGAACCTCGGTTCCTCCATGACTCGCGCCGTCACCGCCGTGTCCAACGCCGCCCTCGCCGCCGACTGACCGTCACTACTCAGGCAGCGTCACTCCGCCCAGGACAACAGCCGGGAAAGACCCCACGTCGTGACGATCCGCGACGCCGGAATCCCGGCGCGTTCAGCGCGCTCAGCCCCGTGATCCAGCAGCGAGAGCTGACCCGGGGCATGTGCATCCGAATCGATGGAGAACAGGCAACCTGCCTCCAGGGCGATGCCGATCAGCTCATCGGGAGGATCCTGCCGCTCCGGACGCGAGTTGATCTCGACAGCGACGCCGTTCTCCGCACACGCGGAGAAAACCGCAGCCGCATCGAACACCGACTGCGGACGCGTGCCCCGACTCCCCTCGACCAGGCGACCGGTGCAGTGTCCGAGGACGTTCACCCGGGGATGCGACACCGCCTTGATCATCCGCGCGGTCATCGGACGGGAGTCCATGCGCAATTTGGAATGCACCGATGCCACGACGATGTCGAGCTCGGCGAGAAGCAAATCCTCCTGATCCAGAGCGCCGTCTTCGAGGATGTCGACCTCGATGCCCGCGAGCAGGGTGAAGCCGTCGCCCGATTCGGCACGGACCAACGGCATCTGCTCACGAAGCCGCTCCGCCGAAAGGCCTCGCGCCACGCGCAGCCGGGGCGAATGATCCGTGATCGCCTGGTACTCGTGCCCCTGAGCTCTCGCGGCAGCAGCCATCACGGAGATCGACGTGGTCCCGTCGGACCAATCGGTGTGGGCATGCAGGTCACCGCGCAGCTTCGCCCGCAGCTCGGACTGACGCTCAGGCTCTACGTCGCCGCGAAGCTCCACGAGGTAGTCCGGAACCTGACCTGCCTGCGCCTGCCGGATCACGGCGAACGTCGACTCGCCGATGCCCTTGCTGGCGCGCAGCCGCGTGGGGTCGGATGTCACATCGTCGGGAAGGTCCTGCAGGATCTGCGCCGCCTGACGGAACGCCTTCGCCCGGTACCGCGACGCCCGCTCGCGCTCCAGCAGGGAGGCGATCTCGAGGAGTGCGTCGACGGGATCCACGGTCAGCCCTGAGCGGAGGCGAGTTCGCGGCTCACGCCGATCCATTCGTCGAGCTTCGCGAGGGCTCGGCCGTCGTCCAGCGCCGCCGAGGCGCGCTCATGTCCTTCGCGAAGACGCTCGAGGATCGGACGCTGCACCTGCGTGGCATCCTGCGAGAGCTCGAACGCCACGATGCCTGCCGCGGCGTTCAGGAGCACGATGTCGCGCACCGCCCCGCTCTCGCCGGCCAGGGTCCGGCGGAGGATCTCCGCATTGTGCTGCGGCGATCCGCCGATCAGGTCTGCGAGATCCGCTGTCGGGATGCCGAGGTCGCGGGGATCGAGGTCGTGCTCGTGGATGTCACCGCGCGTGACCTCCCAGATGCGGCTGTGTCCGGTGGTGGTCAGTTCGTCGAGCCCGTCGTCGCCGCGGAAGACCAGCGCTGTCGCTCCCCTGGTGCGGAACACGCCGGTGATCAGCGGCACACGCTCGATCTGCGCGACCCCGACCGCGTTGGCCTCGGCACGAGCCGGGTTGCACAGCGGGCCGAGCATGTTGAACACCGTGGGCACGCCGAGCTGGGCGCGCACGGCGCCCGCGTGCTTGAAACCGGGGTGGAACGCGCCGGCCCACGCGAACGTGATGCCGGTGCGGTCGAGGATGGATGCCACGGCGGCGGGGTCGAGCGAGAGCTCCAGGCCCAGCGCGCCGAGCACGTCGGACGATCCGGACGCCGAGCTCGCCGCGCGGTTGCCGTGCTTGACCACGGGGATGCCGGTGGCGCCGATGACGATCGCCGCGGTGGTGGAGACGTTCACCGTTCCCACCCGATCGCCGCCGGTCCCGACGATGTCGAGCACGTTCGGGGACACCGGGAGCGGAACGGCGGCTTCGAGGATCGCGTCGCGGAAGCCGACGATCTCGTCGATCGTCTCGCCCTTCGCTCGCAGCGCGATGAGGAAGCCGGCAAGCTGCGCCTCGCTGACGTCGCCCTGCATGATCTGGCGCATCGCCCAGGTGGACTCCCACACGCTGAGATCACGGCGCTCCAGCAGCGAGGTGAGCACGTCGGACCAGGTCAGGGAATCAGCCATGAGTGCGATCCTATCGGCGGCGAGAAAACGTGCAGACGGATGATGACGCGCGCGCGTGAGAAGAGCATCCGCTGTTTCCCGCGGATTCACCGACTATTCGCAGCGTCTTCTTAGGGTCCCCTAAGTCTCAGAAGGGCGAAACGGGGCCCCCTGGTGGGCGAATCACCCCCGTGGATCGGCCATAATGGAAGGGTGACGACCTCAGCGACGTATGCCCCGGCGGCGAGAACGATCAAGCGGCCCAACCCGGTAGCTGTCGGCACCATTGTGTGGCTCGGCAGCGAGGTGATGTTCTTCGCGGGACTTTTCGCGATCTACTTCACGCTCCGCAGCACCTCCCCTGAGCTCTGGGCCGACCGCACCGAGCTGCTGAACGTCCCATTCGCGGCCGTGAACACCGCGATCCTGGTGCTCTCGTCGTTCACCTGCCAGATGGGCGTCTTCGCGGCTGAGGACCTCCAGCCCTACAAGCTCGCCAAGGGCCAGAAGAACGGCACCGGCCGCCGTCGGCTGTTCGGCTGGGGCATGGTCGAGTGGTTCTTCCTCACCTTCGCGCTCGGCGCGATCTTCGTCTCCGGCCAGGTGTGGGAGTACGCACAGCTGGTCGCAGAGGGCATGCCGATCAACGCGGACTCGTACGCCTCCGCGTTCTACCTGACGACCGGCTTCCACGCCCTACACGTCACGGGTGGACTCATCGCGTTCCTGCTCGTCATCGGACGCGCATACGCGGTCAAGAATTTCCGGCACAAAGAGGCGACGTCCTCGATCGTGGTGTCCTACTACTGGCACTTCGTCGACGTCGTCTGGATCGTGCTGTTCCTCGTTATCTACTTCCTGAAATAAGAGCGGAGCTGATCCCCGAGATGGCACGAGAGAAGAAGCGCCGTTCTGGCGGTCGTCGCAGCCCTTTGGCGGCGGCCGCGCTCATCGGAGCAGGCCTCATGATCACCGGTGCGGTATACGCCGGTGCGTCCGCCGCGTTCGCGGCCACCGAGACGTCGAGCGTCTCGACCGAGCTGACCGTGGAGGACGGCCAGACGCTGTTCAAGGCGAACTGCGCCACCTGTCACGGCCTCGACCTGCAGGGCACCCCCAACGGACCGAGCCTCTACGGCGTCGGCGAGCTGGCGACCGAGTTCCAGCTCTCCACCGGCCGCATGCCGCTGCAGATGCAGGGACCGCAGGCGCCGCAGAAGGAGCCGCAGTTCACCGAGGAGCAGATCCTCGCGATCTCCTCCTTCGTGCAGTCGGTCGCTCCCGGCCCGACCTACCCCGCCGACCACATCCTGGACGGCGAGGGCGACGTCGCGAACGGCGCCGAGCTGTTCCGCGTGAACTGCGCGATGTGCCACAACGTCGCCGCCGCCGGCGGGGCGCTGACCGAGGGCAAGTACGCCCCGGCCCTGACCGAGACCAGCGCGCTGCACATGTACGCCGCCATGGTCACCGGTCCCCAGAACATGCCGGTCTTCGGCAACATGAACCTGTCCGACGAGGACAAGCGCGACATCATCTCGGCGCTGCTGTACCAGCAGCAGTCCGTGCAGATCGGCGGCTTCTCGCTCGGATCGCTGGGCCCGGTCTCCGAGGGTCTGTTCGTGTGGATCTTCGGCATCGGCGCGCTCGTCGCCATCACCGTGTGGATCACGGCGAAGTCCAACTGACGCTTATTCATCGAAGAGGAACGTACGAGGAGCACCATGGCACACGACGACGACTCGCAGGCTCTTGACAGGGCCTACCAGCCCTCTCCGGGGCTGGGTGTCGCAGTCAGCGATCCCGTGCGCAACCCGGGGCTGCCGCCGCACCGCGAGCGGATGACCGACAAGGACCCGCGGGCGGAGAAGAACGCCGCTCGCACGGTCTACACGCTGTTCTACCTCTCCCTCGCGGGGAGCATCTGGGCGGTCGCCGCCTACATGCTGTTCCCGATCGAGAGCGGCGCGCTCATCGACATCCGTCAGAACAACCTCTTCATCGGACTGGGGATCGCGCTCGCGCTCCTGGCCCTCGGCATCGGTGCGATCCACTGGTCCAAGGCGCTGATGTCCGACAAGGAGCACATCGAGCACCGCCACCCCACCCGTGGCACGGATGCCACGCGTGCAGCGGTCGTGCAGGCATTCTCCGAGGCGAACGAGGAGTCCGGCTTCGGACGGCGCTCCATGATCCGCAACTCGCTGTTCGCAGCGATCGTCGCGTCGATCATCCCCGGCGTCGCGCTGTTCCGCGGCCTGGCCCCGCACTCCACGCCCGACGACCCGACGGCCGGCGACCCGGTCGTGCTGCTCAAGCACACGATGTGGGAAGAAGGATCGCGCCTGGTGCGCGACCCCGACGGCACCCCCATCCGCGCGGCCGACGTCACGCTCGGATCCGCCTTCCACGTGATCCCCGAGGAGCTCGCCGAGCTCAGCCACCACGACGGCTACCTCGAGGAGAAGGCGAAGGCCATCGTGCTGATGATGCGCCTCCGCCCCGAGCAGCTGACCGAGGCCGAGGACCGCAAGGACTGGTCCTACGACGGCATCGTCGCCTACTCCAAGGTCTGCACGCACGTCGGATGCCCGGTGGCCCTGTACGAGCAGCAGACGCACCACCTGCTGTGCCCGTGCCACCAGTCGCAGTTCGACGTCACGGACCACGCCAAGGTCATCTTCGGCCCGGCGGCACGTCCGCTGCCGCAGCTGCCCATCACCGTCGATGACGAGGGCTACCTGATCGCACGCAGCGACTTCAAGGAACCCGTCGGCCCGAGCTTCTGGGAGCGCCATTGAGCACCGCAACGCTGTCCAAAGACGACAAGGACACGAAGGCGCCGCTGGGCGGCCGCTTCGTCGGTGCCGCGTCGAACTACATCGATGAGCGCACCAGCATGTCGGGCTTCATCAAGGAGCTGGGTCGCAAGATCTTCCCCGATCACTGGTCGTTCATGCTCGGCGAGATCGCGCTCTGGAGCTTCGTCGTCGTGTTCCTCTCCGGAACCTTCCTGACGTTCTTCTTCCAGGCCTCGATGGTGGAGACCCACTACACCGGCGCCTACGCACCGATGCGCGGCATCGAGATGTCCGCGGCGCTGGAGTCCTCGCTGCACATCTCCTTCGATCTGCGCGGCGGGCTCCTCGTCCGTCAGATCCACCACTGGGCCGCGCTCGTGTTCATCGCCGGAATCGGCGTGCACATGCTCCGCGTGTACTTCACCGGAGCCTTCCGCAAGCCCCGCGAGCTGAACTGGGTGATCGGCTTCGTGCTCTTCATCCTGGCGATGGCCGAGGGCTTCACCGGATACTCGCTCCCCGACGACCTGCTCTCGGGCAACGGCCTCCGCATCATCGACGGCATGATCAAGGGCATCCCGCTGATCGGCACGTGGACCTCGTTCATGCTCTTCGGCGGCGAGTTCCCGGGAACCGACATCGTCGGCCGCCTGTACACGCTGCACATCCTGCTGCTGCCGCTGATCATCATCGGCCTCATCGTCGTGCACCTGATGCTGATGATCGTCAACAAGCACACGCAGTTCGCCGGCCCCGGCCGTACGAACGACAACGTCGTGGGCTACCCGATGATGCCCGTCTACATGTCGAAGATGGGCGGTTACCTGTTCATCGTCTTCGGTGTGATCGTGCTGATCGCGACGTTCTTCCAGATCAACCCGATCTGGAACTACGGCCCGTACGACCCGTCCCCCGTCTCGGCCGGAACCCAGCCCGACTGGTACATCGGCTTCGCCGACGGAGCGCTCCGACTGGCACCGTCGAACCTCGACCTGGTCCTGTTCGACCGCACCTGGTCGTTCGGCATCCTGCTCCCGCTGGTGGTCCTTGGACTGTTCATCGTCGTCGTCGCGATCTACCCCTTCATCGAGGCGTGGATCACTGGTGACAAGCGCGAGCACCACATCGCCCAGCGTCCGCGTAACGCGGCGACCCGCACCGCCATCGGCGTCGCCGGTGTCCTCTTCTACGCGGTGCTGTGGGCTGCAGCATCCTCCGACCTCATCGCGACGCACTTCATGCTCACGATGGAAGGCGTCATCCACTCGCTCCAGGCGCTGCTGTTCATCGCGCCGATCCTCGGCTACTTCGTCACGAAGCGCATCTGCATCGCGCTGCAGAAGAAGGACCGCGAGATCGTGCTGCACGGCTTCGAGTCGGGTCGCATCGTCCGTCTCCCCGGCGGCGAGTTCATCGAGGTGCACCAGCCGGTCGACCAGTACGACCGCTGGAAGCTGATCGACGTCGACGGATACGAGCCGCTGGTCGTGCGCCCGAACGCCAAGGGCCGGATCCCGTGGACCGAGAACGTCCGCTCCTCGATCTCGCGCTGGTTCTTCGAGGACCGCCTCGCTCCGCTCACGCAGGCAGAGGTCGAAGCGGCCGACTCGCACCAGCACCACGTCACGGCGCAGAACGAGGAGACCGAGGCAGCCGAGATCCAGGGCGCTCACGAGCGCGCCGGATTCCCCGACGCCCCGCTCACCGTGGGTGAGACGCACGTCGACGAGACGGCCAACACCCCGAGCACCGTGATCGCCACGGAGCCTGCCAAGAAGTCGAAGAACGAGAAGTCGGAGGAGGGCGAGTAGTCGCCTCTCCCCCACAGCTGAAGGCCCCGTCCGTTCTGGACGGGGCCTTCGTCGTTGCCGCACATGGTGGACCGCACCGTCGTGCAAGGATCGAGGGGTGTCTTCCATCGTTCAGCTCATCCGTTCCACCTCTCTCGCCGATGCACCGTATGCCTACGACAATGACGTCCCCAGCACACTGATGGGCGTCACCGTCCTCGGGTACGACGACCAGCTGGTGGAGATCGAGGCGATCGCCGCTGTCGCGTCGGGTCGGTCGTGACGGCTCTCATCCGCGCTGCGAGGCCCGCGGACGATGCCGCCATCGAGCAGATCGAGGCGGCCGCAGATGCGTTGCTGATCGACCGTTTCGGCGCGGCGGATTGGCCTCCCCCGACGAGCTCCCTGGAGCGGGCCGCCATGCCGGGATTCGTTCTCGTCGCCGAGTCGACGACCGGCGACGCCGCCGCCGGTCCGGTCGGCTTCGTGCATGTGCTGGAGATCGAGGGGCACGCCCACCTCGAGCAGCTCTCCGTCCTCCCCGAACACGGACGCAGAGGCATCGGGCGCCGGCTGGTCGAGGCCGCTGTCGCCGAGACGCGACGCCGCGGCCATCGGCGCATCACGCTCCGCACCTATGCGGATGTGCCCTGGAATGCCCCGTTCTACGCCTCCTGCGGCTTTGTGGAGACCGAGCCCGACTCCGAGTTCCATCGCGGTCTCATCTCGACCGAAGACGCACTGCGCCTCGGCGTCCACGGGCGCCGGGTGCAGATGACAGCTTCTCTCTGAGCGCCGCGCTCAATGTCCGGAATCCGTCGCCGGTCGGCGTGATTATGCCGCTGTCACGGCATCCGGTGACCCTAGGCTGAAGCCATGATGGAACGTTCCGAATTCTTCGCCGCCAAGCTCGCCTATGAGACGGATGCGAGCGATGTCCATGCCGCGCTGAAGGGTGGCGAAAGCCTCGTCGTGATCGATGTGCGCTCTGACGAGGCCTGGGCGCAGGGACGGGTCGCCGGTGCCGTGCACATGCACTACAGCGAGATCGCGACCAGGGCCCCTCAGGAGATCGCCGCGGATGCTGAAGTGGTCGTGTACTGCTGGAGCCCCGGCTGCAATGCGGGAGCCAAGGGCGCCCTTGAGTTCGCGAAGCTCGGCTACCGGGTGCGTGAGATGATCGGCGGGTTCGAATACTGGGTTCGCGAGGGCTACCCCGTGGAAAACGCCGACGGCGTGCATCACCGCCCCGTCGACCCTCTCACGGGCATCGCGCGCATCCGCACACGCGCCTGATTCCTGCTCGGAGACGACCTGGTCGGACACGACCCGCTCAGACACGAAGAAGGCCCTCGGACGAATCCGAGGGCCTTCTTCGATGTGTGCGTCAGCGGGCGAAGTGGCCGCGGTAGTACTCGTAGACCCAGCCGACGATCGCGACGACGAAGATCGCGAGACCGATCGGGAGCAGGAAATGTCCGACGGCCAGGCCGACCACGAACACGGCTGCAGAGCCCGCCAGCACGATCGGCCACCAGGACCACGGGCTGAACTCGCCGAGCTCGGGGTCACCGTCGTCGATGTCGGCGGTCAGGATGTCTTCGGGAAGCTCACCCTGCTGAGCCGCATGCGTGCGGTCGAGGTAGAACGCGATCATCGCGCCCATGAACGCCGCGAAGAAGAGGGCGACCGTGCCGACCCACTCGATCCGCATCGCGAAGTTCTCGTTCGGGGTGGCCAGGATGTGCCAGCCGGTGTAGACGACGCCGACGAGGGCGAAGAACGCCGTCAGGATCCACCAGAGAATGACGTTATCGCGCATGACTCAGTGCGCCTCTCGCTCGCCGGGGACGCTGACCGAGAACTCGGCCGCCTCCGGGTGATTCAGGTCGAATGCCGGACGCTCGCTGCGGATGCGCGGGATCGACGTGAAGTTGTGCCGCGGCGGCGGGCACGACGTGGCCCACTCGAGGGACGCGCCGTAGCCCCACGGGTCGTTCACGGTGACCTTCGGAGCCTTGCGCGCCGTGATCCACACGTTCAGGAAGAACGGGAGCATAGAGGCGCCGAGGATGATCGCACCGATCGTGGAGACCTGGTTCTGCCAGGTCCAGCCGTCGGCCGCGGAGTAGTCCGCGTAGCGTCGCACCATGCCGTCGACACCGAGCCAGTGCTGGATGAGGAACGTCATGTGGAAGCCGATGAACAGCATCCAGAAGTGCACGTAGCCCAGGCGCTCGTTCAGCATGCGGCCGGTCCACTTCGGCCACCAGAAGTAGAAGCCGGCGAACATCGCGAACACGACGGTGCCGAAGACCACGTAGTGGAAGTGCGCGACGACGAAGTACGAGTCGGACAGCGCGAAGTCGAGCGGCGGGGCCGCGAGGATGACACCGGTCAGTCCACCGAAGACGAAGGAGACCAGGAAGCCGAGAGCGAAGACCATCGGCGTCTCGAAGGTCACCGATCCTCGCCAGAGCGTTCCGATCCAGTTGAAGATCTTCACACCCGTCGGCACGGCGATGAGCATCGTCATCAGCGCGAAGAACGGCAGCAGGACGGAACCCGTGACGTACATGTGGTGCGCCCACACGGCGACGGACAGGGCGGCGATGGCGATGGTCGCGTAGACGAGGGTCTTGTATCCGAAGATCGGCTTCCGGCTGAACACCGGGAAGATCTCCGAGACGATGCCGAAGAACGGCAGCGCGATGATGTACACCTCGGGGTGACCGAAGAACCAGAACAGGTGCTGCCAGAGCAGCACGCCGCCGTTGGCCGGGTCGTAGATGTGAGCGCCGAGGATGCGGTCGGCAGCAGCAGCGAAGATCGCCGCAGCCAGCACCGGGAAGGCCATCAGGACGAGCAGGCTCGTGATGAGCGTGTTCCAGGAGAAGATCGGCATGCGCCACATCGTCATACCGGGAGCGCGCATCGTGATGATCGTGGTGATGAAGTTCACCGCGCCGAGGATGGTTCCGAAACCGGAGATTCCGAGGCCCACCATCCAGAGGTTTCCACCGGCACCCGGCGTGAACGACGCTCCCGCGAGTGGCTGATAGGCGAACCATCCGAACGACGCCGCACCCTGCGGGGTGAGGAAGCCGGCGACCGCGATGGTCGATCCGAAGAGGAAGAGCCAGAAGGCGAAGGCGTTCAGACGCGGGAACGCCACATCGGGCGCCCCGATCTGCAGCGGCAGGATCGCGTTCGCGAAGCCGGCGAAGAGCGGCGTCGCGAACATCAGCAGCATGATCGTGCCGTGCATCGTGAACAGCTGGTTGTACTGCTCCTTCGTCGGGACGATCTGCATGCCCGGCGCGAACAACTCGGCGCGGATGACGAGAGCCATCACGCCACCGAGGAGGAAGAACAGCACCGAGGCGATCAGGTACATGTACCCGATGGTCTTGTGGTCGGTGGAGGTGATCCACTTGACGACGATGTTGCCCTTCTGCTCGACGCGCGAGGAGCTCATCAGAGCAGCCTGGCGGGCGGGCAGGGCGGTGGGACGGGAGCGAGGGGCCTCGTCGGTGCGGGGCGCTTCAGTGGTCGACATGGCTTACTCCTCTCCTTCTTCGGAGTCGGTGTTCCCGGTGGTGCCGGGGAGGTTCGAGAGACGGTCGTACTCGTCCGTGATGTCTCCCGTGTTGCCCTCCTCCTTGAGAGAGGCGAGGTAGGCGTCGTACTCGTCCTGCTCGACGACCTTGACGTTGAACAGCATCATCGAGTGGTACTCGCCGCAGAGCTCGGCGCACTTGCCCTTGTACTCGCCGACCCGGGTCGGGATGAACGACCAGGAATTGTCCTTCCCGATGAACATGTCCTTCTTGTACAGGAAGTCGATGATCCAGAACGAGTGGATGACGTCGCGGGACTGCAGGTCGATCGTGACCTTCTTGTCGACCGGGAGCACCAGCGTCGGCAGCTGCGCCTGGTCGATGTTGCCTTCGGCGTCGGGCTGCGCCTGGATGCCCATGGTCCAGACCGTGTCGTCTTCCGACTCGGCGTCGTACTGGAAGTCCCAGGCCCACTGCTTGGCGATCGCGGTGATCTCGACGTCGGGGTCGTCCCACTTCGCCTCGATCTCGGCCTGGTCACGAGCCGTGAAGAAGAACATGCCCAGCACGAGGATGAGCGGCACGATCGTGTAGAAGATCTCGATCGGCATGTTGTAGCGCATCTGGACCGGCAGGCCGGTCTGGCCCTTGCGACGCCGGTACGCGATCGCGGCCCAGGCCATCAGGCCCCAGGTGATGACGCCGACAGCGAGCAGGACGATCCAGGAATTGACCCACAGACCGGACACGCGCTCGGTCTGGTTCGTGGCCGCAGGCTCACCCTCGATGAAGCCGGGAAGGTAGCCGTTCAACTCGGTGGTGGTACATCCCGCCAGGACCACGGCTGCCACTACTCCCACGGGAAGAGCGGCCCAACGAAGGCGGTGTTTCGAGGGCACGATGCACCTTTCAGATTGCGGACAGGGCACACCCAAGTCTAGGGCAACCTCACACCTGATTCATGCCAACCGCGCAGGTTGGCGGGGGCGTTCGGATCAGTGGAAGCTGTCGCCGCAGGCGCAGCTGCCGGCCGCATTCGGGTTGTCGATCGTGAAGCCCTGCTCGGAGATCGTGTCCTTGAAATCGATCGATGCGCCGTCGAGGTACGGGACGCTCATGTTGTCGACGATGACCTCCACGCCGTCGAAGTCGACGGTGACGTCGTCCTCGAGGAAGCGCTCGTCGAAGTAGAGCTGGTAGATCAGGCCGGAGCATCCGCCGGGCTGCACGGCGACGCGCAGACGGAGGTCGTCACGGCCTTCCTGCTCGAGCAGGTTCTTGACCTTGACGGCTGCCGCGTCGGTGAGGCTGATGCCGTGGGCGCGGGTGGTGGTCTCTGAAGTCAGCGTGGTGTCGCTCATGTCGCTCCTTGTCACGGGCCGCAGTGGCACGGCGTTCGAGCCAATTCTACCGCCGGTCGCGCCGGCCGGCTCAGAGGTCGACCGCGTTCATCCGAGAAAGCAGCAGCGCTTCGGTCGCCACGGCGTTTCGGAAGGTGTCGAG
The DNA here is from genome assembly GCF_030816505.1 of Microbacterium sp. W4I20. Taxonomy (NCBI): domain Bacteria; kingdom Bacillati; phylum Actinomycetota; class Actinomycetes; order Micrococcales; family Microbacteriaceae; genus Microbacterium; species Microbacterium sp. W4I20. Next base: position 94,159 of record NZ_JAUSYB010000001.1, on the reverse strand, counting down.
ATGCAGCGATTCGTTCGGGCTGTGCGCGCGCGAGTGAGGGTCCTCGACGCCCGTGACGAGGATCTGCGCCGCCGGGAACTCCCGCACCAGGTCGGCGATGAAGGGGATGGACCCGCCCACGCCGAGGTCGATCGGAGCCACGCCGTACGCGTCGTTCATGGCGTCCCGCGTGAGCGCAGCCGCCCAGCCGCTCGTGTCGGCGAGGAACCCGTCGCCGAGGTCGGCGTCGGAGAAGGTGAGCTCGGCGCCGAACGGGGCGTGAGCGCGGAGGTGATCCTGAAGCGCCTCGTAGGCCTCCTCCCCCGTCTGCCCCGGTGCGACGCGCGCGCTGATGACGACCGTCACCTCGGGCAGGAGGGTGTTGGATGCCGAGGCCACACTCGTGGCGTCGATACCGATCAGCGTGATCGCGGGCTTGTTCCAGATGCGGCTGAGGATCGTGCCGTTGCCGATCGGCGTCGTGCCCGGCAGCAGTCCGGCTTCTTCCCGCAGGGTGGCCTCGTCGTAGTCCGGAGTCGGCGCGTCGCGCTCGAGCAGGCCCGCGACGGCGACCGAGCCGTCGTCGTTCCACAGCGTCGAGAGAAGCTTCACGGTCGTCATCATCGCGTCCGGGACGGCTCCGCCGAACATGCCGGAGTGCGACGCGTGCTCCAGCGTGCGCACGCGCATCGTGAACCGCGCATTGCCGCGGAGCGAGACCGTGAGACCCGGCGTGACGGAGTCCCAGTTCCCGGAGTCGGCGACGACGATCGCGTCGGCTCGCAGCGCCTCCTTGTTGTCGGAGAGGAACTGCGCGAACGACCGCGATCCATACTCCTCTTCGCCCTCGATGAACATCGCGATCCCCAGGTCGAGGTCGTCGCCGAGCACTTCCTTCACGGCACGGATCGACGCGACGTGCGCCATGACGCCGGCCTTGTCGTCTGCGGCGCCGCGTCCATAGAGGCGGCCGTCGCGGACGGTCGGCTCGAACGGCGGTGTCTCCCAGAGCTCATCGTCTCCGGGGGGCTGCACGTCGTGGTGGGCGTAGAGCAGGATCGTGGGCTTTCCGTTGCGGGCGGCCCGGGTGGCGAGAACGGCCGGCTGACCGAACTCGTCGGTGCCGGGGACCGCAGCGCGCAGCACGCGCACCTCATCGAAGACACCGGTGCCATCGACGAGCGCTGCGACGGCTTCCGCGCTGCGTTCCAGCTGCGTCTGGTCGAACGCCGGCCAGGCCATGCCCGGGATGCGCACGAGGTGGCCGAGGTCCGACAGTGCGGAGGGGATGCCGATCGACACGGCTTCGAGGACGGCGGCGTCCGATTCGCTGGGCGGTGTTTGCTGGCCGTGGTGAGCGGAAGAGGTCATGCGAGTAATCTTAAGGTGATCCACCTTCAGCGAACCGAGGAACCTCGTGGCCACTACCCCTGTCTCCCCTTCGACGAACGACGACGCCCCCGAGACGCCAGCCGTCGGCAAGGGGCGCGCGACGCCGACCCGCGCGCAGCAGGAGGCGGCTCGCCGTCGTCCCCTGGTCGCCAACACGAAGGAGGCGAAGGCCGCGGCCCGAGCCGAGCTCAACGAGCGTCGCGCCCGCGCCCAGGCAGGCATGGCCGCCGGCGAGGAGAAGTTCCTCCCCGTCCGCGACAAGGGCCCGCAGCGCCGCTGGGTGCGCGATTACGTCGACGCCGGCTGGCACCCCGCCGAGTTCGTCATGGCCGTCATGGTGCTCGTCATCCTGGCGTCGCTCGTTCCGGCCAACCCGCTGATCTCGTTCTACGCCTACATCGCGATGATGGCGTACCTCCTGATCGCGATCGGCGGCATGGTCCTGCTCGGATTCCGGGTGAAGCGCAAGGTCGCGGCGAAGTTCGGTGCCGAGCGCATGGAGAAGGGCCTCGGCTGGTACGCCGGCATGCGGGCGCTGCAGATGCGCTTCATGCGTCTGCCGAAGCCGCAGGTCAAGCGCGGGCAGTACCCCGCCTGAGAAGCCCTCGGTTGATCTCGCGGCCCCAGAACGGTCCGCGGTAGAGGAACGCCGTATATCCCTGCACCAGGGTCGCGCCGGCAGCCAGGCGCTCCTGCACATCGGTGGGGGTCTCCACTCCCCCGACAGCGATCACGCAGAAGTCGGCGGGCACCGCCGCGCGGACGATGCGGAGCACCTCCAGCGACCTCTGCTTCAGCGGCGCTCCGGAGAGTCCTCCCGCTCCTGCCGCCTCGACGACCGCCTCGTCGGTCAGGAGGCCCTCGCGGCTGATCGTGGTGTTGTGCGCGATGATGCCGGCGAGTCCCTCGGCGACGGCGAGCTGCGCGATCGCCGTGATCTCGTCATCGGGGAGGTCGGGGGCGATCTTCACCAGGAGCGGGGTGGATCCGGATGCTTCGCGCACGGCGCGCAGCAGGGGTGCCAGCGTCTCCACGGCCTGCAGGCCACGTAGACCGGGCGTGTTCGGTGAGGAGACGTTGACGGCGAGGTAGTCGGCGAGCGGGGCGAGTCGTGTCGCCGACGCCACGTAATCGGCGGTGGCTTCTTCGACCTCGACCACACGGCTCTTGCCGATGTTGACGCCGATGATCGTGTCCGGAGCGCCACGGCGAAGCTGTGCGAGACGCCGGGCGACGGCATCCGCTCCCTCGTTGTTGAAGCCCATGCGGTTGATAACGGCCCGGTCGGCGATCAGGCGGAACAGCCGAGGCTTCGGGTTGCCCGGCTGAGGGACGGCGGTGACCGTGCCGACCTCGACGTGGCCGAAGCCGAGCGCGGCGAGACCGCGCACGCCGATCGCGTTCTTGTCGAATCCGGCTGCGATGCCGAAGGGCGACGGGAACGTCAGCCCGAGCGCCTCGACGCGCAGGGACGGGTCGGGCTGTGTCAGGGACCGCGTCACCCGCGCGAGCGGCGGTGCACCGAGTGCCCGGATCACCACCATTCCCGCATGATGGGCGAACTCGGGATCGAAGCGCGAGAGGACAGCGCGGAAGAGCAGCGGATACATCCCTGCCAGATTACCGGTCCGCCGACTCCGATTCCGCGTGGTCGGCGCGAAGGTCGGTGATCGCGGATTCGAAGTCCTCCAGCGAGTCGAACGCCTGGTAGACGCTCGCGAAGCGCAGGAACGCGACCTCGTCAAGTTCACGCAACGGCCCGAGGATGGCGAGGCCGATCTCGTTCGTGTCGAGCTGCGAGACGCCGGTCTGCCGCACGTTCTCCTCCACGCGCTGCGCGAGGATGGCGAGGTCCGCTTCCGTGACGGGCCGGCCCTGACAGGCCTTCCGCACGCCGGAGATGACCTTCTCCCGGCTGAAGGGCTCCATCACCCCGGACCGCTTGATGACGTTGAGGCTCGCGGTCTCGGTCGTCGTGAATCGGCCGCCGCACTCGGGGCACTGGCGGCGCCGCCTGATCGACAGTCCGTCGTCGCTGGTACGCGAATCGATGACGCGCGAGTCGGAATGACGGCAGAAGGGGCAGTGCATCTGACCGATCCTACGCGGTGAACCGCGCCTCGATCGCCTCGCCATGGGCGGGCAGCGCCTCGGCGTTGGCCAACGCCACGACACCGTCGCGAACGGCGGAGAGCGCGGCGCGGTCGTAGGTGATGACCTGCTGAGGCCGCAGGAACGTGTAGGCGCCGAGGCCCGAGGCATAGCGCGCCTGTCCCCCGGTCGGCAGCACGTGGTTGCTTCCGGCCATGTAGTCGCCGAGGCTGACCGGCGTCTGGTCGCCCACGAACACCGCGCCGGCGCTGGTGAAAGCGGATGCCGCCGCCTCGGCGTCGACGAGGTGGAGTTCGAGGTGCTCGGGCGCGTAGGCGTTGCTGAACGCGGCCGCCATGCCGGGACCGTCCACGAGCACAATCGCGGACTGCGGGCCCGCGAGTGCTTCTGCCACTCGCGCGCTGTGCCGCGTGCGCAGAGCCTGACGCGCGACCTCGTCGTCGACGCGCGCGGCGAGTTCCGGGGAGTCGGTGACGAGCACGGCGGACGCCTGCTCGTCGTGCTCGGCCTGGCTGATCAGATCGGCGGCTACGAGCCGCGGGTCTGCGCTGTCGTCGGCGACGATGAGTATCTCGGTCGCACCGGCCTCCGAATCCGTCCCGACGATGCCGGCGACCACGCGCTTGGCCGAGGCGACGTAGTTGTTGCCGGGACCGGAGACGACGTCGACCGGATCGAGCCCGATCTCCGGTACGCCCCAGGCGAAGGCGCCGACCGCTCCGGCTCCGCCGATCGCGTAGATCTCGTCGATTCCGAGCAGTCCTGCCGCAGCGAGGATCGTCGGGTGGATGCGGCCGTCGTAGGAGGCCTGCGGCGGGGACGCCAGTGCGATGTGCTGCACCCCGGCGACCTGCGCGGGCACGACGTTCATGACGACGCTGGAGGCGAGCGGCGCCTTGCCGCCCGGGATATACACCCCGGCGCGGGCGACCGGCTGCCAGCGCTGCTGGATGCGTGCGCCGGGGCCGATATCGGTCGTCTGCGGCGCAGGCACCTGTGCCTCGGACCCCTGACGAACGCGAACGATCGCCTCCTCGAGCGCGGCGCGCACGGTGGGGTCGACGGATTCGAGCGCTTCCGCGATGTGGGCTTCCGGAACCCGCACGGCGTGACCGCTCACCCCGTCGAAGCGCTCCGCCTGCTCGCGCAGCGCTGTCGCTCCGCGTTCGCGCACGTCGTCGACGATGCGCGTCGCCGCGTCGAGAGCTTCCGCACGCGCCTGCGCGGCGCGAGGAACAGCGGCGAGCATGTCAGCGGCCGAGAGCTCGCGCCCTCGGAGATCGATCGTGCGCATGTCAGCCCTTCGTGACGTCGGAGATCTCGTGGAGGTAGCCGATGCGGCCGTCATCATGGCGGACGACGTAGGCGCCCCCACGATCCTCGATCACGAGGGCCCACGCGTTAGGACCGATGCGGAACAGCGGTTCGCCGCGCTCGTCATGCACATCGCGTTCCGTGGGCGCGAGAACCCAGAACGGCTGGGCGGCGGGCGCAGGCTCGCGCGGCTTGGTCGCATCGAGGTCGGCCTCGGTGAACGGGTAGTCGTCGATGACGTCGGTGTCGTCCGTGCTGCCCGTGTCGACGTTGCTGCCGGCGTCGCCGGTCTCGACGGTCTGGGCCGTCTCCAGCAGAGATTCGATGCTCCCCGTGTCCGACGCGATCTCCTGGTTGCGGGAGCGACGCGAGTAGACGGGCACGTAGTCCTCCTCGGCCGTCGTCTCTTCGGTTCCAGTTCCGCCGCCCGACGCGTGCGCGCCCAGGGGCACCTGCTCGGCCAGGTCGAGCCGCGCCACCTCGTCGGTCGCATTCTGACCGGAGAGCTCGACGTCGAGAGCGACGACATCGACCACATGCGTCTCGGGGTTCGCGTCCGCGACGAGCGAGTCGTGCAGCGGTGTGGCCGCTTGTTCCGGCGCGGTGAACTGCGGGGGTGCGGGAGCAGCGGTGGCCGAAGGGTCCGCGTCGTCAGCGGGCTCGGCAACGGCAGCCGGCGCCTCGACCGGTTCGGGGCGCGGCCGGGCGATGACCGGCCGGACCGGGTTCGCGTTGCGGTGCGCCAGTGTCACGAGGCGGCCGTGGAAGTCTTCCTTCAGCCCCGGGATGATGGGCGCGAAGACGGTCAGGGCGACCAGGGCGAGCGAGGCGAGCAGCTGCACGATGCCGCTCCAGAACAACCCGAACACACCGAGTTCGATCACCGCCGCCACGGCACTCCAGAGGATGCTCAGCCAGAACACCGCGGCGACGGAGAAGGCCACGGACGCGAACTGGTCGATTCCGAGGGATCCCACGCGGCGGATCCCGTCCGGCGAGAACCGGCGGAGCACGAGGAGAAACACCGCCACGGTCGGCACGCCGATGGGCAAAATCCACTGGATGCCCGTGGCCCAGATGGAAGAAGATCCGGCGAAGGGGAAGAAAGAGACCACGAAGGCCACGAGCCAGACGCCGACGATGAGGAGCTCGCGCAGGGTGAATCCGAGGATGCCGAACTCGGGCGTGACGTCTTCGTCGTAGAGGACGCCGTCTTCGTCGCTGAACGCCGCGTTCTCGGCATCCGACGATTCGGGGAGATCCGTGCTCATGGTCGTCCTTTCGTCACGGGGATCGACGGCAGCACTCATCGTGCGTCCGACGGCTCACGATCCTACCCGCTCATCCCAGACAGGCAGGTCCGAGCAGAGACTTGAGGTCTCCGAACAGGTCTGCGGTCACCTTGACGGGCATCGGCACCTCGAACACCTTGGCTGTGCCGCCGCGGTGCACACGGAGCAGCACCTCGGTATCGCCGTTGTGCCGGCGCAGGATCTCGGCGAGCTCATTCATGACGCGTTCGGTGGCGCGCTGCTCGGCGAGCACGAGCGCCAGAGGGCCGGCGGCGTCGAACGACCCGACGTCGGGCGCGAACGCCGACTGCGCGTGGAGGTTCAGCCCGTCATCGCGCCGCGACACCCGACCGCGGACCGCGAGGATGGAGTCCTGCTGCAGGATGTGCTGGAACTCGGTGTAGGTCTTGCCCATGAACATCACGGTGACCTCGCCGTTGAAGTCCTCGACCGTGATCATGCCGTACGGGTTTCCGCTGGCCTTGGCGACGCGGTGCTGCACGCTGGTCACGAGTCCTGCGACAGTCACCTGGTCGCCGTCCTGCATGTCCTCGGAGTTGTTCAGGTCGTGGATGGAAATGGAGGCGTGTTTGGCGAGCGGCATCTCGAGGCCCGCGAGCGGATGGTCGGAGACATACAGGCCGAGCATCTCACGCTCGAACGCGAGCTTGTCCTTCTTGATCCACTCCGGGCGTGCCGGCACCTTGGCGGGCGCCACCTCCTCGAGCCCGTCGTAGAGGCTGTCGAAGTCGAACCCGATCGCCCCCTGCGCCTCGTTGCGCTTGCGGTCCACCGCCGCCTCGACGGCATCCTCGTGCACTTCCATGAGGGCGCGTCGCGTGTCGCCCATGGTGTCGAACGCGCCGGCCTTGATGAGCGACTCGACGGTGCGCTTGTTCGCCACGTGCAGCGGCACCTTGTCGAGGAAGTGGTGGAAGGAGTCGAAGCGGGCATCCTTCCTCGCCTTCACGATGCCGTCGACGACGTTGCTGCCCACGTTGCGCACGGCACCGAGACCGAATCGGATGTCATCGCCGACGGCGGCGAAGTAGTTGATCGACTCGGACACGTCGGGCGGGAGCACCTTGATCCCCATGCGCCGGCACTCGTTGAGGTACAGCGCCATCTTGTCCTTGGAGTCGCCGACGCTGGTGAGCAGCGCGGCCATGTACTCGGCCGGATAGTGGGCCTTGAGGTATGCCGTCCAGTACGAGACGACGCCGTACGCCGCCGAGTGCGCTTTGTTGAACGCGTAGTCGGAGAACGGCAGCAGGATCTCCCAGATGGCATTGACGGCGCCGTCGGAGTACCCGTTGGCGTGCATGCCGGCCTGGAAGCCCTCGAACTGCTTGTCGAGCTCGGACTTCTTCTTCTTTCCCATCGCGCGGCGGAGGATGTCTGCCTGACCGAGCGAGAACCCGGCCACCCGCTGGGCGATGGCCATCACCTGCTCCTGATAGATGATCAGGCCGTAGGACTCGTCGAGGATGTCGGCGAGAGACTCCTCGAACTCGGGATGGATCGGGGTGATCGGCTGCTGGCCGTTCTTGCGCAGCGCATAGTTCGTGTGCGAGTTCGCGCCCATCGGACCCGGCCGGTAGAGGGCGATCAGAGCCGAGATGTCGCCGAAGTTGTCGGGCTTCATCAGACGCATCAGCGATCGCATCGGCCCGCCGTCGAGCTGGAACACTCCCAGCGACTCGCCGCGACCGAGCAGGTCGTATGCGCCGCGGTCGTCGAGCTCGAGATGCTCGAGGTCGAGTTCCTCGCCACGGTTCATGCGGATGTTGTCGAGCGCGTCGGAGATGATCGTGAGGTTGCGGAGCCCCAGGAAGTCCATCTTGATCAGACCGAGCGACTCGCACGAAGGGTAGTCGAACTGCGTGACGATCTGCCCGTCCTGCTCGCGGCGCATGATCGGGATGATGTCGAGCAGTGGCTCGGACGACATGATCACACCGGCCGCGTGCACACCCCACTGGCGCTTCAGCCCTTCGAGTCCGAGCGCCCGGTCGAAGACGGTCTTCGCCTCGGGGTCGGTCTCGATGAGAGCTCGGAACTCGCTCGCCTCCTTGTAGCGCTTGTGCGCGGAGTCAAACATGCCGCCGAGTTCCATGTCCTTGCCCATCACGGGCGGCGGCATGGCCTTGGTCAGCCGCTCTCCCATGCTGAAGGGGAAGCCCAGCACGCGTCCGGCGTCCTTCAGGGCCTGCTTCGACTTGATCGTGCCGTAGGTCACGATCTGAGCCACGCGCTCCGAGCCGTACTTCTGAGTGACGTACTCGATCACCTCGCCGCGGCGACGATCATCGAAGTCGACGTCGAAGTCGGGCATCGAGACGCGGTCAGGGTTCAGGAACCGCTCGAAGATGAGGCCGTGCTCGAGCGGGTCGAGGTCGGTGATGCGCATGGCGTAGGCGACCATCGATCCGGCGCCGGAACCACGCCCCGGCCCCACGCGGATGCCGTTGTCCTTGGCCCAGTTGATGAAGTCGGCGACGACCAGGAAGTAGCCGGGGAAGCCCATCTGCAGGATGATCCCGGTCTCGTACTCGGCCTGCTTGCGCACCTTGTCGGGGATGCCGTTGGGGTACCGGTACTGCAGGCCGACCTCGACCTCCTTGATGAGCCAGCTGTCCTCGGTCTCGCCGTCGGGCACGGGGAAGCGCGGCATGTAGTTCGCCGCAGTGTTGAACTCGACTTCGCACCGCTCGGCGATCAGCAGCGTGTTGTCGCAGGCCTCGGGGTGGTCGCGGAAGAGCTGCCGCATCTCGGCGGCGGTCTTGATGTAGTAGCCGTCGCCGTCGAATTTGAAGCGGTTCGGGTCATCGAGGGTGGATCCGGACTGCACGCAGAGCAGTGCTTCGTGCGCATCGGCCTCGTGCTGGTGCGTGTAGTGCGAGTCGTTCGTTCCGACCAGCGGGATGTTGAGGTCTTTCGCGAGGCGCAGGAGATCGGTCATCACGCGCCGCTCGATCGAGAGCCCGTGGTCCATGATCTCGGCGAAATAGTTCTCCTTGCCGAACAGATCCTGGAACTCGGCCGCAGCCGCGCGCGCGGCGTCGTACTGACCCAGACGCAGACGGGTCTGGATCTCGCCCGACGGGCATCCGGTCGTCGCGATCAGTCCCTTGGAATAGGTCTGCAGCAGCTCGCGGTCCATTCGCGGCTTGAAGTAGTAGCCCTCCATGCTCGACCGGGAGCTGAGCCGGAACAGGTTGTGCATGCCCTGGGTGGTCTCGCTCCACATCGTCATGTGGGTGTATGCACCGGAACCCGAGACGTCGTCGCTCTTCTGGTCGGGCGAGCCCCACTGCACTCGGGATTTGTCGCTGCGATGGGTTCCCGGAGTGACGTACGCCTCGAGCCCGATGATCGGCTTGACGCCCGCCGCATTGGCCGCCCGGTAGAACTCGAAGGCGGCGAAAGTGTTGCCGTGGTCGGTGACCGCGATGGCCGGCATCCCGTAATCGGCGGCCGCCTGAGTCATCGACGCGATCTTCGCCGCACCGTCGAGCATCGAGTATTCGCTGTGCACGTGCAGGTGGGCGAAGGAGTCGGATGCCATGGGTTCGAGTCTACTTTCCGACCCCGACATCGGAGGCCGATGACGGGGTCGGAACTGGCACTACGAGGCCGGAGCCGAGCCCACCACGGAGGTGACGACGCGCGTCACGGATTCCTGGGTGTCGCCCGCCGGACCACCCGACCCATAGTTCTCAGCGATCGAGAGGACCAGTCCTTGATGCGTGTCGATCACGATGGTCGTGGTCCGATGGCCCGGCACGACGTACTGCAGCGTCGCGGACGCGCTGTCCTCCGCCACGACCTCGAACCCGGGCATGAGCGCGATCGCCCGGAAGAAGGAGGCCCGAAGATCGGCGGGCATCAGATTGATCGCCGAGGGATCGGAGAGCCCCGCCGCGACCCATCGATCAGCCTCCGTCCCCGTCATCCCTGACTGCGCGCGCAGCCAGTCGAGCAGCGCCTGCGGCTCTCTCGGCATCTCGGCATAGAACGGGCGGTAGCGGTCCGCCAGATACGGCATCGGCGGCGTATCACCGCCCTCGGCCAGATACTCTCCCGCGGGAAGTGTCTCGACGACGCCCCGACCCGTGCCCTTCGGGCCCGGACTCAGAGACCACGCGTCGGCAGCCTCCGCACCGCGTTCGCCGAAGGACTCGATGACCTCCGCGTGACCCCAGTCGTAGAACCAGTCGGTCGAACGATCGGCGGGAACGTAGAGCACGCGGGTGTCGCGGACGAGGACCGCGGCATCCGCACCCGAGCGGGAGGCGTTGAACGCGTCGGTGTTCTCATCCCCGTCGTCCGCCCAGGCCGAGTTCCAGAACTGCAGGTGCTCTCCGACCGTCTCGATCCGCAGAAACTGCCCCGGGGACAGTGAAGCATCCTGCGCATCGACGGTCGCCGTGGCCGCGTGCTCGAGGATCTCTGCGGCCGCGGCGTCGGGGACGGCCGGTGGCGCCAGGACAGACCCGACGATGATCGCGGTCACCGCGGTGCTGGCGACGAGGCCGCCGATCCCGACGCCGGCCCAGATCCGCCGGCGTGGCCGTCGCGCGACCTCGGGGCGCGCGCTCCGTGCGGTCTCCCGCATCAGCGCCTGTCGTGCGACGCGCACGCTCTCCTCCGAGATGCGCGCTTCGTCGATCCCGATCTCACCAACTCGTTCCATAAGCAGCATCGCTCTCCTCCTTCTTCATCCAGGTCAGTCGGGTCGCACCGTGAGAACCGGGGGGCGCGAGCTTGCGTCGGACGCGGTTCAGTCGGGACCGAACGGTTCCGACCGGCACGCCCAGCGCGTCGGCGATCTGTTCGTAGGTCAGGTCTCCCCACGCGTGGAGGAGCAGTGTGTCCCTCTCTCGCACGCTCAACGCGGCGATCCGCGGAGCCAGGGCTCGCAGTGCCGCGTCGGCATCGAGACGCGCGTCGGAGATCAGATGCGGCGCTTGCTCCTTCACACCGTCGGCTGATGCCGACGCTTCGAAAGCCCTCCACTGCCGCGCTTCGGCTGCGCGATGGCTCTTGACCATTCGCGTGGCGATCCCGAGCAGCCACGGCCGCGCGGACGCGCTGCTCGTATCGAAAGCGGCGCGTCGCCGGAAGGCGACGAGGAACGTCTCGCTGAGGACGTCGTCGACCGCGTCCGCGCCGATTCGGCGGCGGATATAGCCGCCGACCGGCCGGACGTGCCGCTCGAAGATCTCGGAGAAGGCCCCGGGCTCTTCGAGCGACCGCTGAATGATCTCGCTATCCGTGCTCACACTAGGTATTGCTCCGGAATCCGAAGGCGGTTCCAAATACTCATGGCAGAGAGTCGACGACACTCATCTCGAACGTCATACGGGAATCGGGAACGTCGCCCGGAATCAGCCCTTCCCCGACATCGCTGGTATCCGTGGTCTGCGTCACGATGCCCGTCGCCATGTCGATCGTCAGCGTGAACCGCCGCAGCGACGTCTGCCCGCTGTCCGGGGCGCCGAGCTGAGAGTCGAAGGTGACGGTGCGTCGGCCGCCCTCTTCCGCCGCTACCGTGGAGCCGGGAAGGAGGCTGAGTGCGCGGTACATCGACGCACGCATGTCCGGATCCCCGACATTGTGCGACAGCAGACCGATGAGCAACCACCCGACCTTCCCGTCGGCCCATCCCGACGCATCCGGGCCTTTGTAGTCCCGGATCCACGCGATCATCGCTTCCGGGTCGCGCGGCATGTTCTCGAAGAACCACAAGACGTCTTCAGCACCTCCCTCGGAAAGCCGCGGCGCCTCCGTGGGCGCAACCTGACGCGCTGGGCCATAACCCTGCAGTGCCCCAGCCTGCTGCGCGCGGGCCTGTGCTTCGTCGCCGTAGACGCTGCCTGCCGTGGGCGCCCCCCATTCCGTGTACCACTGGGCTCGGAGATCGGAAGGCGCATAGTCGGCCCCGTCGAGGCCGATCGTCCACGCACTCGACGCCGTCGCGCGCGAAGCGCTGTATCCCGGTTGCCCCGGGTAGCCGAGTGCGGCATCGAAGACACCCAGAATCTCTGCCTTCCACGCACGCCGCAGGTACTGCCCCGGAGCCAGCACGGGCGGTGCGAATCCAGCCGCGGCGCTCGCCGCGCCCGCCAGCACCTCCTGCCCGGTCATGGGGGTGGGAGTCGGGGTCGGCGCCGGGCTCGGCACGATCACCGAACCGGGCTCGCGCGTGGGCACGGCCTCGACCGTCGGTGTCGGCGCCGTCAGGTTGCCGACCACCAGCGCGCCGGCGGTGACGGCAGCCGCCGCGCCCACCAGGCTCGCAGCCACGATCCACGGCCGTCGCGCATCCCGCGACCCGGCGGGTCGCCGGACCTCCTGGATCTCGTACAGCAGCCGCGCGCGTGCCGCGAGGATGTTCTCGTCGGCTCCGTCGATCTCCGGACGGGTCTCCTGCACCCTCTCGAAAACGTTCACCGGACTCCCCCTGCTCCGTCTGCCTGCGCCGGAATCTGTGTCTGTGCGTGCGCCTTTGCTCTCCGTGCGGGATCCAATCGTCGTCGGACGCGGTTCAGCCGCGATCGAACCGTTCCCACGGGCACGCCGAGCGCCGCGGCGATCTCCTCGTAGGTCAGGCCCTGCCAGGCGTACAGCAGCAGGGTCTCGCGATCCTTCGGTGCCAACGCCGCGATCCGGGCTTTCAATCCCGCGACCTCACGCTCCGCGTCGATCTTCGTCATCGCGTCGTCGACTCCGCCCTCCGAAGAGTGCTCCTCTCCCGAGACGGATGCCGCGAACGAGCGCCAGTGCTTCGCCTCCACGGTCCGATGCCGGCGGATCAGTCGAGACGCGATGCCGAACAACAGGGGACGGCGGATTCGACTCCGGTGTCGAAGTCGGCACGACGGCGGAACGCGACGAGGAACGTCTCACTCAAGACGTCTTCCGCCGCATGCTGCCCGACGCGATACGTGGCGAAGGAATTGACCACGCGCGCATATCGGTCGAACAACTCGGCGAAGGCTGCCGGTTGATCGAGCGACCGCCGGATGATCTCGCTGTCTGTGCTCACGCTGTGTATTGTCCGTGCGGCGACAGACGGTTCACGTTTTCTTCGACGACTTCTTCGAGCCCGCGAGATCGAGCCGCATCAGCACCCTCGGGAAGCCATCCAGCACCGATTCCGTGTCCGCTGCCTTGGTGAACCCCGCGTCCTCGAACAGGCGTCGTGTGCCGACGTAGGCCATCGTCAGGTTGACCTTCTCCCCCTTGTTGTCGACCGGATAGCCCTCGATCGCGGGGGCTCCCCGCTTCTTCGCGTAGGCGACCGCGCCCTCGATCAGCGCGTGCGAGATCCCCTGCTTGCGGAACCCCGGCCGTACCCGCACGCACCAGAGCGACCAGACATCGAGATCGTCGACGCGCGGGATGAGACGGTTGCGCGCGAAGCTCGTCTCGCTGCGCGGATGCACCGCGGCCCACCCGACCGGTTCGCCGTCGAGGTAGGCGATCACGCCCGGGGGAGGGTCCTGATGACAGAGCTCGCGCACCTTCGCGGCCCGGTCCGGTCCCTTCAGGGAGAGATTCTCCTTGTTGCCGATGCGGTAGCTCAGGCAGAAGCAGACATTCGACGTCGGCTTCTTCGGACCCACCAGCGTCGCGACGTCGTCGAACTCGGTGGCCGGACGAACCTCGATGCTCATGCGCCCAGTGTCCCCCACCGATGCGACATCGCGGTGGAGAAGCGCGGACTACTCCCCGCGGAGCACGTCCAGCGCGTGGCGGAAGTCCGCCGGATACGGCGACTCGAACTGCACCCAGTCGCGCGTGGCCGGGTGGGAGAACGCCAGCTTGTGCGCATGCAGCCACTGACGCGTCAGGCCGAGCCGCGCTGACAGCGTCGGATCGGCGCCGTAAAGCGGATCGCCGACGCACGGATGCCGGTGTGCGGCCATGTGCACGCGGATCTGATGCGTGCGGCCGGTCTCGAGATGGATCTCCAGGAGCGACGCACCCGGGAACGCTTCGAGCGTCTCGTAATGCGTCACCGAGGGCTTGCCGTCGGGGACGACCGCGAACTTCCAGGAGTGGTTCGGATGCCGTCCGATCGGGGCGTCGATCGTCCCGACCAGCGGATCCGGGTGGCCCTGCACCACCGCGTGGTAGATCTTCTCGACCGTGCGCTCCTTGAACGCGCGCTTGAGAGCCGTGTACGCCGTCTCGGTCTTCGCGACCACCATCAACCCGCTCGTACCGACGTCGAGGCGGTGCACGACCCCCTGTCGCTCGGGGGCTCCACTCGTCGCGACGCGGAAGCCGGCGGCCGCCAGCGCACCGACGACCGTCGGACCTTCCCACCCGACAGAGGGATGGGCAGCCACGCCGGACGGCTTGTCGACGACGACGATGTCATCGTCGTCGTACACGATGCCGAGATCGGGCACCGGGATCGGCACGATCCGGGGTCCTTCCTTCGGCTGCCATTCGACCTCGAGCCAAGCGCCACCGCGCAGGCGGTCGGACTTGTCGAGAGTGACGCCGTCGAGGCGCACTCCCCCGTCAGAGGCGATGTCGGCGGCGAAGGTGCGCGAGAAGCCGAGCATCCGCGCAAGGGCGGCGTCGACGCGCTCACCGTCCATGCCGTCCGGGACGGGGAGGGAGCGTGATTCCACGGTCAGCGGCCGTCCGTCGACGACGCATCGTTCGTCGACGCGATGTCGGCGTCGGCCGCATCGACCGATACGGCGTCATGTTCCGAGGCCACCGCAGCAGCCTCGGCCTGCTCATCGGTCTCGACCGTGGGGTGGTCCCGCTCGCGGGTACCGTCGAAGCGGAGTCCGACCACGACGAGGAGCGCGACCGAGATCATGCCCGTGACGATGAAGATGTCGGCGACGTTGAAGATGGCGGGCATCATCCACGGCATCGAGATCATGTCGACCACACGGCCGTTGCCGAAGCCGGGGTCACGCAACAGGCGATCCGTCAGGTTGCCGAGTACCCCGCCGAGCAGCGCACCGAGCACGACGGCCCACCACCGTGAGCGAAGACCGAACGCCTTCCAGATGATGATGACGGCAACCACGCTCAACGCGATGGTGAAGATCCAGGTCACGTCGCTGCCGAGCGAGAAGGCAGCACCAGAGTTGCGGATGTAATACAGCTGAAGGAACTCACCCAGCACCGGGACCGCCTCATGAAGGGGCAGATTCTCGACGGTGAGGTACTTCACAAACTGATCGGCGGCCAGTACGAACGCTGCGAGAACCGCAACGATCGCACCGGCCGCCGACCGACGAAGGGGACGGCGTCCTGACAAGAGGGCGCCTTACAGACCGATCGCGGAGACCGGCGTGGAGTCCGTGGAAGCCGACTTCTCGTCGAGGTCGCGGAGCTGACCCTCGATGTAGCCGCGCAGCTGCGAGCGGTAGTCGCGCTCGAAGTTGCGGAGCTCGGTGATCCGGGCCTCGAGCGTGTTGCGCTCGCGCTCGAGGCGTGCTGCCTCTTCGCGCTGCTTGGCCTCGGCCTCGGTGCGGATGCGGTTGACCTCGGTCTCGGCGTCGGCGATGAGCTGGTTGCGCTTCGCCTCACCCTCGGCCACGTGCTCGTCGTGCAGGCGCTGGGCCAGCTCGATGATGCCGGCGGTCGCGGTGGCGGATCCGGTCGGTGCGGGCTCGGCGGGAGCCTCGGCGACGGGAGCGGGCGCAGGAACCTCGGCGACAGGCGCGGCGGGAGCGGCTGCAGCCGGCTCAGCGGCCTCAGGGGCATCGCCGGACTCGTACGCGGCCAGCTTGGCCTTCAGCTCGGCGTTCTCTTCGAGGGCCTTACGCCACTCGATGACGATCTCGTCGAGGAAGTCGTCCACCTCGTCCGGGTCGAAGCCGTCCTTGAAGCGGACGTGCTGGAACTGCTTGGTGACGACGTCATCCGGGGTAAGTGCCATGATGGCTCCTCTTTCGATGAGTTCGGTTGCCAATTACAAAGTATGGCGTGGTCGTGATCTGGCGCGAACCCGGGGCGCGCACCTCTGAGCCAGCATAGCCCCCGCGCCATTGCGTCGCGATGTCACGACACCCGGAGCGCGAGAAGTCCCAGCCGGCTCAGATGAACAGGCTGACGATGTTCATCAGGATGAAGACGATCAGCATCGTGATCGCGAATCCGAAGTCCAGCGACAGCGAGCCGATGCGCAACGGAGGGATGATCCGCCGGAAGAACCGGATCGGCGGATCGGTGACCGTGAACACGGCCTCGGCGGCGACCAGGCCGAAGCCCTTGGGTCGCCACTCCCGGTTGAACATCGGGATGTAGTCGAGGATCAGGCGTGCGAAAAGGACGAAGACGTACAGCAGCAGCACCAGGTGGACGATGCTCGCGACGACGGAGACAAGCTCCACGGGCTACGACTGGTCGAAGCCCGCAGACTCGGCGTCTGCGTGTGCGATTCCCCCGTGGCCCGAGATCGCGATGTTCTCCGGTGACAGCAGGAACACCTTCGACGTCACGCGCTCGATACGGCCGTAGAGGCCGAGCGAGAGACCGCTGGCGAAGTCGATCAGACGACGCGCGTCGGCGTCGCTCATCTGGGAGAGGTTGATGATGACCGGCACGCCCTCGCGGAAGCTCTCAGCGATCAGCTGCGCGTCGCGGTACTGCTTGGGGTGCACGGTGAGGATCTCGTTCACGGTGCCGGCCGCCGGCTGGCGAACCGCCACCGGGCGACGGAGGGGCGTGACGGGAGCCGGAGCCGGCTCCTCACGGTCGCGGTCGCGATCGCGCTCACGGTGGGCGCGGGCCGGGGCCTGCGTCTCCTCCTCGTAGACCTCTTCCTCATCAGCGAGGCCGAGATACACCATGGTCTTCTTCAGCGGGTTACCCATCGTGTCCTCCGGTTCGAACGTTTGGGGTGGTCTGTTCACAGGTTAACCCCGGTCGGGCCGGGGTCCGGTGATTGCGGAGCCGATCCGCAGGTGTGTCGCGCCGGCCGCGATGGCCTCGGCGAAGTCGCCGGTCATGCCGGCGGAGATCCAGGTGGCCGATGGGTCCACCGTGCGGACCTCGTCGGCGGTGCTGCGGAGGCGCGCGAACGCGGAGGCGGGTTCCTCATCGAGAGGCGCCACCGCCATCACTCCGCGCAGCCGCAGGGAGGGCAGGGTCAGGACGTGCTCGGCGAGAGCCGCCGCCTCCGCCGGTGCGACCCCGCCGCGGGCGGCATCGTCGGTGAGGTTGATCTGCACCAGCACGTCGAGGACGTCGTCGCCCTCCGCGGCGCGATGCAGGGCGTCGGCGAACTTCTGGCGATCGACCGAGTGCACGGCGTCGGCGGAGCGCCGGATGGCAGCAGCCTTGTTCGTCTGCCCCTGACCGATGAAGTGCCAACGCACATCCAGGTCCGCGAGCGCGGCCTGCTTCGAGGAGAGCTCCTGCTGACGGTTCTCACCGACCTCCTGCACACCTATCGCGCGCAGGTCCCGCACCAGGGAGGCGGGGTGGAACTTGGTCACCACGATCCGGGTGAGCTCCCCCACGTCCCGCCCGGCACGGCGCGCGGCGTCGGAGATCCGTTCGTCGATCTCCGACAACCGCGCAGCCAGCTCCGCCTGATCCTGCGTCGGGACGGGCGCAGAGGTCACTTCAGGAATTCAGGGATGTCGATGTCGTCGTCCGCGAAGGCCGGCTCGATGCTCGTGGCCGGGACTCGCTGCTGCGTGGGCTGCGACTCCGGAGCCTTCTCGCTCGGGGACGGCTCCTTGTCCTCGGTCAGCGCGACCTCGGGGAGGGACGTGGTGGTGGCGGGCCGGGAGACGACCATCGGGTCGAGACGCAGCGAGGGCTCGCCGCCGTCGAAACCGGCCGCGATCACCGTGACGCGCACCTCGTCGCCGAGAGTGTCGTCGATGACGGTACCGAAAATGATGTTCGCCTCCGGGTGCGCGGCCTCCTTGACGAGGTCCGCGGCATCGTGGATCTCGAAGATGCCGAGGTTCGACCCACCCTGGATCGACAGCAGCACCCCGTGAGCGCCCTCGATGCTCGCCTCCAGCAGCGGCGATTCGACAGCGAGCTCGGCGGCCTTGATCGCACGATCGGCGCCGCGGGCGGAGCCGATGCCCATGAGCGCGGAGCCCGCACCCTGCATGACCGACTTGACGTCGGCGAAGTCGAGGTTGATGAGGCCCGGCGTCGTGATCAGGTCGGTGATGCCCTGCACACCGGCGAGGAGCACCTGGTCGGCGGTCGCGAAGGCCTCGATCATCGAGATGCCGCGGTCGCTGATCTCGAGGAGGCGGTCGTTCGGCACCACGATGAGGGTGTCGACCTCTTCCTTCAGCTTCGCCACTCCGGCCTCGGCCTGGCTCTGACGACGACGACCCTCGAACGAGAACGGCTTCGTGACGACACCGATGGTCAGGGCGCCGATCGACTTCGCGATGCGCGCGACGACGGGGGCGCCGCCGGTTCCGGTGCCGCCTCCCTCTCCGGCCGTGACGAAGACCATGTCGGCACCGGTGAGAGCCTGTTCGATCTCCTCCGCGTGGTCTTCCGCCGCGCGGCGGCCCACCTCGGGGTCTGCGCCGGCGCCGAGGCCGCGCGTCAGTTCGCGGCCCACGTCGAGCTTGACGTCGGCGTCGCTCATCAGGAGCGCCTGGGCGTCGGTGTTGACGGCGATGAACTCGACTCCGCGGAGACCGAGATCAATCATGCGGTTCACGGCGTTGACGCCGCCACCGCCGACGCCGACGACCTTGATCACAGCGAGGTAGTTCTGGTTCTGGCTCATGGCCGGCCTCCGATTATTCGAGCCTTGCGGTCTGTGGTGAGAAGGCGGGTGAACCTTAAACCTCAACTAGAGGTGTAAAGTGTTTCCCGGTATTGCCTTCCCTCTGATCGAAGGTAAGCGCCGCATGCCCTCGCGGGCGCGAGGACACGGGCGTGTCGCGCCATTCCCGCCGAAAGCCGTCAGCCGACGACGGCGAGGTGGGGAGAAGTGACGTCGATCGATGACGCGTCGGGGTTGACGCGCATCGTCGTGGAGAGCGCGAGCGCCTTCAGACCCGAATCCTCGGCGCTCCCCCACACCACCGTGAGGCCCGTGTTCAGCGTGAGCGTCACGTCGTCGACGGTGGTGGCGGAGACCCCGGTGAGCAAGGCGCGGACATCGGCAGGGAGCGACCGCACGACCAGTCCCGCGCTCTCGAAGGCCGCGGAATCGCTGCCGCCGGCGACATCGATGAGCGGTTGCCCGGCGGGCTGGTCCGAGGTCGTGGAGAGGGCCACGCCTGCGGCATCGACGAGTGTGTAGCCGGCATCCGACCGGATCACGCCGACGGGTGTGCGCTCCTTGATGCGCACCGTGAGATCGTGCGGCGGTCTCGCCTCGAGCGCATACGTCTCGATGAGCGGGAACGCCAGCAGCGCCGCCTTCACCTCGCTGGCGTCGACGAGCGCGAGCGGGGTGCCGAGCTGACCGTCGAGCGCGGCCTCGATCACCGCGGGATCGAGAGTCGTGGCGCCGGCGACCGTGATCTTCTCCACCGCGAACAGCGGGCTGTACGCGGCAGCGACGCTGCCTCCGATGAGCAGCAGGACGGCACCGACCGCGCTCAGCCAGAAGATCCTGCGACGCCGCGATCGCTGCGTGAACCGTCGGATCTCGGCGCGCAGCGCCTTTCGCCTGGCGCGGGCGGCACGCCACACGTCCCTGGTCGAGGTGAGCCGAGGAGCCTCATCGCCGTTCGGCGAGGGCTCTCCCGCCGGCGCCTCACCCTTCGACCGACCGAGCGTGTCCTCCGCGATCGGGACGACGTCGTCCGACACCGGCACGACCTGCGCCTCGCCGCGTCGCCGCCGGATCGTCCGCACGTCCGGCGACGCGGCATCCTGCTGCCCCTGCGTCTCCGGGGTGGTCGGAAGTGGGGCGGGCCGGCGCATGCGTCACGCCTCGTCGGAGCGGCGGAGCGAGTCGAGGACCTGCGGGATGATCTGGTAGACGTTCCCGCAGCCGAGCGTGATCACGAAGTCGCCGTCGCGTGCCACCGAGGCCGTGTAGTCGGCTGCCTCCTGCCAGTCGGCGACGTAGTGCACGTGTCTGCGGGTCGCGGAACGCGTCGCTGACCAGCTCGCCGGTGACACCGGGGACCGGATCCTCGCGGGCGCCGTATACGTCGAGCATCACGGTGTGATCCGCGAACTCCTCGAGGACATCGGCGAATTCCTGGAACATGTGCTGTGTGCGTGAGTACGTGTGCGGCTGCTGGATCGCGATGATGCGGCCCGTGCCCGCGACGCTGCGCATGGCCTCGAGGGCCGCGCGAACCTCTGTCGGATGATGCGAGTAGTCGTCGTAGACCGTCACGCCGCGCTCGACGCCGTGCTGCTCGAGACGACGCACCGTGCCGGCGAAGCCTTCGACGGCGCGCACGGCATCGGCGAGCGGATGACCGAGAGCCCGCAGGACCGTGACCGCGCCGGCAGCGTTGATCGCGTTGTGCACGCCGGGGACCGCGAGCTGCATGCGCACGCTCTCGCCATCGTGGGTGATGGTCGCCGCGACCGGGCCTGCGGCGACGATGTCGGTGACTCGCACGTCGGCATCTTCGGCCTGGCCGAAGCTGATCACGTTCGGGTGCGAGACCCCGGCGCGGACGCGGAGGGCTCCGGCGTCGTCGCTGGAGATGACGACCGCCTCGGATGCGGCATCCGCGAACCGGACGAACGCGTCGTGGAACGCCTCGTCCGAGCCGTAGTGATCGAGGTGGTCCGGATCGACATTGGTGATCAACGCGACCGCGGTGTCGTAGAGCAGGAAGGTGCCGTCCGACTCGTCGGCCTCGATCACGAACAGGTCGCCGCTCCCGGTAGCGCTGGAGGTGCCGAGCTGCTCGATCACGCCGCCGTTCACGAAGTGCGGGTCTGCGCCGAGTTCGCGCAGGGCCGTGACGATCATGCCGGTCGAGGTCGTCTTGCCGTGCGCGCCGGCCACCGACACGAGACGACGGGTCCCGATGAGCCAGTGCAGCGCCTGCGAGCGATGGATGACGTGCAGCCCGCGCTCTTTCGCCGTCACGAACTCGGGGTTCTCCGGCCAGATGGCTCCGGTGTGCACGACGGTGTCGGCATCGCCCAGGTGCGCGGCGTCGTGCCCCACGTGCACCGTCGCTCCGGCGGCGGCCAGCGCCCGCAGGTTGTCGCTGTCGGCACGGTCGGTGCCGGAGACGCGGATGCCGGCGTCGAGGAACATCCGCGCGAGGCCGCTCATGCCGGAACCACCGATGCCGATGAAGTGCGCGGCGGTGATCGTCTCGGGGATCGGGAGGGAGAGGTCGGGTCTGATCATGTCGGGTTCAGTCTACTTTTCTCGAGTGCGTCGACGGCTCAGACGGCGCCGAGCGCGCGGTCGATCAGCCCCACGACATTCTCGGTGCCGGTGCGGGTGCCGACCTTCTCGGCGGCCGCGGCCATCTGCGCGATCCGCTCCCGATCGCCCAGCAGGGGAACGACGATGCGTCGCACCGCGTCACCGTCGAAGCCCGCATCGTCCAGGAGGGCTGCGGCCCCTGCGGCCACCGCCGATGCGGCGTTGAGACGCTGCTCGCCGTTGCCGACCGAGTACGGCACGTACAGCGCCGGGATGCCCAGCGCACTGACCTCGCTCACCGTGGCCGATCCGGAGCGCGACACGATCAGGTCGGCGAGGGAGAAGGCCAGGTCCATGCGATCGATGTAGCGGAGCATCGTGTAGCCGGGGACCCCTGGGTCGGGCATGTCGCTGCGCTCGCCCTTCACGTGCAGCAGCTGCCAGCCCGCCGCGAGGATGTCACCCCACGAGTCGGCCATGGCCTCGTTCAGACGCTGAGCGCCGAGCGAGCCGCCGAAGACGAGCAGTACGGGACGGTCGGCATCCAGCCCGAAGTGCGCGGCGGCCTCGGCTCTCGTCGCCGCGCGATCCAGCTCCATCACCTCGCGTCGCAACGGCATGCCGACGACCTCGCTCCGGCGCAGGGGCGTGCCGGCGAACGCGACTCCGATGCCGGCGGCTCGTCGCGCTCCGAGCACGTTCGCGAGTCCCGGCTTCGCGTTCGCCTCGTGCACGACGAACGGCACGCCCTCGCGGCGGGCCGCGACGTAGGCCGGCGCGGAGGCGTATCCGCCGAAGCCGACCACGATGTCGACGCGATGCTGACGGATGTGCGCGCGGACCTGCGCGATGGCGCGACGGAACCGTGTGGGAAACGATGCCGCCTGAGCATTCGGGCGCCGCGGGAACGGAACCTTGTCGACCACGAGCAGTTCGTACCCGCGCTCGGGCACCAGACGCGACTCCAACCCCTCGGCGGTCCCGAGCACCAGAACGGAGGCGTCGGCGTCACGCTCGCGCAGTGCATCGGCGACGGCGAGCAGGGGATTGACATGGCCGGCGGTGCCACCGCCGGCGAGGAGGTACGAGGTCACCTGGTGACCCTACCCTGGCCTGCTGACTGCTTCTCCTCGGCGGGGAGCGTGCGGGCGAAGGCGAGCAGCACCCCGCACGCGATGAGCACGGCGAGCAGGGCGGTACCGCCCTGGGACATGAACGGGAGCGGCACACCCATCACCGGGAAGACGCCGATGACGACGCCGATGTTGAGCACGGCCTGACCGACGATCCACACCGTGATCCCACCGGCGGCGACGCGGATGAACGGGTCCGGCGTCTTGCGGATGACGTGGAACGCACCGACGGTGAAGAACGTGAACAGGGCCAGGACGACGATGCATCCGATCAGGCCGAGCTCCTCTCCCACGATCGCGAAGATGAAGTCGTTGCCTGCGGCGGGGAGCCAGCCGTACTTCTCCTGGGAGTTGCCCAGCCCGAGGCCGAAGACGCCGCCCGAGGCCATTCCCCAGATGCCGTGGATCGACTGGTAGCAGTCGTTCTCGTACGCCGACATGTCGTCGCAGGTGGCGGTGATGCGCCGCATCCGGTCCTGACTCGACAGCGCGTAGGCCAGCACGGCGGCGACGCCGAGGATCACCGGGATGATGAACAGCCGGAGCTTGACCCCGGAGAAGAACAGGCAGCCGAGCAGGATGAGGACGAGCACCATCGCGGTACCGAGGTCCTTGCCCGCGAGCACCGTGCCGATCGCCAGCGCGCCGACCGGGATGACCGGGATGAAGACGTGATGCCAGGTGCCCAGCATCGTCCGCTTGCGCAGCAGCACCGCCGCGATCCACAGTGCGAGGGCGAGTTTGAGGAATTCGGACGGCTGCAGCTGGGTGCCGGCGACCTTGATCCAGTTCCTGTTGCCGCCGTCGGCGATCCCGAGGGGCGTGAACACGAGCAGCTGCACAGCGACGGCGCCGAACAGGGCGGGCCAGGCCATCTTCCGGAGGAACTCCACGGGCAGACGACTGATCAGGAACATCAGCGGGATGCCGACCAGGGCGAACGTGCCCTGACGCAGCACGCCCCCCATTGGATCCTTGCCCTCGGCGACCGCGGTCGCGCTCGTGGCGGACAGCACCATCACCAGGCCGAACAGAGTCAGCAGCAGAGCCGTCGAGGCGATGAGCAGAAACTCGGTCGACACCGGGGTGAACCGGCGACCGAGCGAGACCCTGGCCGCGAGACCTCCGGACTCAGACCGCGGCGGGCGGGCTACCTGCGTCATCGGCGCTCCCCCGGTCGATCCAGTCCCGCACCGCGTCGGCGAAGCGGTGGCCGCGATCCGCATAGCTGGAGAACTGGTCGAAGGATGCCGCCGCCGGGGCCAGCAGAACTGTGCCCTCGTCGCCGACGATCCCCGCCGCGATCTCCACGACACGGTTCATGACCTGTCCAGTCTCGCCAGCATCCACCTCGAACACCGGCACCACGGGCGCGTGTCGCCGGAATGCCGCGACGACCTCGGTGCGCTCGACGCCGATGACGACGGCCGCGCGGGCTGTCGATCCGACCTCCGAGACCAGGTCGGCGATGTCCACGCCCTTCAGATCTCCCCCGACGACCCACACCGCGCCGGGATAGGCGCGCAGCGAGGATGCGGCGGCGTGCGGGTTCGTGGCCTTGGAATCGTCGACCCACGTCACCCCCGCATGGCGCGCGATGATCTGGATGCGGTGTGCGTCGAGTCGGAACTTCTGCAGCGCGGCGTGGATCGCCTCGGGCTGAGTGCCGAGGGACCGCGCGAGGGCACTCGCGGCGAGGATGTTCTGCACGATGTGCGGCGCAGCCAGCCCGACGTGCTCGAGGTCGGCGACCGTCGTCAGCTCGAGCGCGCTGCGCGCCCGGTCGTCGAGGAACGCGCGGTCGACGACCAGGCCCTCCACGATGCCGAGGTCACTGGGGCCGGGGATGCCGAGATCGAAGCCGATCGCCCGAGCACCGTCGACCACCTCCGCTTCCTCGACCATGCGCCGTGTGGCGGCATCCGCCTTGTTGTAGACGCAGGCGACGCGGGTGTTCCGATACACGAGGGCCTTGGCGTCGCGGTACGCCGCGGCACTGCCGTGCCAGACCAGGTGATCGTCGGCGAGGTTGAGGCACACCGAGGCGAACGGATACAGCTCGCCCTCAGGACTCGACAGGCCGAGGTACCAGAGCTGATGGCTGGAGAGCTCGACCACGAGCACGTCGAAGCCCTCGGGGTCGCGCACGGCGTCGAGCACCGGCACGCCGATGTTGCCGCAGGGCGCTGCGCGCCTCCCGCCCTCGACCAGTAGCGAGGCGGTCAGCTGGGTCGTGGTCGTCTTGCCGTTCGTCCCGGTGATGAGCACCCAGTCGGCGGGCGTGCCATCGGCGCGGAGGACCTTGTCGCGGACGCGCCAGGCCAGCTCCACGTCGCCCCAGATCGGGACGCCGGCGGCCTGCGCCCAGCGGATGAGCGGATGCGACGGCGAGAACCCCGGAGAGGCGATCACGACGTCGGGCGCGAACTCCACCAGCGCGGCGGGGACCGCGGCGAGCGAGCCGAGCTCGAGGCCGACGCCGATCACGGGCAGCAGCCGGGCGTACTCCTCCTCGGCGGTCTCGCTGAGCACGAGCACCTCGGCGTCGAGCTCGGCCAGCGTGTCCGCCACCGAGAAGCCCGTCATCGAGAGGCCGAGCACCGCCACGCGCAGGCCCTGCCAGTCGGCATGCCAGCTCGTCAGGGTGCGAAGGCGATCAGCCGACACGCGTGAGCCATTCGACGTAGAACAGTCCGATGGCCGACACCGCGAGGAGGCCGGCGATGATCCACATGCGCACCACGATGGTGATCTCCGACCAGCCGCGCATCTCGAGATGGTGGTGGAAGGGACTCATCAGGAAGAGCCGCTTGCCGCGGGTGACCTTGAAGTAGGCGCGCTGCAGGATGACGGAACCGGAGGAGATCACGAAGACGCCCGCGATCACGAGGAGCAGAAGCTCGGTGCGGGTGAGGATCGCCATCGCGGTGACCACGCCGCCGATCGCCATCGACCCGACGTCACCCATGAAGACCTTGGCCTTCGGTGCGTTCCACCACAGGAAACCGATGAGTCCCGCGGCGAAGGATGCGGCGATGATCGCGAGGTTGAACGGGTCGCGCACCTCGTAGCATCCGCCGAGCGAATCCGGGTCGCCGCCGATGCACGGCTGCTTGAACTGCCAGAAGGCGATGACGCTGTAGGCGCCGACCACGATCACCCCGGCACCGGCCGCCAGACCGTCGAGTCCGTCGGTGAGGTTCACGCTGTTCGATGTCGCGACCCCGATGATCGAGATCCACGCCAGGTACAGCACCCATCCCAGGACCACGCCGAACGCGAAGAGGTTCAACCAGGTGATGTCGCGGAACAGGGAGATCGAGGCGCTCGCCGGCATCTGTCCGAACTTGTTCGGGAAGTTCAGGGCCACGATCCCGAACGGGACCATGACGAGCAGCTGACCGACGATCTTTCGCCACCCCGAGAGTCCGAGACTGCGCTGGCTTCGCACCTTCATGTAGTCGTCGATGAATCCGACGGCGCCGAAGCCGACCATCAGCCAGATCACGAGGAGCGCCGACAGCGCCGGGACCTCGCCGCTGACGAAGACGCCGGTGAAGTATCCGACGATCGACCCCGCGATGAAGATCACTCCGCCCATCGTCGGCGTGCCGCGTTTCGCCTCGTGGCTCGGGTTCTCCACCGCTTCGGGGGTGCGGATGACCTGCCCCCAGCCCCACTTGCGGAAGAGCCGCAGGAAGACGGGAGTCAGGAACAGGGTGAAGGCGAGCGATATCGCCGCCGCCATGATGAGTGACCTCACGAGAACAATTCTCCCAGACGATCGCCGAGATGCCGGAGGCCCACGGAATTGGATGACTTCACGAGCACGCGATCTCCGTCGCGGAGCTCGGTGCGCAGGTACTCGAACGCGGCGTCCTGATCGGGCAGGTGCACGGCTTCGCTGTCCCAGGACCCTTCGCCGACGGCAGAGAGGTAGAGCCTTCTGGCCTCGGGCCCGACGACGACGATCCGCTGGATGTTCAGTCGCACCGCGAGCAGTCCGATCCGATCGTGCTCCTCCCCGGCGCTCTCCCCCAGCTCGGTCATGGCCCCGAGGACCGCGACGGTGCGCTCGGTCGGACCGGTGATCTGGGCGAGCGTGCGCAGTGCCGCCGCCATCGAATCGGGACTGGCGTTGTAGGCGTCGTTGATGATGCGCACGCGCTCGTTGCCCAGGGGCTGCATCCGCCAGCGCTCGGCGATCTCGACCGTCTCGAGGCGGGCGACGGCGTCGGCGAGCGACACTCCGAGCACCCTGGCGGCGGCGATCGATGCCAGCGCGTTCGTGATGTGGTGCGAACCGAGCACTCGCAGGCGCAGCGGAATGCGCTCGCCTCCTGCTTCGATCACGCAGGAGGTTCCGGATGCCGTCACCTCGATGTCGCGGGCGCGCACGTCGGCGGCGGCGCTCTGCCCGAAGCCGACCACGCGCATGCCGCGGGACTCGGCGAGCTCGCGCATCGCGGCGACGCGGGCATCGTCGACGTTGAGCACGGCCGTGCCCGCTGCCTGCGCAGCCGCCACCAGCTCGGCCTTGGCCTTGGCGGTCTCCTCGATGCCTCCGAAGCCACCGGCATGGGCCATGCCCACCATCAGCACGACGGCGACGTCGGGCGCGACGAGTCCCGCGAGGTGGGCGATGCTGCCCGGAGCGGCCGCGCCGAACTCGCTCACCAGGAATCGCGTGCTCTCGGTCACCCGGAGCATCGTGACCGGGGCGCCGACCTCGTTGTTGAACGAGGCGACGGGGGCGACGGTCTCGCCCTCATCGGCAAGGATGCGCGCGAGGAAGTTCTTCGTGGTGGTCTTACCGTTCGAGCCGGTGATGCCCACGATCCGCAGGTTCCCCGCGGCACGGGCACGTGCGACGACTTCTCTCGCGAGGTCTCCCAGGGCGGCGACAGCATCCGGCACGACGATCTGCGACACGGGCTCGTCGACGAGGTGCTCGACGATCGCCAACGCGGCGCCGGCAGCCACAGCCGCGCCGACGAAGCGATGGCCGTCGGTCTCGGCACCGGGCTTCGCGACGAAGATCGCCCCGGGCGACATCGTGCGGGAATCGGTGTCGACGACGCCCGCGACCGAGGTCTCGGTCGTGTGCTCTCCGGCCACGCGCAGCTCACCACCGACAGCGGCGGCGACTTCAGCGAGCGTCAGGGTGATCATGTCATCTCCAGGCGCGGCTCTCGCCGGCTATCCGAACTTGGGAAGCAGCTCATCCATCGGGACAGTGGACGGCATCACGCGATAGGTCTTCATCACCTGGGTCATCGCCTTCTGGAAGGCGGATGCGGTGGCCGCGGACGATACAACCTTAGTCGGCTCGTCGAGGGTCACCACGACGACGTACTGGGGGTCGTCGACCGGCGCGAAGCCCACCATGCTGGTGTAGTAGACCCCGGCCTTGTACCCGCCGTTCACCTCGTCAGCCACCTGGGCCGTACCGGTCTTGCTGGTCACGCGGTAGCCCGGGACCTTGATCCGATCGGCGTTGCCACCCTGGACGGCGACGTTCTCCAGCATCCGCGTCAGCTCACCGGCCGTCTTCTCGGTGACGATCTGCTCGTGCTTCGGCTTCTCCGGCGTGGCCACGGTGCCGTCGGCGCCGGTGCACGACTCGACGAGCGAGAGATCGATCTTCTCGCCGCCGTTCGCGATGGCCTGGTATGCGCCGGCGAGCTGCGCGGCCGTCACGGTGAAGTACTGACCGAACGTGGTCGTGTAGAGCGACTGGTTGTCCCACTCGCTGACCGGGTGCAGCGTGCCGGCGACCTCGCTCGGGAGTCCGATCGTCTTCTTGCCGACGCCGAAACGAGAGAGATAGTCGTAGCGCACCTCGGGACTGACCATGGTTCCGAACTTCGACAGCGCGACGTTCGAGGAGTCGATGAGACCGCCCGCGAGAGTGTAGTTGTACGCCGGGTGGGTGAACGCGTCGTTGATCACCGCACCGTTCGGGAAGGTCTCTCGCGACGAAGCGCTGACGGTGCTGAGCGGGTTCAGGCCCGCGCCCTCGATCGCCGCGGCCGCGGTGATCGCCTTGAAGGTCGAGCCCGGCTCGAAGTCGCGGTGGAAGATCTCGCTCCCCCAGCCGTCAGCGGTGATCGTCGCCAGATCGTTGGGGTCGAGCGCAGGCCACTCGGCTGCGGCCCGGATCTTCCCGGTCTTGACCTCGACCACCGTGGCCGTCGCACCCTTCGCGCCCTGCTTCTGCGCCTCTTCGGCGATCATCTGCTGCAGGTACCAGTTGAGGTCGCTGTTGATGGTCAGCTGCACGGAACCGCCGTTGACGGCGTCGATGGTGCGTTCGCTTCCCGGGATGATCACGCCGTCCCTGCCCTGGCGATAGCTGAATTCGCCGTCGACCGGTGCGAGGCACTTCTGCTCCAGCTTCTCGACCCCGGCCTGTGCGGCCCCGGTGTTGTCGAGGAAGCCCAGGATGTTGCCGGCGACGGCGCCGTTCGGATAGACCCGCGTCTCCCGCGGCTTCATGCTGAGGTACGGCGCCAGACCCAGATCGCGCAGGGCGATGAACTGCTCGGTGTCGAGTGACTTCTTGAGGGGCGCGTACTGGCTCTCGGGGTTGTCGACCAGCGCGTCTGAGACGATCTTTCGCACTTCGTCGCCGGTCTGGCCGGTGATCTCCGCGATCTTGTCGGATGCCTCCGCCCACGGCAGCTTCGGCTTCTTCTCCTCGAGCTTCATGATCACCAGCGGGCTCAGCTGGGCGTCGTAGACCAGCACACTGGAGGCGAGCACCGTTCCGGAGGCGTCGACGATGGAACCCCGCTGTCCGGGGATCGAGTCCCCCACGCCCAGCTTGGTGAGCGAGTTGGCGACGTGCTCGTCGGCGCTCACGACCTGGATGTCGACGAGCCGCACGACGAACGTCGCCAGCACCGTGAGGATGACCGCGAGGGCGACCACCGTGCGTCGCCGCGGTCCGCGGGTGGCTCTTGTCGTCATGCGATCTCTCCGTCGGATCAGGGGCGGTGGGCGGGCGTCAGTGCGTAGTGGGACTCGGCAGGCCGTCGGTGATCGCCGGCGGGAGGTCCTGCGTGGTCGGGTCGACGGCTCCGCCTTCGGTGGCGGGGGTCTCCGCCGGTGGTGCGGTGATCAGAGCGTTCCCGACCGCGCCGGCGCCCTCCGGGTCGATAGTCGACACCCCGTCCGCGCCGGCTCCGGTGCCGAAGACGGTGCTGTCGCTCAGTCGGAGGTAGGAGGGAGATCCGGCGACCACCATGCCGAGGCTCGCTGCGCCGGTCGCCAGCACCTGGGGGGAGCTCATACCGGTCAGCTCCTCGTTGAGGGCGTGGGTGCGCAGATCGAGCTCACGCTGCTGCGAGGACAGATCCTTCAGGGCGAAAGAGTCCTGCGTGATCGCGAGCGACAGGGCGATCTGCGCGGCTCCGATGGCGAGGGCACCGCCGAGCGCGATCAGCGCGTAGGCGAGCTTGGGCTTGCGTCGGACGGCAGGGCTCGTGACCGGCTGCAGCCGCCGGGTCGGCGTGCGCTGCGGGGCGATCGGCTGTGCCGGCTTGCGGACTGCCGCGGCGTTCAGGCTCATGCGCTCTCCCGGAGTTTCTCGGCGGCGCGCAAGCGCACCGGGATCGCGCGGGGGTTGCGTGCCCGCTCGTCTTCGCCCGCGAGTTCGGCGCCCTTGGTGAGGATGCGGAACCGGGGGGCGTGTTCAGGGAGCTCGACGGGAAGCCCGGCGGGTGCGGTCGAGGCGGATGCCGCGGCGAACGCCTGCTTCACGAGACGATCCTCCAGCGACTGGTACGACATCACCACGATGCGTCCACCGACGCTGAGGGCGTCCATCGCCGAGGGGATGGCGTCCGCGAGCACGTTCAGCTCGGCGTTGACCTCGATGCGCAGGGCCTGGAAGACGCGCTTCGCGGGGTGACCCGCGCGCTGCGCCGCAGCGGGCGTCGCGGCGATCAGGATCTCGACGAGTTCTCCCGATCGGGTGATCGGCTGCTTCTGACGAGCGTCGATGATGAAGCGCGCGTAGCGTCCCGCGAGCTTCTCCTCGCCGTAGCGTTCGAAGATGCGCCGCAGGTTGCCCTCGTTGTACGTCGCGATGACCTCGGCGGCGGTGACGCCCTTGGTCTGGTCCATGCGCATGTCGAGCGGTGCGTCCTTCGAGTACGCGAAGCCCCGCTCGGCCTCGTCGAGCTGGAGCGACGAGACGCCCAGGTCGAAGAGGATGCCGGCGGCTCCCTGCGCGTGAAGTCCGATCTCGTCGTAGACGGTGTGCACCAGCGTCACGCGGTCTTCGAAGCGGGCCAGGCGCTCCCCCGCGATGCGCAGAGCGTCGGTGTCGCGGTCCAGCCCGACCAGCCGAATGTGCGGGAATCGCTCGAGCAGTGCTTCCGAGTGGCCCCCCATTCCGAGGGTGGCGTCGACGAGGACCGCTCCGTCCGCCTGAAGGGCGGGAGCGAGCAGCTCGACGCAGCGGTCGAGCAGGACGGGAGTGTGGATATCGCGGAGGCTCATGATCTTTCTCGGGTTCGACCTTCGGCCCTGATCCCCCTCCGCTTCGCGACCCGGCACCGGGGAAGTGTGTCGGGGCGGGAGCGGCGGGGGCATCACAGCCGAGGTCAGAAGAGTCCCGGAATCACCTCCTGCTCCAGATCGGAGTAGGTCTCCTCGCCGGCAGCGAGGTAGCTGTTCCAGCTCTCGGCATCCCAGATCTCGGCGTGAGCGCCGACTCCGGTGACGATGAGCTCTTTCTGAAGGCCCGCGTACTGACGCAGGTGGGCGGGGATGGTGATGCGGTTCTGGCTGTCGGGCATCTCCGCACTGGCACCGGAGAGGAACAGGCGCATGAAGTCACGCGCCTGCTTGTTGGCGAGCGGCGCCTGACGGATCCGCTCGTGCATCGTCTCGAACTCGGCCGTGCTGAACACGTAGAGGCAGCGTTCCTGACCACGCGTGACGACGATGCCGCCACCCAGGTCTTCGCGGAACTTCGCAGGAAGGATGACCCGTCCTTTGTCGTCCAGCTTCGGGGAATGAGTCCCTAGCAACATCGGCCATCACCCCCTCTCCGTCCGGCCAACTCGAGGTGCGCCCCACTTTACTCCACTTTCCTCCACATTCCTACGGTCAATCGGCGCAATCGACGGCCGAGCCAAAAAGGGCACGCCGAAGTTCCGCGGGATTCCGCGGTGGAGGGAGGTGGAGGGGAAGTGGAGGGAACCGAGCGGAGGTGACCGTCAACGCAAGAAGCCCGGATGCTCAGCATCCGGGCTTCTGTGAAAGGGGGAGGTGGTCAGTGACCGTCCTGGCGGCGATCCCATCGATCGTTCATACGATCCATGAAGGACGCGGAGGTCTGTGGCTTCGTTGCGGTGCGCTCCTGCGGGACCACCGGGGTGGTGCGGCGAACGGGAGTGACGGCGAACATCACGCCGGCGAGCATCGCTGCGAATCCGATGACTCCGACCACGATCCCCCAGACGTCTCCGAGGATGACCCCCGCGATGAGACCGGCGATGCCGGCGAGCAGGAGGAGTGCCCCGTACACGAGGTTGCGGTAGCTGAGAGTGCGATCGCCGGAAGGCGCCGTCACGACGTCGGCGTCGTTGTGGAGGAGATGGCGTTCCATCTCATCGAGCAGACGCTGCTCCTGTTCGGAGAGTGGCATTTCGTCCCCCTCGGGTATGGTCCTGTTCATTCTACGCGCGCCGAGGCGCTCGGGGCTAGCCGATCGGGGCCTCCTTGCTTTACGTATGCTGGGAGTCGTGTCGTCCCCCTCAGAAGTCTCCGACGCCGTCGCCGCGCGCCTGGAGCGCTTCCTCGAACGGATGCGCGCCGAATCCGGCGAGTACGGCCCCGACGCGATGTCCTTCCTCGACGCGGCGGCGGCGACGCTGGTCGGCGGCAAGCGTCTTCGCGCCCGCTTCTGCCATGCCGGATGGCGCTCGATCGCGCGATTCCGTGATCGCGACGCCACCGAGGACGACGCGCTCTGGGATGTCTGCGCCGCACTCGAGATCTTCCAGTCCGCCGCTCTCGTGCACGACGACCTCATCGACAACTCCGACACCCGACGCGGCCGACCCGCCGCTCATCGGGCTCTCGAGGCCTCCCATCGGGCAGCCGGATGGCACGGCGACGCCGAAGCCTTCGGGCGCGCGGCGTCCGTCCTTCTCGGCGACCTGCTCGTGGCCTGGAGCGACGACCTGCTCGAGTCGGCCCTCGACGCGCACCCTCAGGCGCGCGCGGTCCGGTCGGAGTACGCCCGGATGCGCCGGGACGTGACCACGGGGCAGTATCTCGACATCGCCGAAGAATCGGCGTGGAGCGTGAACGAGGGGTCCCAGCATGCGGAGCGGGCGCTCCGGGTGGTGTCGCTCAAGTCCGCCCGCTACAGCATCGAGCAGCCCCTCGTCCTCGGTGCCGCCCTCGCGGGCGCCGACGAGGACCAGCTGGCCGCCCTGCGTCGATTCGGGCATCCGGTCGGGATGGCGTTCCAGCTGCGCGACGACGTCCTCGGAGTCTTCGGCGATGCGTCGGTCACCGGCAAGCCGGCAGGCGACGACCTGCGGGAGGGCAAGCGCACGGTGCTCGTCGCCCTCACCCCGCGAGTCCCTGGACTCCCCCGCCAGGAGCATCCTCGACGAGATGCTCGGCGACCCGGAGCTCACCGCGCAACAGGTGTCGTTCCTGCAGGCGACGATCACCGGTTCCGGAGCGCTGGAGCGGGTCGAGGCCATGATCGCCGACTTCGCCCTGCAGGCCGACCGCGCCCTCTCGGGCTCGCGGCTCGACAACGGTGCGGTCGGCGACCTGCGGGACCTCGCCCGCGCCGCGACGGTGCGCTCGGCCTGACGGTCGCGCTGCCGGCTTGCGGGCCCGGGCTGAGGGCGCGCTCGGATCAGGCGAGGGTGCGCGCGAGGCGGCGGACCGCGCTCTTGTGCCCCGCGAGGAGCGCGTCGATCGGGGAGCGCCCGAGGCTCTCCTCCTCGGCCAGCAGCCAGTCGATCAGCTCGTCGTCAGTGAAGCCGGCGTCCTGCAGCACGATGATGGTGCCGCGCAACGAGCTGAGCGGGTGCCCGTCGACGATGAAGACAGCCGGCACCGCGAAGACGCCGGTGCGCCGGGACCCGACCAGATAGTGATCGTCGATCAGGCGGCGCACACGGCCAAGGGGCACGTCGAGCACCTCGACGAGATCGGGCATGGTCAGCCACTCGACGGCGGGGGTCACAGCTACGTTCTCAGACACGTTGCCCACTATCTCACCTCCGCTTCCGAGTCGCATATCGGCACTCCAGTCACATCTGTCACTTGCGTCACTCCTGTTGACTTCTGTTTACATCCGTGTCAGCGTGAAGTGCTCGAAAAGGGGGACGCTTTGACCCAGCACACCGCCACGCGTCGCACGCGATATCTGCAGTTCGGCATGCCGGGCGCCATCCTCGGCGCCTTGGCGGGGACACTGGTCGCTGCTCCGGCGGACGCCGCCCCGCAGCCGACCACGATCGAGCGGCACCGCTCGACACCCCTGCGCACCGTTCCGACTCAGGCGCCACCCGCCGACTACATCGTGCAGCCGGGAGACACCGTCTCGGCCATCGCCGGCCGGTTCGGCCTTCGCACCGTGGACGTGCTCACGAGGAACGGACTCACCTGGCGTTCGGTGATCCACCCCGGCCAGAAGCTGAAGCTCCACGCATCCGCCGCTGCCCCCGCGCCGGTCGCCGTCCGGACATCCGCGAGCGCCCACACCGTGGTCGCCGGCGACACGGTCTTCGCGATCGCGAAGAAGTACGGCACCACCGTCGACGCGGTCCTCGCGGCCAATGGGCTGAGCCGCACCTCGGTCATCTATCCCGGGCAGAAGCTCGCGGTCTCGGGCACCGCAGCACCGGCCGTGGCGGCCCCGGTGGCCGTGACCGCTCCTCCGGCTTCCGCCACGACCCACGTCGTGGTCGCCGGAGACACCGTCTTCGCAATCGCGAAGAAGTACGGCACGACCAGCCAGGCGCTGTTCTCCCTCAACGGTCTCGGCGCCTCATCGATCATCTACCCCGGCCAGAAGCTCGTCGTGAAGAGCGCCCCCGCGCCGGCAGCGGCGTCATCGACGGGAGGGCAGCGGACCGCCTCGCTCACAGCCGAGCAGGCATCGAACGCGGGACTCATCATCCGCATCGGTCGCGAGATGGGCGTCTCCGATCGAGCCATCGCCACGGCACTCGCGACCGCCATGGTCGAATCGGGTCTGCGCAACCTCGACTGGGGCGACCGCGATTCGCTGGGGATCTTCCAGCAGCGGCCCAGTACGGGGTGGGGAACCCCCGCTCAGATCCTCGACGCGGACCGGAGCACGCGAGTGTTCTACGGCGGCCATGGCGATCCCAACGGACAGACCACCCGTGGCCTGCTCGACATCCCCGGCTGGGAGGCGATGTCCTTCACCGACGCCGCGCAGGCCGTGCAGATCTCGGCCTACCCCGACCGGTACGGCCAGTGGGAGAAGCAGGCATACAGCTGGCTGGCTCACTACGGATGACCGGCATCGGGAAAACCCGCAGGTGCCAGGGGTGAGCCGCTCCCCTGTCTTTCAGGCAGTTCTCCATAGAATTCTGACGTGACGTCCAATCAGCAAGCCGACCCCCTCATCGGGCGGCTTGTCGACGGTCGCTATCGCGTGCGGGCACGAATCGCCCGCGGAGGCATGGCGACCGTCTACGTGGCGACCGACCTCCGCCTGGAGCGACGCATCGCGCTCAAGGTCATGCACGCGCACCTCAGCGATGACTCGGCCTTCCAGAGCCGCTTCATCCAGGAGGCCCGCGCCGCGGCCCGCCTCGCGGACCCGCATGTCGTGAACGTCTTCGATCAGGGTCAGGACGGCGAGCTCGCCTACCTCGTCATGGAGTATCTGCCCGGCATCACGCTGCGCGAACTGCTGCGGGAGCAGAAGCGGCTCACGATCCCGCAGACGATCACCATCATGGACGCGATCCTCGCGGGGCTCTCGGCCGCGCACCGCGCCGGGATCGTGCACCGCGACGTGAAGCCGGAGAACGTTCTGCTCGCCGAGGACGGGCGCATCAAGATCGGCGACTTCGGGCTGGCGCGCGCGACGACGGCGAACACCGCCACCGGTCAGCAGCTGCTCGGCACCATCGCCTATCTGGCCCCAGAACTCGTGACCCGCGGCACCGCCGATGCCCGCAGCGACATCTACGCTCTCGGCATCATGCTCTACGAGATGCTGGTCGGCGAGCAGCCCTACAAGGGCGAGCAGCCGATGCAGATCGCGTTCCAGCACGCCACCGAGTCCGTGCCGCGTCCGAGCGTGCGGAACCCCGCGGTTCCGGAGCAGCTCGACGAGCTCGTGCTCTGGGCGACCGAGAAGTCCCCCGACGAGCGACCGGATGACGCGGGGCAGATGCTCGAGCGCCTCCGAGAGATCGAACGCGACCTGGGGATCGCCCCGGCGGTCGCGAGGGCCACGACGTCTCAGCGGAGCCAGGCCGATTCGGGTGACCTCACCAAGGTCATGCCCGGGACCATGGTCATCCCTGATACCACCGCACCGGGCGCTCCGGCCGTCGACAACGCCACGATCCTGCGGCGGCGCGCCTCGAAGCGCCGCGCGCGGGGCGCCTTCCTCCTCACCCTCGTGCTGCTGCTCGCCGTTCTCGCAGGCGGTGTGGGCTGGTGGTTCGGCTCCGGTCCCGGCTCACTGATCGCGGTGCCGACCGTCGCCGGCGGAACGTACGACGAGGCGGCTGACGTCCTCTCCGACGCGGGGTTCGTCCCCGAGAAGAAGGACGAGTTCTCCGTCGACGTGGCCAAGGGCACGGTGATCAAGACCGATCCCGGCGAAGGCACCCGTCTCGACAAGGGCGTGACCGTCGCGGTCATCGTCTCGGCCGGTCCCGCATCGCACGACCTCGACCCGGTCACCGGGCTCGATCTCGAGGTCGTGCGCGCCTCACTCGACGCGGCGAACCTCGAGATCGCCGACGACGAGGAGTACTTCGACGAACTGGCAGACGGCAAGGTGCTCAACGTCCGCATCACGCCCAGCGCGGGCGGCGACACCTTCGGCTGCGATAAGGGGTGCACGGTGTTCGAGAAGGACACCGCGACCATCCAGGTGTCCCGCGGGCCGCTCCCCGACATCAGCGACCTGAGCGTGCAGCAGGCCACCGACGCCCTGACGGGCAAGGGCCTCAAGGTGGCGGCCGAGAGCCAGTACCAGCCCAGCGACAGCATCGGCAAGGACCGGGTGATCGGTCACGCCGACCGCTCCGAGAAGGGCCCCTGGCGCCCGGGCGACACTGTGCAGCTGATCATCTCCAGCGGACCTCCCCTGTTCGACGTGCCGAACGTCGAGGGCCTTTCCCGCGACGAGGCCACCCAGGCCCTCGAGGGTGCCGGCTTCAAGTGGTCGTACACGAGCGACACCGGGCTCCCCGACTCCGTATGGGACCTGCTGGCGAACGAGAACACGAACGTCGACTCGTACAGTCCGTCGGAGCCTCAACGCAAGGGGACGACCATCACGCTGAAGATGAGCTTCTCCGGCTGATCGCGCGCACCTCAACTGATCGGGAGCACGTCGCCTGATCGAGAGCACGGAAAAGGGGCCGGAACGATGTTCCGGCCCCTTTTCTGTCTGCTCAGCGCTTCTCGAGCTCCTCGGCGACGAGGAACGCCAGCTCGAGGGACTGCATGTGGTTCAGGCGCGGGTCGCACAGGCTCTCGTAGCGCGTCGCGAGAGCCGCCTCGTCGATGTGCTCGGATCCGCCGAGGCATTCGGTCACATCGTCACCGGTGAGCTCCACGTGGATGCCGCCGGGGAAGGTGCCGACGGCGCGGTGCGCCTCGAAGAAGCCACGCACCTCGTCGACCACGTCGTCGAAGCGACGCGTCTTGTACCCGGTCGGCGTCGTGATGCCGTTGCCGTGCATCGGGTCGGTGACCCACAGCGGCTGGGCCCCCGAGTCGCGCACGGCCTCCAGCAGCGGCGGCAGGGCATCGCGGATCTTGCCGGCGCCCATGCGAGTGATGAAGGTGAGTCGTCCGGGCTCGCGCTCGGGGTCGAGCTTGTCGATCAGGGCGAGCGCCGTCTCGGGCGTCGTGGTCGGGCCGAGCTTCACACCGATGGGGTTGCGGATCTTCGAGAAGTAGTCGACGTGCGCGCCGTCGAGCTCACGGGTGCGCTCCCCGATCCACAGGAAGTGGGCGGACGTGTTGTAGGGCGTGTCCGTGCGCGAGTCGATCCGCGTCATCGGGCGCTCGTAGTCCATCAGCAGGCCCTCATGGCCGGTGAAGAACTCGACGCGCTTGAGCTCGTCGAAGTCGGCTCCGGCGGCCTCCATGAAGTTGATCGCGCGATCGATCTCGGCGGCCATGCGTTCGTAGCGTTGATTGGCCGGGTTCTGCGCGAAGCCCTTGTTCCACGAGTGCACCTCGCGGAGGTCGGCGAACCCTCCCTGAGTGAAGGCCCGGATGAGGTTCAACGTGGAGACGGCCGTGTGGTAGCCCTGCAGCAGCCGACCGGGATCGGGCTGGCGGGAGCCCTCGGTGAAGTCGTACCCGTTGACGATGTCGCCCCGGTACGCCGGAAGAGTGACATCGCCACGGGTCTCGGTGTCGCTCGAACGGGGCTTGGCGAACTGTCCCGCCATTCGCCCCATCTTCACGATCGGCATCGACGCACCGTAAGTGAGGACGACGGCCATCTGCAGCACCGTCTTGATGCGGTTGCGGATCTGCTCGGCGGTGGCGCCGGCGAACGTCTCGGCGCAATCGCCGCCCTGCAGCAGGAACGCCTGGCCGGATGCTGCGCGCGCAAGGCGATCGCGGAGGTTGTCGACCTCACCGGCGAAGACCAGAGGAGGGAGGGTCGAGATCTGTCGGGAGATCTCGGCGACGCGGTCCGCGTCAGGCCACTGCGGCTGCTGCTTGATGGGAAGCGAGCGCCAAGCATCAAGGGCGTCGATGTGGTGCGGGAGCATGCCTCAAGCCTAGTGGTCGGGGTGCCCCTCGGATTCGCTACGAGCGCTGTGTGACGCGGGCCGGAAGCCGGTCCTTCACGGTCGACGCGTAGACGTCCTCGTACTCCTGCTGCCCGAGCCTGTGCAGCGCCACCATGATTTCGTCCGTGACGGATCGCAGGATGTAACGATCGTTCTCCATACCCGCGTAGCGGGAGAAGTCCAGAGGCTCTCCGATGACGATGCCGACCCTCATGATCCGGGGCAGGCGGCGTCCGATCGGCATGGCCGTGTCGGTGTCGACCATGATCACGGGGACGACGGGGACCTTGGCCTCGAGAGCCATGCGCGCGATGCCGGTGCGCCCGCGGTACAGCTTGCCGTCGGGGCTGCGGGTTCCCTCCGGGTAGATGCCGAGCAGGTCTCCCCCGCCGAGCACCTGGAGCCCGGTGTTGAGCGAGGCCTCCGAGGCCTTGCCTCCCGAGCGATCGATCGGGATCTGTCCGGTGGCCTTCATGAAGAACTTGGTCGCGAATCCCTTGAGGCCGCGGCCGGTGAAGTAGTCGCTCTTCGCGAGGAACGACATCGGACGGTCGATCACCAGCGGCAGGAAGATGGAGTCCGCGAAGGAGAGATGGTTGCTGGCGAGGATCGCCGCACCATTCGCGGGCACGTTGTTCCGTCCCGCTATCCAGGGGCGGAAGATCGCCTTGACCACGGGGCCGATCACGACATACTTCATCAGCCAGTAGAACATCGTGGTGAAGTCTAGCGCCGCCCCGGCATCCGCTCCGATGTTCTTCTCCGCGGGATCCTTGATCGCGACTCAGTCCCATCAAGAGTGCGACGCGGTGTCATGCCCTAGACTCGACAGCACACCGTGCCCGTCCGGTACCGAAGGAGCTGCCGTGGTCCAGTTTGAAGTCCCCGCGATCGTCCCCGCCGATCCCGACGCGAACGTCTCCGACCTTCTGGTCAAGCGCGTCCAGGCGACCCCCGACCGCGCCCTGTTCTCCGTCCCGGACGGTGGCGACGGCTGGCGCGACATCTCCGCAGCCGACTTCCAGACCGCCGTCGTCGCTCTGGCGAAGGGATTCGCGGCCGCCGGCATCCAGCCCGGCGAGAAGGTGGGCTTCCTCGCTCGCACGACCTACGAGTGGACGCTCGTCGACTTCGCGCTCTTCTATGCCGGTGCGGTGATGGTGCCGATCTACGAGACCAGCTCCCCCTCCCAGATCCAGTGGATCCTCGAGGACTCCGGCGCGATCGCCCTCATGGTGGAGTCCCCCGAGCACTTCGCCCGCGTCGACGAGGTGCGCGGCGATCTCCCCTTGATCCGCGAGATCTGGCAGCTGCACCTCGGCGCGATCGACACGCTCACCGCTCAGGGGTCGTCAGTGACGGACGAGGAGATCGAGCGGCGACGCAACCTCGCGGTCGGCTCCGACATCGCCACGCTCATCTACACCTCGGGCTCGACGGGCCGGCCGAAGGGCTGCGTGCTCACGCACAGCAACTTCGTCGAGTTGACGCGCAACTCGGCGAAGGCGCTGAACGCCGTCG
The DNA here is from genome assembly GCF_030816505.1 of Microbacterium sp. W4I20. Classification (NCBI taxonomy): domain Bacteria; kingdom Bacillati; phylum Actinomycetota; class Actinomycetes; order Micrococcales; family Microbacteriaceae; genus Microbacterium; species Microbacterium sp. W4I20. The sequence goes on along the minus strand of NZ_JAUSYB010000001.1, from coordinate 54,060 downwards.
TGGAGACGCCGGGCGCCTCGACCCTGCTGTTCATCACCACCGCCCACGTGTTCGCGCGTTTCATCTCCATCCTCGACATCCACGCCGGCGTGCGCACCGGGCACCAGCCCGACACCCGCCAGCTCCTGCCGGCACTCGGCTCCTTCAAGCCGACGTTCCTTCTCGCCGTCCCCCGCGTGTTCGAAAAGGTCTACAACTCCGCCGAGCAGAAGGCGGAGGCCGGTGGCAAGGGCAAGATCTTCCGCGCCGCCGCCGACGTCGCCATCGAGCACTCGAAGCTGCTCGAAGAGGGCAAGAAGATCCCGTTCGGGATGAAGCTCAAATTCGCCCTGTTCAACAAGCTCGTCTACAGCAAGCTGCGCACAGCGATGGGTGGAAACGTGGTCTACGCGGTGTCGGGCTCCGCGCCCCTGGGTCCGCGCCTCGGCCACTTCTTCCACAGCCTCGGCGTCGTGATCCTCGAAGGCTACGGCCTCACCGAGACCACGGCACCCGCGACCGTGAACCTGGCCGACAAGTCGAAGATCGGCACCGTCGGTCCCGCACTCCCCGGCGTCGGAGTGCGTCTGGGCGAAGACGGCGAGATCGAGGTCCGCGGCGTCAACGTGTTCAAGGAGTACTGGAACAATCCGGAGGCCACGGCGGAGGCGTTCAGCGAAGGCGGGTGGTTCCGCACCGGTGACATCGGCAGCTTCGACTCCGAGGGCTTCCTCACGATCACGGGCCGCAAGAAGGAGATCATCGTCACGGCGGGTGGAAAGAACGTCGCCCCGGCCGCGCTCGAGGACCCGATCCGCGCCAACCCGATCATCGGCCAGGTCGTCGTCGTCGGCGACCAGCGCCCGTTCATCTCCGCGCTGGTCACCCTCGACCCCGAGATGCTTCCGACCTGGCTCGCGAACAACGGCCTCGACGCGAAGATGTCGCTGGCGGATGCATCCACCAACGCGGCCGTGCGCGACGAGGTGCAGCGTGCCGTCGACGGCGCGAACGCACGGGTGTCGCGCGCCGAGTCGATCCGGAAGTTCACCATCCTCGACTCGGAGTGGACGGAAGCCTCCGGACACCTGACGCCCAAGCTGTCCATCAAGCGCAATGTCATCATGAACGACTTCGCGGACGAGGTCGCCGCGATCTACGACGAGCCGGTCTCCACGACAAACGTCGCCATCGGCGGCTGATCTCGCCGGTCGAGCCGCCCGCTTCGATACGAACGGCCCCCTTGCGCACGCGCACAAGGGGGCCGTTCATATGAGAAAGGGGCGGCTCAGCGCGAGCGCCCCTCAGAACCAGGAGCTCTCGCGCACCTCGCGCATCGCCTGCTTTCGGGTCTCCGGATCGAGCCGGGAGAGGAACAGCTTCCCGTCGAGATGATCCGTCTCGTGCTGCAGCGCCTGGGCGAGCAGGCCCTCGCCCTCGAGCACCACGGCATTCCCGTCGAGATCGATCCCCTCGACGCGGGCCCACGGGTGACGCAGCGCGTCATGCCAGAGACCGGGCACCGACAGGCAGCCCTCGCCCGTCGGCACCGGCTCACCGCGCACCTCGGTGAGGACCGGGTTGAGAACGTACCCGATGTCGCCGTCGATGTTGTAGCTGAAGGCGCGCAGCGCCACGCCGATCTGCGGCGCCGCGACACCGGCGCGACCGGGCAGCTCGACGGTCTCGACGAGGTCCGCGACCAGAGCCCGCACACCGTCGTCGATCTGGTCGATCGGAGCGCACACGGTGCGGAGAACGGGGTCGCCGAAAATGCGGATCTCGCGCACCGTCATCAGGCGACCCTCGCCCGCAGACCCTCGACCAGCACCGCTGCGAGCTCGCGCGCAGCGATGCGCGTCTCGGGCTGCAGGTTGGCGAACACGATCGTTCCTCCGCCCGCGATCTGCGGGTCGTACGGCATCCGGATCACGCTCTTCGCGCGCGTGGCGAAGTGCGCCTGCAGCTCATTCAGCCGCACGAGGGGTGCGCCGGGCGTCGACTGGTTCAGCACCACGATCGCCTCACGCGCCTGCTCCTCGTAGCCATTGGTCTCGAGCCAGGTGAGCGTCTCCGAGGCCAACCGCGCCTCATCCACGCTGAGTCCCGACACGATCACGATCTGGTCGGCGAGATCGAGCGTCGCCGACATGACCGAGTGCACGATCCCGGTTCCGGTGTCCGTGAGAACGAGCGAATAGTAATGCGCCGCGACCCCGGCGACGTCCCGGTAGTCGCTGTCGCTGAAAGCCTCCGCGATGCGCGGATCCGAGTCGGAGGCGAGCACATCCAGGCGAGTCGCGTCGCGTGCGACGATCGCGGAGATGTCGTGGTAGCCCTTGACCTCTTCGTGGATGCGGACGAGGTCGCGCACCGACTTGTTGTGATGCGGTCGCACCACGCGCTCGGCGAGGGTGCCGCGGTCGGGGTTCGCGTCGACGGCGATGACCCGGTCGTCTCGCGCGTCGGCGAGAGCCATGCCGAGCAGCGCTGTGATGGTGGTCTTGCCGACGCCGCCCTTGCGGGAGAGGACCGGGACGAATCGTGCGCCGCCGGTCAGCGGCGCGGCGATCCGTGCGGAGAGCGCCTTGCGATCACGGGCGCGCCGCCCATCGCCGATGTTGATGCGACGACCGGACACGGTGTAGAGGAAGTGGCTCCAGGCCCCCTCGGGCTCCGGCTTGGCGATCCGGCTCGGGTCGAGCAACCGGTCGGCGGTGAGCAGATCGGCCGACTCGCGCGAGGAATCCCCCAGATCGTCCAATCGCTTGGAGGTGAGCGTCACGTCGGCGCGCGCCGCGGCGCGTCCCCTCTGCGGGGCGACGGCCTTCGGCTCGGGTCTGGACACGGCGGTGGTCTCCTTCGGAATCGCAGTCGTGGTCGGGGCGGGGGCCACGGTCGTGGCCGCATCGGCATCCGCCTGGGCGAGGAAACGGGCCGCGACTTCTTCCTCCGCGGCGTGTGCGGCGACCGGTGCGTCGGCCTCAGTGTCGGTCTCGGTCTCGACCGTGATCCCGGAATCCTCGGTCTCGGGAGTCTCGGTCTCGGAAGGCTCGACCTCCGAAGACTCGGGCTCCTCTCCACGATCTCGGCTTCCTCGGTGTCCGTGGTGTCAGCGTCCTCCGCGACGACCTCGGGCTCGTCGGCCTTCTCGGGCTCCTTGACCGTTTCGTTCGAAGACGCAGGGACCGCCGGAACGTCGATCACGATCGAGTCGATGAAGATCGATGGCCGCGGAGCGAGCGCCACCGGTGCCTCATCGAGGATCAGATCCACGACCTCGCCGTCGACGACACCGTCGTCGGCGAGATCGTCGTCCTCATCCTTGGGCAATGTCACGCTCACCTGCGCGGTCCCGCCGAGGATGCCGATGCCGGCCGTGTCGAGAGACGCGGCGTCATCGAGCACCCCCAGCGGGTTGTCCTCGTGGTCTGCGGTGTTCTTCGGGGTCACGATGCACTCCAAGCCTGCGCGAGCCTCGGGTGCGCACGCGGCGCGGCCCTCGCCCGCCCAAGATTAGTGCGCGGGACGGATGACGACCAAAAGATCTCCGGCATCCACCTGCTGGGTGCCGGCGATCGCGTGACGTTCGAGGACGCCGTCGACCGGCGACGTGATCGCCGCTTCCATCTTCATCGCCTCGATGGATGCGACGGGCTCACCGGCCTTGACCGTGCTGCCGACCTCGGCCTTCAGCGTGACCACGCCCGAGAAGGGGGCGGCCACCTGACCCGGTATCGAGGTATCCGCCTTCTCCACCTCATGGGCATCCACGGAGATGGATCGGTCGCGAACGAACACTGGTCGGAGCTGTCCGTTGAGGGTCGTCATGACCGTGCGCATGCCCCTGTCGTCGGCGTCGCCGATGGCCTCCAGCCCGATGTAGAGCTGTACTCCGCGGTCGATCTCGATCACATGCTCCTGCCCCTGCACCAGACCGTAGAGGTAGTCGCTCGTGTCGAGAACCGACAGGTCGCCGAACCGCTCACGGCGCTCGAGGTACTCCTTCGTCGGCGCGGGGAAGAGCAGCGCGTTGAGACGTGCGCGGCGCTCGGCGCTGGATCCGGCGAGAGCCGCTTCGTCTTCGGCCGAGATCTCGGTGAGACCGACGCGCACGGAGCGTCCGGCCAGCACCTTAGTGCGGAAGGGCTCGGGCCACCCGCCCGGCAGGTCACCCAGCTCCCCCGCCATGAAGCCGACGACCGAGTCCGGGACGTCGTACTTCTCCGGGTTCGCCTCGAAGTCCGCCGGGTCGGCCTTGACCGCTGCGAGGTGCAGGGCGAGGTCGCCGACCACCTTCGACGACGGGGTCACCTTCGGCACCCGGCCGAGGATGCGGTCGGCCGCGGCGTACATGTCCTCGATCAGCTCGAAGTCGTTCGCCAGGCCTAGTGCCTTCGCCTGCTGGCGGAGGTTGGACAGCTGTCCACCGGGGATCTCGTGGTGGTACACACGGCCCGTGGGTCCGGGCAGGCCGGACTCGAACGGCGCGTACTGCCGGCGTACGGCCTCCCAATACGGTTCGAGGTCCGAGACCCCGCCGAGGGAGATCCCACTGTCGCGCTCCGTGTGGGCGAGCGCCGCGACGAGCGACGACAGGGACGGCTGGCTGGTCGTGCCGGAAAGCGGAGCGGATGCCGCATCCACCGCGTCGACGCCCACCGCACTCGCCGCGAGCAGCGTCGCGAGCTGACCACCGGGGGTGTCGTGCGTATGCAGATGCACCGGAAGGTCGAAGCGCTCGCGCAACGCCGACACGAGCTTCGCGGCCGCGGCGGGACGGAGCAGACCGGCCATGTCCTTGATCGCGATGATGTGCGCACCGGCGGCGACGATCTGATCTGCCAGGCCCAGGTAGTAGTCGAGCGTGTAGAGGTCTTCCGCCGGGTCGAGCAGATCGCCGGTGTAGCAGAGCGCCACCTCGGCGACAGCCGTGCCGGTGTTGCGCACGGCCTCGATGGCGGGCCGCATCTGCTCGACGTCGTTCAGCGCGTCGAAGATGCGGAAGATGTCGACGCCGCTCGCTGCGGCCTCGGCGACGAACGCCTCGGTGACGGCAGTGGGGTACGGCGTGTAGCCCACCGTGTTGCGCCCGCGCAGCAGCATCTGGATCGCGACGTTCGGCAGCGCCGCCCGCAGCTTGTCGAGACGCTCCCACGGGTCCTCGCCGAGGAATCGGAGCGCGACGTCGTAGGTTGCGCCACCCCAGGCTTCGACGGAGAGCAGGCCGGGTGTGAGCCGGGCGAGATAGGGCGCCGCGGCGACCAGGTCCTTCGTCCGTACCCTGGTGGCCAGGAGTGACTGGTGGGCGTCGCGGAACGTGGTGTCGGTGATCGCCAGTGCGGTCTGCTCGCGGAGGCTGCGCGCGAAGCCCTCCGGCCCGAGTTCCAGAAGTCGCTGGCGGGAGCCCGCCACCGGCTCGGTCGTGAGGTCGACGGCGGGCAGCTTGGCGGCAGGGTCGATCACACCCGGGTGGGAACCGTGGGGCTTGTTGACGGTGACGTCGACCAGCCAGTTCAGGAGCCTCGTGCCGCGGTCCTTCGAGACGCGACCGCGCAGCAGTTCCGGACGCTCATCGATGAAGGACGTGCTGACGTCGCCGGCGATGAACGCGTCGTCGTCGAGCAGCGCCTGCAGGAAGGGGATGTTCGTGGACACACCGCGGATGCGGAACTCGGCCAGTGCGCGTCGCGCGCGAGCCACGGCCGCGGGGAAGTCGCGACCGCGGCAGGTCAGCTTCGCCAGCATGGAGTCGAAGTGCGGGCTGATCTGCGCACCCTGATGCACGGTGCCGCCGTCGAGGCGGATGCCGGCGCCACCCGGCGACCGGTAGGTGGTGATCTTTCCGGTGTCGGGGCGGAATCCCTGGGTCGGATCCTCGGTCGTGATCCGGCACTGCAGGGCGGCGCCGCGCAGGTGCAGGTTCTGCTGCTGCAGCCCGAGGTCGGCGAGCGTCTGCCCGGCGGCGATACGCATCTGACTCTGCACGAGGTCGACGTCGGTGACCTCCTCGGTGACCGTGTGCTCGACCTGGATGCGCGGGTTCATCTCGATGAAGACGACTTCACCGGTGCGCTCCCCCCGCGGTCTCGAGCAGGAACTCGACCGTGCCGGCGTTCTCGTACCCGATCGAGCGGGCGAAGGCGACCGCGTAGCCGTGCAGCGCGGTGCGGACGCTGTCATCGAGGTTGGGGGCAGGAGCGATCTCGACCACCTTCTGGTGGCGGCGCTGCACCGAGCAGTCGCGCTCGAACAGGTGAACGGTCTCGCCGGTCTTGTCCGCGAGGATCTGCACCTCGATGTGCCGAGGACGAACGACCGCCTGCTCCAGGAACATCCGGGCATCGCCGAACGCGCTCGAAGCCTCGCGCATGGCCGCAGCGAGGGCCGGGGCGAGCTCGCCCGGGGTCTCCACACGGCGCATACCGCGCCCGCCTCCACCGGCCACTGCCTTGGCGAACAGCGGGAACCCGATGTCCTCGGCCTGGGCGACGAGGGCTTCGATGTCGTCCGACGCCTCCGTCGAGCGGAGGACCGGAACGCCGGCCTCGATCGCGTGGCGCTTCGCCTCGACCTTGTTGCCAGCCATCTCCAGCACCTTCGACGGCGGTCCGATGAAGACGATGCCGTTCGCTGCGGCCTTCTCTGCGAGCTCCGGGTTCTCCGAGAGGAACCCGTACCCGGGGTAGATCGCGTCGGCACCCGCCTCGAGTGCGACACGGATGATCTCATCGACGTTCAGGTAGGCGCGGACGGGATGCCCGCGTTCGCCGATCTCGTAGGCTTCGTCGGCCTTGAGCCGATGCACGGAACCGCGGTCCTCATGCGGGAACACCGCGACGGTGCGCGCCCCCACCTCGTACGCCGCTCGGAAGGCCCGGATCGCGATCTCGCCGCGGTTGGCCACAAGGATCTTCTGGAACATGCACACCTCTGAGAGCTCGATGCACGGCGTTTTCGGCGTGCAGGGGCGGGGCTGAGTGTCCCCTCAGCCTAGGGGAAGGTAACGTGGAGTCCGTGCACGTACTCAGCGTCAGCTCTCTCAAGGGGGGCGTCGGCAAGACGACCGTGACACTCGGGCTGGCCTCAGCGGCTTTCGCCCGGGGAGTCCGGACTCTCGTCGTCGACCTCGACCCGCAGTCCGACGTCTCCACCGGGATGGACATCCAGGTGGCCGGACGACTCAACATCGCCGATGTGCTGGCGAACCCGAAGGAGAAGGTCGTCCGTCAGGCGATCACCTCCAGCGGCTGGGCGAAGGTGCACCCGGGCACGATCGACGTGCTCATCGGCAGCCCGTCCGCCATCAACTTCGACGGCCCGCACCCGAGCGTCCGAGACGTCTGGAAGCTCGAAGAGGCTCTTGCCGCCGTCGAGGCCGACTACGACCTCGTGCTGGTCGACTGCGCGCCCTCGCTGAACGCCCTCACCCGCACCGCCTGGGCGGCGAGCGACCGCGTCATGGTCGTCACCGAGCCCGGACTGTTCTCCGTCGCCGCGGCGGACCGCGCGCTTCGCGCCATCGAGGAGATCCGTCGAGGACTCTCCCCCCGCCTCCAGCCCCTCGGCATCGTCGTGAACCGCGTGCGTCCGCAGTCGATCGAGCACCAGTTCCGCATCAAGGAGCTGCGCGACATGTTCGGCCCGCTCGTGCTCGCCCCGCAGCTGCCGGAGCGCACGTCACTGCAGCAGGCGCAGGGCGCCGCCAAACCGCTGCACATCTGGCCGGGCGACTCCGCGCAGGAACTCGCCGCCGACTTCGATCAGCTGCTCGACCGCATCATCCGCACCGGGCGCATCGCCCTGCCGGAGAGCGCCTGACGCGCAGCGATCAGCAAAACGGCCATCCTCATCGAGGGTGGCCGTTTCTCGTGGGCAGAGAAGTCCCCTTGGGTCCCTGAGCCTGTCGAAGGGGTCAGGCGGAGCGCTTGGAGCGCCGCGCCGAGAGCTCGTCGACCGGGTCCGGAGCGGTCGGATCGAAGGCGACGAGAGTCGACTCGACCTCGCGGAGCACCTTCCCGACGGCGATGCCGAACACGCCCTGTCCGCGGCTGACGAGGTCGATGACCTCATCGTTCGACGTGCAGAGATAGACCGATGCACCATCGCTCATCAGCGTGGTGCCGGCCAGATCGCGGATGCCGGCACGACGCAGCTCTTCGACCGCCGTGCGGATCTGCTGCAGGGAGATACCGGTGTCGAGGAGGCTCTTGACGAGCTTCAGGACCAGGATGTCGCGGAAGCCGTAGAGGCGCTGCGAGCCGGAGCCGCTCGCGCCGCGGACGGTGGGCTCCACCAGCTCGGTACGCGCCCAGTAGTCCAGTTGACGGTAAGTGATGCCGGCGGCACGAGCGGCAACCGCTCCGCGGTATCCGACCTCGTCGTCCATGGCGGGGAGACCGTCCGTGAAGAGGAGTTCGGGTACGAACCGCGGGTCGCCTGTGAGCTCATCCGCATTCATCTGAAATCCTCCCTGGAACGGTTATCTCCACGGTAGAGCAGTGCTCGGGCACCGGCAATGACATCCGTGGGACGTCGAAGGTGTGTCGCAACCAGTTCGTTACGAAAGCACCCGCGACAGCGCGTCTTTGATGAAGAGCGAACGCACTTCATCGATCTTGGTCGCGAGTTCGGGGGCCAGTTCGCTGGCCTTCGCCCGCGACGCGGCATCCGTGCGGCGCAGCAGCGACGACATCGCGGACTCGATGAGAGCGACCTCGCGCTCCGCGCCCTGACGGAGCGAGCGCAGGTGGCGGGGTTCGATGCCGTGGCGGTCGAGCGCGACGAGGCCGCGCAGCAGCGTGACCGTGGCCTCCGGGTAGCTCTCCTGCGCTGTGATGACACCGGTACTGATCGCGTCGTTGAGCAGTTGGGGTCCGGCGCCGGCGGCGGCCAGAAGCTCGGCCCGCCGGTAGCGTCGAGGCGTCGGGGCGATCGACGGCGGCGCCACGAGCGAGTTCGACTCTCCCCCGGCCTCCGCCTCGTCGAGCTGTTCGCGGATCACGCTCAGCGGCAGATAGTGGTCGCGCTGCAGGGTGAGACCGAGGCGGAGCCGCTCGATGTCGGCCGCACAGAACTTGCGATAGCCGGATTCGGTGCGGGAGGGGCTGACGATGCCCTGCACCTCGAGGAACCGTAGTTTGCTGGAGGTCAGGTCCGGGAACTCCGGAGTGAGCCGAGCGAGCACCTGCCCGATACTCAGCAGGCCCGCGGACGCAGAGCGTTCGCGGGCGGGAGAGGCCGCCATCAGGCGTTCGCCGCCGCCCGGTCGTGCGGCGAGGCGAAGAAGTTCAGTCGGAACTTGCCGACGCGGAGCTCGGAACCGTCGACCAGCGCGCTGCGGTCGACACGCTCGCCGTTCACGTATGTTCCATTGAGCGATCGCTGATCGATGATCTCGAACGTCGTTCCGGTGCGGGTGATCTCCGCGTGGCGTCGCGAGACGGTCACGTCGTCGAAGAAGATGTCGGCTTCGGGGTGCCGGCCCACCGTCGTCACGTCGGTGTCGAGAAGGTATCGTGCTCCGGCCAGCGCGCCGGAGCGCACCAGGAGCAGGGCTGAGCCCGACGGCAGGGCCGCGATCGCGGTCTGCTCGACGTCGGTGAGTTCCACGCCGAACGGCACGAAGGACAGATCGGAATCGTGTCCGAACGTCTGCGTCACGTCGTGCCTCTGCTCGCCGGAGCGGTGGATTGCGGCTTCTCCGGCCGGGCGGCTGTCGCTGTCTGTCACTGTGCCCTCCTAGGTTGTCCAGACTAACGGATGCCGAGCCGCTCGCGGGAGGCCGCATGCATACTCAGCCGTCACATACCGCGCATTCATAGGGTGGACCTGTGAAGACCAAAGCTCTGCGCCTGCCCGCCGCCTCCATAGCCCTCGCCGTGACGCTCCTCGCCGCCTTCCTGGTGCTCTTCTCCCCTCTCTCCGCCTCCGCCCACGACTCCCTCGTGTCGTCATCACCCGCCGCCGACAGCGAGGTGGATGTGCTCCCGGCGGAGCTCACGCTCACGTTCAGCGCCAAGCTGATCGACGGCGAGGGGGCCACCGAGGTGGTCGTGACGGGACCCGATGGCGAGAAAGCCACCGACGGCCCCGCGACTGTGGAGGGCGCGATCGTCACTCAGCCGCTCCTCGCTGCGGCTCCGGCCGGTGAGTACCACGTGATCTGGAAGGTCGTCTCGAGCGATGGCCACCCGACCTCCGATGAGTACTTCTTCACCGTGACGACCGGCTCAGACGCCGGCGCGACCAATCAGCCGAGCGCTGCCCCGACGTCCGCAACGCCCAGCGAAGCGGCATCGGCGACGCCCGAGACCGCGGCCCCCGACGAGCCGGCGACGAACGACGGATCCGGCGCGAGCGCCTGGATCTGGGTGCTCTCGATCGGCGGCATCCTGGTGATCGTGGCACTGATGGTCTGGTACTCGGTTCGCCGTCGTCGCGACGGCACGGAGACCGGCTCCGAGACCGGTTCCGAGCCCCCGTCGGAGCGATAGGCTTAACACATGCCTCATTACGACGTCGTCATCCTCGGTGCTGGTCCTGGTGGATACGTCGCTGCGGTTCGCAGCGCGCAGCTCGGCCTGTCCACCGCGATCATCGAAGAGAAGTACTGGGGCGGTGTCTGCCTCAACGTCGGCTGCATCCCCTCCAAGGCCCTTCTCAAGAACGCGGAACTCGCGCACACGCTGAACCACAAGGCCGACTTCTTCGGCATCTCGGGCGAGTTCACGATCGACTACGGCAAGGCGTTCGACCGCAGCCGTGTCGTCGCCGACGGCCGCGTCAAGGGCATCCACTTCCTGATGAAGAAGAACAAGGTGACCGAGTACGACGGTCGCGGCACCTTCACGGGCCCGAAGGCGATCTCGGTCGCCAAGACCGACGGCTCCACCGAGGAGGTCACGTTCGACAACGCGATCATCGCGACCGGTTCGCGCGTGCGGCTGCTGCCGGGAGTCGAGCTGAGCGACAACGTCGTGACGTACGAGGAGCAGATCCTCAGCCGCGAGCTGCCGAAGTCGATCGTCATCGTCGGTGCCGGCGCCATCGGCATGGAGTTCGCCTATGTGATGACGAACTACGGCACGAAGGTCACCATCATCGAGTTCCTCGACCGTGCGCTTCCCAATGAGGATGCCGACGTGTCGAAGGAGATCACGAAGCAGTACAAGAACTACGGCGTCGACATCCTCACCTCGACCAAGGTCGAGACCGTCGTCGACAACGGATCGTCCGTCACCGTCACCTACACGGGCAAGGACGGGCAGCAGTCGTCGATCGAGGCCGACAAGGTGCTCATGTCCGTCGGCTTCGCCCCGAACACCGAGGGCTTCGGCCTCGACGCGACGGGTGTGAAGCTCACCGAACGCGGCGCCATCGACATCGACGACCACATGCGCACGAACGTCGAGGGCATCTACGCCATCGGCGACGTCACCGCGAAGCTGCAGCTCGCGCACGTCGCGGAGGCGCAGGGCGTCGTCGCCGCCGAGACCATCGGCAAGGCCGAGACCATGACCCTCGGCGACTACCGCATGATGCCCCGCGCGACGTTCTGCTCGCCGCAGGTGGCCTCGTTCGGCCTCACCGAGCAGCAGGCGAAGGACGAGGGGCGCGACATCAAGGTCGTCAGCTTCCCGTTCATGGCCAACGGCAAGGCGCACGGACTGGGCGAGCCGGTCGGCTTCGTCAAGCTCATCGCCGACGCCGAGCACCTCGAGCTCATCGGCGCCCACATGATCGGTCCCGACGTGGCAGAGCTGCTTCCCGAGCTGACGCTCGCGCAGAAGTGGGACCTCACCGCGCTCGAGTTGGCCCGCAACGTGCACACCCACCCGACGCTGTCGGAGGCGCTGCAGGAGGGCTTCCACGGTCTCGCGGGTCATATGATCAACTTCTGACGCTGCACACGAAGACCCCGGCCCTCTCGGAGGACCGGGGTCTTCGTGCGTCAGAGACCGCGCATCGTGATCAGCCCCGCGGTCGCTGCGCGCAACGGCGGCGACCCCAGCACTCGGATGAGTGGCTCCCTGCCGCGCACCGCGATGCCAGGCGCGGGCGCACCCATGGCCATGTAGAAGGCGGAACGACGCTGCGCGGTCCGCGCCGAGCGCTGAACGTGCCGCTCATACGCGGCGAGGTGCGGCGCTTCTCGTGGAAGGGACCGGCGCAGGGCGGCATCCAGGTGCACGGCGTCCGCCCACCCGAGATTCATCCCCTGGCCGCCGATCGGGCTGATCTCATGCGCGGCATCGCCCAGGAGCACGACCCGTCCCCGGACCAGGCGCGCCGCGGTGTGCTGAGCCGCGACGAAGACGGTGGGGTTCTCGCCGGGCGCGAGTTCCGGACGGATGCCGGTGCGTGACTCGATAGCATCCTGGAAGGCCACCGGGTCGTCCAATGCACCCTCCGGTCCCTGCCGAGCGACCCATCGGCGACGCGCACCCGGCAACGGGAAGGATTCCACAAGCCCCGCAGGCTCGCAGTGCAGGACCGCACGACGGTCCGGCGTAGGATCCGCGACATCGATCATCGCGTAGGTGGCGCTCCCGCCCCGGCGACGCCACCCGAACCGGCCGGCCCCTCGGAGCGGACTGCGCACGCCGTCGGCCACCACGACCACGCCTGCCGTGAGGTCGTGCGGGCCCGCAGGGGTGTCGACGGTCACTCGCACGGCATCGCCCTCATCGCGGAGAGCCCGCACGGTGTGCCTCGGGCGCAGGGTCTCCTCTGACAGCACGAGCAGACGCTCCTGCAGAAGTGAGTGCGTCTCCGGCTGCGGAAGGATCAGGACCGGACGCTCCGGCGCGAAGGTCAGGCAGGCCCACCGGCCCCGCTCCGACGATCAGCACGTCATGATCGGGCACCCGTGTCCTCCCATCGCAGCTCGAGGCGCGAGGGAACCCCGCCGCGAACCGTCCACCCCGACGGCACCACGGCAGCGAGTTCCGCCACGGTGTACGAGCGGCGGACGCTAATGAGCCCGTCCACGCGGATGAACGAGTCCGCGAGGAGGCTCCGCGACAGCGGCCAGGTGGCCGCGGCGAAGAGGGCATACGCGGTCCTGCTGCGCGCGATGTCGTGGTGCGAGACCAGCCCGCCCTCGTCGATGAGCCGGAGGGAGTCGTCGAGCACGGTCTGCAGCTCCGCCGCATCGAGGTGGTGCAGCACGTGGTTCGAGAGCACGACATCGAAGGTCTCGCCCGCCTCCGCGAGCTCGGCCGTCAGCGCGCGCCGATACCGCACTCCCGCACCTCTGTCCTGCGCGGACGCCCACCGGATCGCGCGTTCATCGGCATCGAGTGCAGTGACCTCGGCCGCGATGCCGTCGTGGCGCAGGCGTCCCGCGATCAGGCGGCACAGATCTCCCCCACCGGCTCCGACATCGAGGATCCGCAGCGGCCGGTCGGGTCGCGCTCGCGGACGGATGTCGCGCCGGTAGAGCAGGCCGGGTCGCGAGACCACGGCGTTCACGAAACCGAAGCGTCCGTAGGTCCGCGCCAGCATCCGCTCATCAGCATGCGGATCGTCCATCAACTCGATGGCGGCGACGTCTCGAGCCGAGAGGTCGTGCCTCATGCGCGAGCGGGCGAGACGACGGTCATCAGGGCGGACTCCGCCGTGAGACCGGGGCCGAACGCCATGGCTGCGACGCGATCACCGTCGTGGGCGTCCGCCTCCTCCAGGATGCGCCGCAGCACGAACAGCACCGTGGCGCTGGACATGTTGCCGTACTGACGCAGCACCTCGCGCGCCGGATGCAGCTGGTCGTCGGTGAGGTGCAGTCGGTCCTGGACGCGGTCGAGGATGCTGCGCCCGCCGGGGTGGATCGCCCAATGCTGGACCTGCTCCCCGATCCGCTCATCGTCGAACGCCTCGACGAGCGCACCCTCCGGCTCGTAGAGGGGGCGGAGCGCGCCGTGGATGTTCTCGCCGATGAGCTGCGGGACGGCCGTCGAGAGGACCATCTCGAAGCCGGCATCGCCGATGGTCCAGGACATGTCCTTCTTCCCCTCCGGGATGATGCTGGTGTGGAAACCGTCCAGTGCGAGGCCGGGGACGTCGGAGTCGAAGCTCCGCGCGGTCACGAGGCCCGCGGCCGCGCCATCGGCGAACAGGGAGGTGGCGACGATCATGTCGGGGTCCTCCGAGGAGCGCAGATGCAGCGTGCAGAGCTCCACGCTGACGATGAGCACCACGGCGTCGGGATTCCCCGCGCAGATCTCGCTCGCCATCCGCAGCGCCGGCATCGATGCGTAGCACCCCATGAAGCCCAGGTGATAGCGGCGGACGTTCTCGGCGAGGCCGAGCGACCGGACGATCTCATAGTCCGGCCCCGGGGCGTAGAACCCGGTGCAGGAGACCGTGATGACATGCGTCACATCGGCGGCGGTGATGTCGGGGTCGGCATCCACCGACCGTTGCGCCGCATCGACGTAGAGCTTCCAGGCCTCTCGGACATAGACCTCGTTGCGCGCCTTCGTCCCCGGAGAGAGGAGCAGCCCGTTCTCCCGATCGAAGAACAGCGGCGTCTCGACCTCTGCCGAGAAGGACAGCTCCTCGAGGACCGTGTAGCGGGGTGTCGATGCCCGACCCGTTGAACGACGCCGAAACGATCCGCTTCGCGAGGCGTCCGAGTTCGGGCTGCGCGGCGAAGACGTCCCGCACCTCGTCCTGCGTCAGCTGGGTGTCGGGGACGATCGTCTGCAGGGATCGGAGGATGGCGGGGTGGTTCATATCGTCACTCAAGCACGCCGGGACGTGTCGGTCCAAGGGGGTTGTGCCCGCGTGTCGTGCGCGGCAATGACAACAGGGTCGCGTTCAGAATCCGAGCGCCCGGGCGAGCTTGGAACCGGATGCCGAGGCCCGTCCGCCCGCAGCCTGAACGGCGCGCTCCACGGCAGTGAAGAAGACGGCGCGGCCGTCGTCATCGGCGGGAGCGGCTGGGCCGAGTTCCATCTCCCACTCACGCCACTCTCGCTGCGTGCCGCTGCGAAGGTCGGTGGCTCGCACGCGATCGTCGACGAATTCGGCCACCACCCCACCAGGCCCCCTCAGGAGGTACGCCGTGCGGTCGTTCTCGATCCGAGCGAGGGGCGAGAGGCCTTCTGTCGTCCACTCGGAGACGGTCGCGACGACGGCGTCCGGAAGAGCATCGCCCTCGCCGAGCGGCCAGCCGAGTTCCAGTCGTCCGTCGCCCTGTCGAGGACCCTTGATGTGCCAACCCTCGTCCGGGCCACCGGTGCGGCGACGCAGAGCGACGCCGGCACGAGAGAGAGCGCCGTCGGCGGTGTCGAAGTACCGGGCGTCGAGCGCCCTGGCCTCCCCCGTCGTGACGTCATCGACCCCGGGGATCGCGTCCCAGTCCGGCAGGGGCGTCTCGATGTCGACGTCGTACTTGCGCTCGACCTCGACGGTGCGGGACGGCTCAGTCGTCATCGTTGAGGGTGAGATCCTCGAGTGCCTCGTCGAACCAGTAGTCGATCTCGGTCGGCCCGTCTTCGGCCCCCGTGTTCTGCGGCTCGCCGCGGCGGTTGTACACCACCTGCGTCTCGCTGTAGGGGACGATCAGCTTGTCGTCCGCGTCGTCGAGAGGGATGATCTGCCCGTCGAGCGGGCCGCCGTGAAGTCGTGCGAGTGCCATGCGTTCAGAGTAACCCGTCTCTCCGACATCGGCGCGCGCATCGGACTCATCGGCCACAGGTCACCCGACGACGACGCCGACGAAGGCGCCCGCGATCATCCAGGGTCCGAAGGCGATGCGCGTGGCGCCGTCGGCCCGTCGCAGCAGGAGCAGTGCGAGGGCGAAGAGAGCGCCCATCACGAAGGCGGATGCCGCGCCGATGGCGAGCTCCTGCCAGCCGTGCCAGCCGAGCACGAGCCCGATGACCGCGGCGAGCTTCACATCGCCGCCGCCCATCCCGGACCGGCTGATCATCCGCAGCACCAGGTAGAACCCGCCGAGGATGAGCATTCCGATCAGCGCACGGATCAGCTGTCCGCTCCGCATCGTGACGACGGCATCGATCAGCAGGAGCAGGAGCAGAGCCGCCAGGGTCGGCAGCACGATGCGATTGGGGAAGTCGGTGGGTGCGGGCGTCGATGACGGCCAGCCACCCTCCGACACCCAGCAGCGCGACGTGCACGAGCGCGACGAGCGCCATCCGGAGGTCCATCCCGGCAGGCTAGGAGATCGGGGAACGGCCCGTGAGGCGGGTGTGGATAACCCCGCCTCCTTCGCGCACGCCAATGTCCGATGTACGAATTAGCGTCATCAGTATCACTTGATTTATTCGTACATATCTTCGAGGATGGTTTCATGGGGATCGGGCTCGATGCAGTGACCGCGCTCTCTCCGACCAGCGATACTCGCGCCGGAGAGGTGCTGCGACTGCGCCGCGAGATCAGCAGGATGCAGCGCCGGCGCAGCGAGCACACCCTGCTCCCCCTCGACCCCGCCTTCGCCGCACTGTTGCCCGAAGAAGGGCTGCAGACGGGCACCTCCTACACGGTCTCCCCCTCGCCGAGCCTCGTGCTCGCCCTGCTCAGCGCCGCCTCACAGAAGGGGCACTGGTGCGCCGTGGTCGGAATGCCCACACTCGGCGTCGAGGCGGCCGCCGCGTTCGGCATCGACCTGAGCCGGCTGATCCTCGTCCCCGAACCGGGAGAACGGTGGCTCGCGGCGACCTCCGCCCTGGCCGAGGTCATCCCCCTGATCGTCGTGCACCCCGGCTCACGGGCACGCGATGCCGACGTCTCCCGGCTGAGTGCGCGTCTGCGCGACCGCGGGTGCACGCTCCTGGTCACCGAATCGACCGGAACCGATCGCTGGCCGCAGAGCGAGGGCTCGATCCGCCTCCACGACCCGCGGTGGCACGGTCTCGGCGCAGGCTGGGGCCTGCTCTCCGACTGCACCGTGACGGTCACGGCACAGACCAGGCACAGCCCCCGACCATCGAGCATCCGCGTGCAGCTGCCCGGAGGGCACGGTGCGGTCGAGGCTGCCGCCGCCGAACTCACCGCACTGCCCGCGCTCCCGCTCGAGATCAGCTCTCCCGGTCTCGCCTCCTCCGACAGATCGGCTCCGCCGGAGCTCCTGCAGTGGGCGGAGGCCGGATGAACGCCCCGCTGCGCGTCCTCGTGCTGTGGTTCCCGGACTGGCCGCTGCGGGCGGCTCTCGGTGGCGCACCCCCGCATCCGCCCACGGCGCTGGTACAGGCGAACACCATCGTCGCCTGCACGGCCTCGGCGAGAGAGCACGGCGTGCGTTCCGGTCAGAGGCGGCGGGTCGCGCAGGGGCACCTCTCCACGCTGCGGGTGCTTCCCCATGACCCGGCCAGGGACGAACGGGCCTTCCTCCCCGTGCTGCAGCTGATCGAGAAGCACGCGCCGGGTGCCACCCTGCTGCGACCGGGACTCGCCGTCCTCCGTGCCAGAGGCATCTCCCGGTATCACGGCGGTGAGAGCGAGGCAGCCGGAGCCCTCGCCGCCGTGCTCTCGGAAGCAGGGCTGCCCGAGGTGCGCATCGGTGTCGCCGACGGGCCCTTCACCGCCGAGATCGCCGCGCGGGGGCCCGACGCGTGCACGGTCGTCCCGCCCGGCCGATCCCAGGAGTTCCTCGCTCCCTACCCGGTGCAGGTGCTGCGCGACGAGCAGATCGCCGGTCTCCTCGTGCGGCTCGGCGTGCGCACCCTCGGCGAGTTCACCACACTGGAGCCGCTCGACGTGCGCGATCGCTTCGGAGAGCACGGCGCCCGCCTGCACGCACTCGCCGGCGGGGCCGATTCCCGTCCGCTGACTCCTCGACCGCCCGACCCCGAACTGGTGCGGAACATCGAGTTCGAATCTCCGCTGGGCGGGACCGATCAGGTGGCGTTCGCCGTCCGGCAGACAGCCGATTCCGTGCTGCTCGCCCTCGCCGACGCCTCGGTCGTCTGCACCGAGGTCCGGATCGACATGACCGACGACAACGGGTCGGTGTTCTCCCGCACCTGGCTGCATCCGACCTGCTTCGACGCCTCCGACCTCGTCGACCGGGTGCGCTGGCAGCTGGAGGCGCTGGCCGCGGAGTCGGCCAAGGAGCCCGTCGACGAGGCACGGGCGTTCGGCGGCATCGTGGCGGTGCGCATCGTCCCGGTCGCGGTCGACGATGCCGCCCACCATCAGCCCGGCCTCTTCGGTTCCGGCACCGATGAGCGACTGCATCACGCGGTCTCCCGCGTGCAGACGATGCTGGGCCACCAGGGGGTGGTCACCGCGGCTCTCGCCGGTGGCCGCTGGCTCGCCGACCGGCAGGTGCTCACCCCGTGGGGAGAGCGCGCGGTCGCCCCTCGGGATCCCGGCTCGCCGTGGCCGGGGAGTCTGCCCGATCCGCTTCCCGCCGAGGTGTTCCGGCCGCCCCGGCCCATCGGTGTGGTCGCGGCCGATGGCGCCCTGATCGGCGTCGACGAGCGGGGCGTGCTCTCCCAGGACCCCGCCCGGATCGACGGCGTCGCCGTGCAGGCGTGGGCCGGTCCCTGGCCCGTCCACGAGCGTCGCTGGGCATCCGATGGCGGGAAGACCGGCCACCGGCTGCAGATCGTCGACGACCGTGATCGAGCCTGGCTGGTCTTCCGCTCCGGCGAGCGCTGGTGGGCTGAGGGGAGGTATCGCTGATGGGATGGCACAATCCCCCGCAGACCTGGGACGAACTGGAGCGCACCCTCAGTGGTGAGCCCGTTCCGAAGCCGGCCGGGCCCGATCCCCGCGGCGTCCGACCCGATCCAGGACCGGTGAGTCGGCGTCGGCAGCGCACTCCGGTCACCGGTATCCACCGACCGGACGACGCGGTGCCCTATGCCGAGCTGCATGCGCACTCGGCCTATTCGTTCCTCGACGGCGCCTCCTCCCCCGAAGATCTCCTGGCCGAAGCCGAGCGTCTCGGTCTCAGCGCTCTCGCCCTCACCGACCACGACGGCTTCTACGGCGCCGCCCGCTTCGCCGACCAGGCAGAGCTGATGGAGTCGAAGCTGCAGACGGTGTACGGCGCCGAGCTGTCGCTCGACCTGCCGGCTCCGCAGCGCGGCAGTCCCGACCCCGCGGGTGAGCACCTGCTGGTCCTCGCTCGCGGGATGGAGGGGTATCACCGGCTCTCCGGTGCGATCACCACGGCCCAGCTCCGCGGAGGTGAGAAGGGCCGTCCGGTGTACGACATCGACGAACTCGCGGCGAGCGCGGGCGGGCACTGGACGATCCTGACCGGATGCCGCAAGGGCGCCGTGCGGCGCGGGCTCGAGGTCGGCGATGCCGGGACTCCGCTCCGGCACCTCGTCGACCTGTTCGGAGCCGACCATGTCGCCGTCGAGCTCTTCGACCACGGAGACCCGCAGGACACCCGCCGCAACGACACCCTCGCCGACCTCGCCAGACGGATGCGACTGCCCGTGGTGGCGACGAACAACGTGCACTACGCCACCCCCGCACAGGCCCCGCTCGCCGAGGCGGTTGCTGCCGTTCGCGCGGTGCGCAGCATGGACGAGCTCGACGGGTGGCTGCCCGCGCACGGCGGCGCCCATCTGCGCAGCGGAGCGGAGATGTCGGCGAGGTTCCAGCGCTATCCGGGTGCGATCTCCTACGGGCTCGAGCTGGCTGCGGCATCCGCCTTCCCGCTGCGCCTCGCCCGCCCCGCACTGCCGCAGCAGAAGGTGCCGGAAGGACACACTCCGATGAGCTGGCTGCGTCGCCTCGTGTGGGACGCGGTTCCGGCCAAGTACCCGCGACTGAAGGACGACGAGCATCGGCGGATCGAACGGGAGCTCGACGTCATCGAGGAGAAGGACTTCCCCGGCTACTTCCTCATCGTGCACGGCATCGTGACCGAGGCGCGGCGGCTCGGGATCCTCTGCCAGGGTCGAGGGTCCGCGGCCGCGAGCGCCGTCTGCTACCTGCTGGGCATCACCGCCGTCGACCCGATCCTGTACGGCCTGCCGTTCGAGCGGTTCCTCGCCACCACCCGCACCGAGGAGCCCGACATCGACGTCGACTTCGACTCCCGCCGCCGTGAGGAGATCATCCAGTGGGTGTACCGGGAGTACGGCAGGGAGCGTGCGGCCCAGGTGGCGAACGTCATCCAGTACCGTCCGAAGAACGCGGTGCGCGACATGGCCAGAGCACTCGGCCACTCGCCGGGCCAGCAGGACGCCTGGTCGCGTCAGGTCGACGGCTGGAGCACGGGGCTGGAGCCCGCCGAAGGGCACGACATCCCCGAGAACGTGCTCGCCTATGCGGGAGAGCTGCTGAAGGCGCCGCGCCATCTCGGCATCCACTCCGGCGGGATGGTGCTCACGGCCCGCCCTGTCGGCGAGGTCGTGCCGGTCGAGCATGCCCGCATGGAGGATCGCACGGTGATCCAGTGGGACAAGGACGACGCCGCCTTCATGGGACTGGTCAAGTTCGACCTGCTGGGTCTCGGGATGCTCGCCGCGCTCCAGCACTGCTTCGACATGATCCTCGAGGCCACCGGCGAGACCTGGACGCTGGAGACCCTCCCCAAGGAGGAGCCGGCCGTCTACGACATGCTCTGCCGCGCGGATTCCATCGGCGTGTTCCAGGTCGAGTCCCGCGCGCAGATCGGGTTGCTCCCCCGGCTGCAGCCGCGGCGGTTCTACGACCTCACCATCCAGATCGCCCTGATCCGCCCCGGGCCCATCCAGGGCGGTGCCGTGCATCCGTTCGTCCGGCGCAAGATGGCCAAGGACCGCCTCGACGAGGAGAACCGCGAACGCGCGGCACGCGGTGAGGCTCCGCTGGCGTTCCCCATCCCCTACCCCCACAGCGACCTCGAGCCGATCCTGGAACGCACCCTCGGCATCCCGATCTTCCAGGAGCAGCTCATCCAGATGGCCACGGCGATCGGCGACTGCACGGCCGACGAGGCCGACCTGCTGCGACGGGCGATGGGGTCCAAGCGCGGTCTGGAGAAGATCGAGCGGGTGCGCGAGAAGCTGTACGCGGGCATGGCACGGCGAGGGCTCGACGTCGAGGCCTCCGATCGCATCTACGCGCAGATCCAAGCGTTCTCGAACTTCGGGTTCGCCGAGTCCCATTCGCTGTCGTTCGCTCTGCTGGTGTACGCCAGCTCCTGGTTGAAGCTGCACTATCCCGCCGCGTTCCTCGCCGGGCTCCTGCGCTCCCAGCCGATGGGCTTCTACTCCGCCAGCAGCCTGACGGCAGATGCACGGCGCCATGGCGTGGAGGTGCGCCGACCCGACCTGCACGCATCCGGGGCGACCGAGACTCTGGAGCCGTTGACCGAGCCTGGGGTTCGGGCTCCGACCGGGCTGGACGGCTGCCTCGCCGATCCGCAGCCGCCGACCCTCCGGTTCGACCGGAACGCGCCCGACGAGTCGGGGGCCCACCGCAGGGACGGCGCCTATGCGGTGCGGCTCGGGCTCAGCGGCGTCCGCGGGATCGGCGTCCCGCTGGCCGAGAAGATCGTCGCCGAGCGCGAGGCGCACGGCCTCTACCGCGACCTGCACGATCTGGTGCGTCGAACGGATGCCACCGCCGCACAGGTGGAGGCCCTCGCCACCGCCGGCGCATTCGCCTGCCTCGGCCTGGAGCGGCGGGAGGCGATCTGGCTGGCCGGTGCCGCCGCAGACGACCGGTCACGGTTCCTCCCCGGAACATCGGTCGCCGTGCAGCCGCCCCTGTTCGCCGATCAGACCAGCTACGAGCGACTCTCCGCCGACCTCTGGGCGACCGGAGTGTCCACCGACGACCACCCGATGGCGCACTTCCGCAGCGCCCTGAACGATCGAGGAGTTCTGACCGCCGCCGCTCTGCGGTCGAACGAGCCCGGCAGACGCATCGAGGTCGCCGGCCTCGTCACTCACCGCCAGCGTCCCGCCACGGCATCCGGCATCACCTTCATGAACCTCGAGGATGAGAGCGGGCTGGTGAACGTCGTCTGCTCGACGGGGGTGTGGAGCCGCTATCGCCGCGTGGCCAGGGACTCTCCCGCTCTCATCATCCGCGGCATCCTGGAACGCTCGGAGGAGGGCGTGATCAATGTGCTCGCCGACGCGTTCGAAGACCTCCGCACCGGTCTGACCCATCGATCCAGGGACTTCCGGTGAGTCCCGGGGCGGCGGCGTCGGCAGAACCCGAGCGCCGTGCGTTCACCAGAACCGCTCGGGCTCCTCCACCGGCGGACGGTCGGTTCCACCCCAGCGGTCGGCCTCGGCCTTCGCAGCATCCGCCGCCGCATCCGCGTCACGCAGAGCCACCTTCGCTCCCGTCGCGCCCGGAGAGATCGGATCGACTCGCAGCACCGTGCGGGCTGCACCGCTCCCGAACGTGATCGAACACTCGAGGACCCTGCCGATCCACCGCGAGACGTCGCCTCGCGGATCGTCCGTGCGGCGATAGCGGATGCCGGTGTCGAGATCGGCCACGGCGACGAGGACGGGCTCGTCCGTGAGCGGGTCGAGCTGCTCGGTCACCTCGACTCGATGGCCGTGCGGGATGGCGACCTGGGCGGCGAGTACGAGCAATCTGTCCATGACTACACCCTATGAAACGCCGCGAGAAAGACAACCGGCTCTGCGTACCGATAAGTTTCGTAGGTTTCTTTGTCCCCCAAATGGCGGACAAGACAAAAGCGCGCTATTCTGCTATGAGTAGCGGGGGCTACGGGCTGAGGACTGGGGAATCAGCCATTGAGCGCAGCGATATCTTCGCCGCCTCCCCGCCGTCCGGGATGGACGGTGGCCCTCTCGGCATCCGTCTGGGGACGGGGCGTCGAGAGGGCATACCCCTCCGGCGCACGGCTCATCACTCCCGTCAATCGCCGATGCACGGCGATCACGCGCGAGGCTGAGTTCCGCCGCGCCTACCCCGCCCGATACCGCGATCTTCCGGCGACCACCGTCTCGATCACGCGCGCCTCGAGGAGCGACGACGGCTCCTCGCTGAACAGATCGGTGTCGACCACGACGAAGTCGGCGGCGAATCCCGGCGCGAGGCGTCCGCGCCAGTCTCCATCGCCGACGGATGCCGCGGCATCCCGCGTCGCGTGCCCGATCGCCGATGCCAGCGGAAGGGCGAACTGCGGGTGGATGGCGGGGACCGACCGGTCGAGGGCCGAGGCCCGGGTCGTCGCGACGTACATGTTCGCCAGCGCCTCGTGCGGAGCGGTCGGCGCATCGGTCGAGAAGGCCAGCAGCGTGCCGGCATCCTCGTACTCGGGCCAGGGGAACGCACGGTCGACGCGATCATCGCCGAGCATCTCCGCCCAGTTCGCGAAGATCGCGGGATCGCTGTGCACGGGCTGCATCGATGCCGTCACGCCGAGTCGCGCCATCCGCTCGGCCGTGCCGGGCGCCGCGTACTCGAGGTGCTCGATGCGGTGGCGACGCGCCCGATCGCCGTTGGTGGCGATGGCGTGCTCGATCGCGTCCAGGGCGATCTCGCTGGCGTAGTCGCCGATCGCGTGCTGGGCGACCTGGAGTCCCGCAGCATCCGCCGCCGCAACGACCGGATTGAGCTGCCCGACCGGCCAGATCGGTTCGGCATTCGTGCCGTCGGCGTACGGATGCCGCATCGCCGCGGTGCACGCGTCGATCACTCCGTCGAGGACCAGCTTGATCCCGACGACGCGGAGCCACGGCGACGAGTCGTCTCGTGCGAGTTCGGCGGCCCGGGCGACCTGCGCCAGATTCGCCTCGTCCTCACCGGTGTTGACGATGATCCAGTGCGCGGCGACGCGGATCGGCAGCTCTCCCCCGTGCCGCTCCTGGGCACGCTGCAGCGCGGCGAGTCCGTACTCGTCGAAGGCCATGTCGATGGCGCCGGTGACCCCGGTGTCGAGGTAGGCGGCGATCACGCGCTCGACATCGGCGTCGCGGTCGGCGTCGGTGGTCGTCGCATCGTTGTGGGCCCAGGCGTACTGGGTCGCCGCGGTCTCGAAGAGCAGCCCGGTCGGCTCGCCCTCGGCATCCCGCGCGATCCGCCCGCCGATCGGATCGGCCGTGTCCCGGGTGATGCCGAGTTCGACCAGGGCGGCGGTGTTGACCCAGCAGGAGTGATAGTCGTTCGCGTCGAGATACACCGGAATGTCGGCGACGGCTTCATCGATCATCGCGGCCGTCGGCGCTCCCCCCGGCACGGAGTCGAAGAGCCATCCGCGGCCGCGCAACGCCACCGCATCCGGATTCGCCGCTCTGGCGTCGCGCAGCAGCGTCTGGATCTCGTCGAGCGTGCGGGCGGCCGTGAGCGGGACCTGTCCGAGCGCGGAGCCGGCCATCAGCAGGTGCGTGTGGGCGTCGGTGAAGCCCGGCAGCACGAGGCGGCCCTCCAGGTCGACGGTCTCGTCCGCGTCGGGGGCATCGGCGGTGGAGCCGACGAAGGTGATCGTCTCGCCGTCGACGGTGAAGGCCTCGGCCCAGGTGCGTTCCGGATCGGTGTCGGCGGTGAAGATACGTCCGTTGAGGTAGCGGGTGGTCACGGTCGACCGTCCTTTCCGAGGGGTGTGCGCAAGAGGCCGAGGTAGAGCGCCGCGGCGACGAGCATACCGACCGGCACGGAGAGGTCGATGAAGCCGGTCAGCTCGGCGATCGGGCCCGACCAGACGCTCGTCGACAGGCAGAGTGCGGTGGCGATTCCGCCGGCCAGCAGCGCGGTGATGCCGGGGATGCTCCAGCCTGCGGAGTACCAGTACCGTCCGCCGGGGCGATCGTGGAAGAGGTCGACGCCGTCATAGTCGTAGCGGCGCAGGATGACGTCGACGACGAAGATCGCCATCGCCGGCCCCGACACGATGACGAGGAACTGCAGCATGAGATTCGCGGCTTCGAGCAGGCTCGACGAGAGCACCAGGTAGATCGTCAGCGCGGTGCCCACGATGCCGACGATGATCGCGGCGGGGATGCGGCGCAGGCGGAATCCGATGGCCTGTAAAGCCATGCTCGACGTGTAGGTGGTCATCGCGTTCAGGGCGATCGTGTTGATGACGACGCCGACCACGAGCACGGGGCCGAGCCAGGCGGGCAGCAGGTCGAGCAGGGCCACGTCGATGCCGGAGTCGAACGCCGCGGCGCTCAGACCGGTCGCGAGCAGCACGCCGACGATGGTGAACACGATGAACGGCAGGGCGCCGCCGAGGGCCGTCGCGGCGGTGATGTGCGAGGGCTTGGTGTCGCGCGGGAGGTAGCGGGCGATGTCGGGGCTGTTCATGAACGACAGGGGTGTCGAGGCGAGGATCGTGAAGCCGATCGAGATCGCGGACCACAGGGCGGGGCCGGTCAGCGGCTCCGGTGCCGCGTACTGCCAGTCGACGGTCGGCAGGATGAATCC
The DNA here is from genome assembly GCF_030816505.1 of Microbacterium sp. W4I20. NCBI lineage: Bacteria > Bacillati > Actinomycetota > Actinomycetes > Micrococcales > Microbacteriaceae > Microbacterium > Microbacterium sp. W4I20. Next base: position 28,746 of record NZ_JAUSYB010000001.1, on the reverse strand, counting down.
GGCCACCGCCAGGAAGATCACGAAGAGCGCGGCGGCCATGTACGGGTATGCGCGCAAAATGAGTCCGTGGCCGAAGATGGCGACGATGATCGTGACGGCCGCCACGACGATCGTGACGCCGATCGGCACCCAGATCGGGTCGTTGATGCCCGCCCGCCGCAGCAGATCAGCGCCGAGGAACGACGACGCGAGCCAGGTCAGCGAGAGGAACACGGCGCCGATGAACCAGCCGACGACGGCGACGAACAGCCGGTTGCCGAGCACGCCGTACATCGCCCGCGTCACGACCGAGCCGGAGGTGCCCGAGGCCGGTCCGCTCCCCGCGATGATGCCCGGGAGCACCCACAGCAGCGAGGCGGCGATGATCGTCGCGATCGCCTGCCAGATCTCGAGACCGAGGAGGATCAGCGAGGCCCCGATCGTGAGATTGAGGATGCTGACGCTGGGGGCCGCCCAGATCAGGAAGAGGTCGCGAGCTCGGCCGTGGCGTTCCGCATCGTCGATCAGCTCGATGCCGCGGGTCTCGGGACGCGTCGCGGCGTCGAGCGATTCCGCGTCGACGGTCGGATGCTGGGTCATGGAGTTCCTTTCGGGAGGAGCGTCATTGCTATCAGTCGCCGTGTTATTGGTCACATGCCCAATAGACTATTGGTCACTTATTCAATAGCATCGGTGGGGTGACGTCAAGCACTTCTTCTCAGACAGCTCCGCCGCGTACTCGGAAACTGCCCGAGGAGCGGCGGGAGGAGATCCTCGCCGGCGCCGCCGCGATCGCCATCGAAGAGGGCCTCGAGCGCATCACGCTGCGGGCTGTCGCTGCTCGGCTCGGCGTTCGTCCCGGGCTGATCACCCACTATTTCCCCGTGGCGGAGGACCTCGTGGTCGCGGCGTTCGCGCGCGCCGCCGTGCTCGAACGGGAGCAGTTCTTCGCGAAGGGCGGCACTCCCCTGCAGCGCCTGGCCCGGTTCGTCGGACACGTCGAGCGCGGCCGCTCGCTGCCGCTGGCGCGACTCTGGCTGAACGCCCGGCACCTGTCGCGCTTCAGCCCGACGCTCGACGCCGAACTGCAGGTGCAGGACGCCCTGGACCGCGAGCAGCTCACTGCGATCCTCGAGGACGGCATAGCCTCCGGCGACTTCCCCGGAGCGGATGCCGAGGCCGCCTGCATCCGCATCCTCATCGCGCTCGACGGCGGCGGGTCGTACGTGAACTCGTCGGTCGCGATCGAGCATCCAGCTCACACGCGCGTGGTCGCGGATGTGGCCGAGTGGGCGCTGGGGTTGGCGGCGGGGAGGCTGCGGGAGGCGATTGACGCGGGGTGAGGTGGGCGTCGGCTAGAGCGTTTCGGTTGGTCGCGCGTCGTTCGCGTCCCGGAGCTTTTGGCGCACGGAGCGGAGGTTGAACCATCCGAGAACCATCGCGGTGGCCGTGAGGCTTGATCCGATCACCGTCCACCAACGGCCGCCGCTTCCGCCGTTGACGACGAGATCGATACCGACGATCAGAACGACCGCGAGCGACACCCCTCCGACCACGAGCATGAGCACCTGCTGTCGTCTGAGTTTGCGGTCTTCGTCCATGACACCACTATGCACCGGGGCCGCGGGTGAGGTCTGATCCATGGGCGCAAAGCCCTGGCGCATGGCGGGTCGCTCTCACTCGGACATGCAGAAGGCCCGGAGACTCTTGCGAGTTTCCGGGCCCTTCTCGGTCGGGCTGACAGGATTTGAACCTGCGACCCCTTGACCCCCAGTCAAGTGCGCTACCAAGCTGCGCCACAGCCCGTTGTTCCGCACTTACGCGCGGGCAACTCCACTATCTTAGCCTGACCCGGCGGCCCTCCGCGAACCGGTCCGTTGCGGGTGTCGGACGCTCGGCGTAGCGTCGCGTGCATGCCGACGATCACGACCGAGGTGGCGACGACCGCCCGTTGGGACGATGTTCAGCACGCACTCACGGGCGGCGGCGACGGAGCCAGCTGTCAGTGCATCTGGCCCCTCCTGCGCAACAAGGACTGGAACGAGACGACCACTCCGCAGCGCACCGAGATGCTGCGGTCCGAGATCGACGAGGGACCTCCGCCCGGGATCATCGCCTACGTCGACGGTGAGGCAGCGGGCTGGATCCGGATCGGTCCCCGCACCAGGCAGGCACGGCTCGCGCACACGCGCATGATCACGGCCGCGACGGAGGAGCCTTTCGACGACGAATCGGTCTGGGCGGTGACGTGCTTCGTCGTGCGTCGCGAGCACCGCGGGAAGGGACTCAACGGCGAGCTGCTGCGCGCTGCGGTCGACTATGCCCGGAAGTCCGGAGCGCGACTGATCGAGGGTTATGCCGTCGATACGGCCGGCAAGAAGCAGCACGCCAACGACCTGTATCACGGCATGGTCAGCATGTTCCTCTCCGCGGGGTTCGCGAAAGCTGCCGAACTCAAGCCGGGCCGCATCCTCGTCACAATGGAGCTGAACCCGTGACCGACGAGAGCGACCTCCCCGCCGAGATGGGCAAGGTGGCTCGCCGCGAACTGGCCCTGCACGGCCTCACACGCCTCGAGCAGTTCGACGGCCGCTCCGCGAAGGAGCTGCTCGCGATCCACGGCGTCGGGCCGAAAGCGATCCGCATCCTTCGCGAACACCTTGAGCCCGACGGGCGACACCTCGCACCCTGACCGGACGCTAGCGTGAAGACATGAGCGACGAGCAGCCGACCATCGAAGACCCGGAACTCGGCACCCTCACCCGGGCGACCACCGAGCTGACGGACGGAGAGATCCTCACGCACGACTGGTTCGCCGGCACGGTGACCGTCGACGGCGCCGAACTCGACCTCATGGTGGAGGGCACGAGCGCCGACGAGGTCACGCCACTCCTCCCCCGGTTGCGCGCCACGGTCGCCGATCTCGCCTCTCTCGGCCGGATCGCATCGGATGCCGTCGTCACGAAGTTCAGCAACGGCGAACCTGAACCGCACGAACTCGAGGAGGCAGCATCCGACCTTGCGCTCGAGACGATCGAAGCGGCCTCCGACGGCACCGTCATCCTGCACTTCACCGACCGCTGCGGACAGCACTTCCCCAATGGCTATTGGCCGGCGGTGCACCTCGGCGCGAACGGTGACATCGAGCAGGTCACCGTCGAGTCCTGATCGGGCGGCGTGAACGATTCCCGCGCCTACGATGAAGGGATGCAGCGCCGCGCACTTCCCCCGACGATCGTGTGGGCCTTTCTGCCCTACATCGCGGTGTCCGCGCTCCATGTCATCCTGCTCGGGGTGGACAGCCCTGTCGCCGGCACGACCAAGCTGCTGCTGATGCCGCTCCTCGCCATCCCCGTGGTGATTTCGGCTCGTCGGTTTCGCCCGCCGTTCGCGACCGTGTTGCTCGTGACCGCACTCTTGTTCTCCTGGCTCGGAGACGGCGTCGGCGCCTTCTTCCCCGCAGCCCCGGAACTCCCCCTCATGCTTCTCTTCTTCGGCATCGCACATCTGGCATATATCGCTTTGTTCGTGCGATTCCTCCCTCGCCGACGGATGCCGTGGTGGGCACTCATGTATGCGGCGTGGTGGGTGGCGATGCTCGCGGTACTCGGCCCGCACACCGGTGGACTGCTCATCGCGGTCGCCATCTACGGGCTCGTTCTCGGGGGAACGGCAGCGTTCTCGGCGCGGTGCCACCGGGTCATCGCCGTCGGCGGGGCGTTTTTCCTGGCCAGCGACACGCTCCTCGCATTTCGACTGTTCCTCCCCGACTCCCTCCCCCCGTGGAGCAACCCGGCGATCATGCTCGCCTATACGATCGGTCAGGGCCTGATCGTCGCGGGTGCCCTGATCTCTCTGAGGAAGAGGACCACCTGATGCCGGATGCTGCACGTGTCGACAGCTGGCTGTGGGCGGTTCGCGCGTTCAAGACGCGCTCGGCGGCAACGACCGCATGCCGTGCGGGGCATGTACGAGTCAACGGCGACAAGGTGAAGGCCGCCCAGTCGATCAAGGTCGGCGACGAAATCAGGATCCGGATCTCCGGCTTCGACCGGATTCTGGGCGTGCGGCAGATCCTGGTGAAGCGCGTCGGAGCCCCGGTCGCCGCGCTCGCATTCGAGGATCGGACGCCGGCTCGCGAGCCTCAGGCAGCTCTCGGGCTTCGCGATCGCGGCGCAGGACGACCCACCAAACGGGAGCGCCGCGACATCGACAAGCTCCGCGGACGGGTCGAGTTTCCCCCCGACTAGAATATTGCTTGATTCGAAGCTTTGTTCTAATCTTGGAGTATGGACAAGCCGACCGATCTCTCCCTCGATCTTGAGGAGCGTCGCCGTGTGCTCGACTCGTGGGTGGAGGCGAGGCGGCGGATCGCGGTGCTCGAGGCGGAGGCGACGGAGCTCCTGGTGCGACAGATCGCGATCCATGATTCCGACGTCGCTGAGAGTCCGTATCACCGCGATGCGATCTATCGGTCGATGGTCGCGGAGTTCTCTGCGGCGGGTCGTATGCCGAAGGGGTCGATCGAGTATGCGTTCTCGGATGCGCGTTCGTTGAGCACGGAGTTGCCGTCGGTGCGGGCGGCGTTCGCGAAAGGCGGGATCAGTGCCGCGCATATGCGGGAGATCGCCCGCGCCAGTGCGATCGTGTCCGAAGCGATCCGTAACAAGAAGGCGGATGCTGCGGTGATGGGTCTCTACGAGACCGCGGTACTGCTCTTCGCGGAGCGGGAGACCGCGGCCCGCACGAGCGCGCACGCGAAGCAGGTCGCCGCGGCCCTGGTGGGTGAGACGGTCACCGACCGGCACCGCCGCGCGGCGGACGAGCGGTGCGTGAAGGTGCGGTCGGTGGATGACGGTCTCGCGATCCTGACCGCGGTGCTGCCCGAGTGGATGGCGAACGCGATCGCCGACCGGCTCGATCAGATGGCACGCCAGGTCATCGACACCCGCGACGACCGCGAGCCCGTCCTCGACCCGTGGACGGCCGACGAGTCCGGCGACTCCCTGTTCCCCGAAGACTTCGCCCTCGACGACCCGGCGTTCGCCGACCCCGCCTTCGACCCCTACGCGTTCGACCCCTATGCCGACGCGATCTTCGGCGACGGAACGTTCACGACCGACCCCGATGTGATCCACATCCCCGCAGACACCCGCACGAAGGATCAGGTGAAGGCCGATATCTTCGCCGACCTGCTCCTCGCCGCCGACCCGAGCGCGGTCCACGGCGACGGCCTCGACAACATCCAGGGACGCATCCAGGTCACCGTCGCAGCGTCCACCCTCGCCGGCGCGGATGAGCGCCCCGCGGAGCTCGACGGCCACGGCCCCCTCCACCCCGACATCGCCCGCGACCTCGCCGGACGAAACACCGGCTGGAGCCGCCTGTTCCTCAACGGCACCGGCATGATCACCCACACCGACACCTACACGCCGACCGAGGGGATGCGCCGGTTCCTCCGCGCCCGCGACCAGCACTGCCGCTTCCCCGGCTGCCGCATGCCCGTCCACCGGTGCGACATCGACCACACCCATGATCACGCGAAAGGCGGCAGAACCCGGCTCGACAACCTCAGCCACCTCTGCCGCTCCCACCACACCCTGAAACACCCCGACATCCCCGAACCGTACCGGTGGACGGCACAACAACGACAAGACGGCACCATCACCTGGCACAGCCCCCTGGGCCGCACCTACACCGACCAGCCACCACGGCGAGTGATGTTCGCCTGACGAGAACGTCAGCCGTTCGTGCGAGTCACCCGTGCGTCTGCGTCAGCTGTTCGCGCCGCTCGGGTCACCCGCTCGAGTCAGCCGCTCGCGCGTTCGGCCCGGGCCAGCAGATCGACGAGCCACCCCGCCGACTGCACACGCGCAGCACCTGCACGCTCGACACGCTCGCGCAGCGCCCGATCGCTCGTCACCGCCACGACCGTCCGTCCGGCCGCAACCTGACGCTCGACCTCGGTCACGATCGCGTCATCGCCGGCAGCATCCGCCTTGATCACCGACACGGAAGCCGAATCGCCGCCTGTATTGAGACCTCGCGCCTGGCCCTCGACCACCATCGACACCTCGGGGAACCACAGGTCCCCGTCGACGCCCAGATCCGTCCCCGGCACAGCAAGACCCTCGAGACGCCCGCGTAGTCGAGAGGCTGCTCCGGCACGATCTTTCCACCACCCGTCCGGCACCGAGCCGACCACATTCGCCGCATCGACCACGACAGCCGGGAACACCTCGAGCTGCGCGCGCAGCGCCGGCCACGCCGCCCCGAACCCGGGGTGCAGCGGAAGTGCCGCGACCTCGTCGACCGGCACCCATCCGAGCGCAACGCTCTCCGGGTCGCTGATCACCGGGTCGAACGGTCTGACCACATCGGCGACCACTGTCGTGTACGCCCAGATCCCGAGATCGAGCACGCTGATGAACCGCGCGCGCACCGCGCCATCGGGCACGCCCGCTTCTTCCTGCGCCTCGCGGATCGCACCGACGATCGCCGTCTCGCCCTCGTGCAGAGCGCCGCCCGGCAGCCCCCACGTGCCACCGAAGTGACTCCATGACACGCGATGCTGCAGCAGGATGCCGCGCGCGGGGTCGAAGGCGAGAAGTCCCGCGGCGCCGAAACGCCCCCAGTACTTCTCCCCCGACTCGGCGACCACCCAGGCATCGCCCGGGTTCCGCGGACCCTCGGGGCGACGCGGCTCACCGGCAGCAGGAGGTACGACAGTCACCCCTTCAGCCTTTCACAGCATCCGGCTATCGGCACCACACCGCGACACAGGCGGGAACAGGTCAGCGCTGGCGCTTCTCACGCACGCGCATATTCACGACGATCGGCGTTCCCTCGAACGAGTACAGCTCCCGCAGACGACGCTGAATGAAGCGGCGGTAGCCGGGGTCGAGGAATCCGGTCGTGAACAGCACGAACGTCGGCGGACGCGTCGACGCCTGCGTGCCGAACAGGATGCGCGGCTGCTTGCCACCGCGCAGCGGGTGCGGGTGCTCGGCCACGAGCTCGGCGAGGAACGCGTTGAACTTGCCCGTCGGGATACGGCGATCCCAGTTCTCGAGCGCCGTCTCCAGCGCCGGAACCAGCTTGTCGAGGTGACGACCGGTCTTCGCCGAGATGTTCACGCGCGGCGCCCACGCCACGTGCGCGAGGTCCTGTTCGATCTCACGCTCGAGGTAGCGGCGTCGGTCCTGGTTCTCCAGGTCGTCGTCGTTCAGGCGATCCCACTTGTTGAACGCGAGCACGAGCGACCGGCCCGACTCCAGCACGAGGTCGATGATCCGCACGTCCTGCTCGCTGATCGTCTCCGACACGTCGAGCACGACGACAGCGACCTCCGCCTTCTCCAGCGCGGCAGAGGTACGGAGCGACGCGTAGAAGTCCGCCCCCTGCGCCATGTGCACGCGACGACGGATGCCGGCGGTGTCGACCAGGCGCCACATCTTCCCGCCGAGCTCCACCACCTCGTCCACCGGGTCGCGGGTCGTACCGGCGAGCTCGTTCACGACAACGCGCTCTTCGCCCGCCGCCTTGTTCAGCAGCGACGACTTGCCGACGTTCGGACGGCCGAGGATCGCGACCCGGCGCGGTCCGCCGAACTCCTGCTTCGCGACGGCCGAGACCTCCGGCAACTTCTTCAGGACCGCGTCCAGCAGATCCGCGACACCGCGGCCGTGGATGGCCGAGACGGGGTACGGCTCGCCGAGACCCAGGTTCCACAGCGCCGCCGCTTCCGGCTCCTGACGCGTGTCATCGATCTTGTTCGCGACGAGGAAGACGGGCTTGCCGCTCTTGCGGAGCAGCTTCACGACGTGCTCGTCTGTCGACGTGGCGCCGACCATCGCGTCGACCACGAAGAGGACCATGTCGGCCAGGTCGATCGCGACCTCCGCCTGCATGGCGACCGAGCGGTCGATGCCGCGGGCGTCGGGCTCCCAGCCGCCGGTGTCCACCAGCGAGAAGCGGCGGTCGGCCCACTCGGCCTTGTACGTCACGCGGTCGCGGGTCACACCGGGGGTGTCCTCCACGACAGCCTCGCGGCGGCCGAGGATGCGGTTGACGAGCGCGGACTTGCCCACGTTCGGCCGTCCGACGATCGCCACCACCGGCAGCGCCGGGGTGAACAGGATGCCGTCCTCGCCCTGCGTGATACCGGCGAGCAGCGCTGCATCCTCATCGTCCAGGTCGTAGTCGGCGAGGCCGGCGCGCAGCGTCTCCGCGCGCTGCTCGGCGAGCTCCTCGTCGATCTGGTCCATCTTCTCGGCGAGCTGGTCGGGGCCGCCTTCGTATTCGTCGTCAGCCACTGTGTGCTCCTCGGTGTTGCTCGATCACCGAGAGAACGGCGTCGATGGTCTGGGAAAAGTCAAGGTCCGTCGAGTCGACGACCTCGACGCCGTCTGCGGCGTTGAGGAAGTCGACGACGGCGCTGTCGGAGGCGTCACGCTTGTGCAACGCCGCGGCGACGGCATCCGCGTTCTCACCGGCGAGTTCGCCGGCTCGACGTGCCGCGCGCACCTCGGGCGCGGCGGTCAAGAGGATGCGGACCGGCGCATCGGGAGCCACGACGGTCGTGATGTCGCGCCCTTCGACGACGACGGCCGAGTACGGAGCATCGGAGACGAGCGCGCGGAACAGCTCGTTCACCTGTGCACGCACGGCGGGCACCCGGGCCACACCGCTCACCGCTCCGGAGACCCGCGGATCGCGGATCGCGTCGGTCACCTCCAGGTCGCCGACGCGCACGGTGCGGTCGTCGGGATCGAGTCCGAGCACGACGGGGAATTCGGATGCTGCGGCGAGCACGGCATCGGCATCCGCCGTGTCGGCCCCACGGTCGAGCACGTGCCACGCGAGGGCGCGGTACGCCGAACCGGTGTCGAGGTAGCCGAGGCCGAGCCGACGGGCGACAGCCTTCGACACGCTGGACTTTCCGGAACCGGCAGGACCGTCGATCGCGATGAACTTGGTGGCGTCCGTGGACGAGAGGGAGGTGTCAGTCATTCGTGTTCCCTGCAATCCGCCATCCGCGTTCCTGAAGTCCTGCGATCGCGCCGTGCAGAGCCGCCGGCTCGACGCTGATCTCGGCGAGACCGAACTGTGCGCCCGGCGAGTGCTCCAACCGCAGATCTTCGACGTTCACGCCGAGTTCGCCGAGCTCTCCGAAGAGGCGCCCGAGCTGACCGGCGGTGTCGTCGATCATCACCACGAGGGACTCGAAGCGCCGGTTCTGCCCGTGCTTGCCCGGAAGCCGCTCGACACCGTCGTTGCCCTGACGGATCGTCTCGGCGACGACGCGGCGCGCACCCGGCGCTCCGGGCTCGCGCAGCGCGTCGGAGATCTCTCCGAGGTCGGCGGCAAGCGCGTCGAGGATCTCGACGACCGGCCCGGCGTTCGCACCGAGGATCTGCACCCACAATTCGGGAGCGGATGCCGCGATGCGCGTCGTGTCGCGCACGCCCTGGCCAGCGAGGCGCAGAGCGCCCTCCTCAGCCCCGGCGAGCCGCGCAGCGAGCAGGCTGGCCACGACCTGCGGCACGTGCGAGGTGAGGGCGACCGAGCGGTCGTGCTCCTCCGGCGTCATCTCCAGCGGCATCGCGCCGACGTCCAGCGCGAGCGCCTCGACGAGCGCGAGGTCGGAGGCCTTCGTGTCCTCGTCGCGGCAGACCACCCAGGGGCGGCCGATGAACAGATCGGCGCGGGCGGAGATCGCTCCGCCGCGCTCTCGGCCGGCCAGCGGATGCGAGCCGATGTAGCGCGTGAGGTCGACTCCGCGGGCCTGGAGGGTTCGGAAAGGCTCGAGCTTGACGCTGGCGACATCCGTGACAACGGCGTCCGGGTAGCGCGCGAGCTCGGCCTCGATGACGTCGGCCGTGACGTCCGGCGGCACAGCCACGACGATCAGCGTCGGGGCATCCGCGTCATCGGCGAGCCGGCCGGCGCCGTAGTCGACGGCGAGGCGCAGCTGTGCGGGCGACGCGTCGGTGAGGACGACGTCGATCCCCTTCGTTCGGAGGGCATGCCCGACGCTCGCACCGAGCAGACCGGCGCCGACGATGCGGACGGTGCCGGAGAGGCGGGGCGCGACAGCACCGGCCTTCCGCACCGTGGGCGCACTCGTCGTATCGGTCACTCGTTCTCCTGCTGCTCGCCTGGCGCCTCGGCGACACCGGAATCACTGCGCGACAAGGTCAAAAGCGCGCCGAGTTCGATTTTACTCAGTTCCCGCGTCTTCCCCGCCGGGAGGGTTCCCAGGTGGAGAGGACCGAACTGGCGTCGCACGAGTTCCGTGACCGGGTGATCGACCGCCGCGAGCATCCGTCGCACGATTCGATTGCGCCCGGAGTGCAGGGTCAGCTCCACCAGGCTCGACCCACGAGAGGTGTCCAGCAGGCGCGCCTTGTCGGCGGCGATCGGGCCGTCTTCGAGCTCGATCCCCTTCGTGAGCTTCGCGATCGTCTGCGCCGTGACCGTTCCCTCGACCTTGGCGATGTACACCTTCGTGACCCCGAAAGAGGGGTGGGCAAGCACGTGGGCCAGGTCGCCGTCGTTCGTGAGGATCAGCAGACCGCTCGTCTCGGCATCCAATCGGCCGACGTTGTACAGGCGCTCCTCGTAGTCCGCGGTGAAGCGACGGAGGTCCGGTCTGCCGTTCTCGTCCTTCATGCTGCTGACGACACCGGTGGGCTTGTTGAGCATCACGTAGCGCTTGGAGACGTCGAGCTGGATGGCCGTGCCGTCGACGTCGACCAAGTCGTGCTCGGGGTCGATGCGCCGGCCCTGCTCGGTGACGACCTCGCCGTTGACGCGGATACGTCCCTCGGTGATGTAGTTCTCGACGACGCGCCGCGAAGCGACGCCCGCCGCAGCCAGCACCTTCTGCAGGCGCACGCCGTCGGGCAGGTCGGGAGAGGAAGCGCCCTCCTGGGCCGGGAAATCAGTCATCGGATAACTCCTTCATCGAAATGGATATCCGCAGCCCGGGTCGCCGAACGAGTGGACGGAGAGACTTCAGTCATCGGATGACTCCTTCGTCGAAGCCGTCTGCACCGTCGTCGAGCAGCGGAGAGATCGGGGGCAGCTCGTCGAGCGAGTTGATGCCCAGGTGCTGCAGCAGCGCGTCAGACGTGCCGTAGTTGATGGCGCCGGTCTCGGAGTCGGCGAACAGCTCGGTGATGAGCCCGCGCGCGAGGAGCGTGCGCACCACGGAATCGACGTTCACGGCGCGGATGGAGGCGACCTGGCTGCGGGTCACCGGCTGCTTGTAGGCGATGACCGCGAGCGTCTCGAGCGCCGCCTGCGACAATCGCGCCGGTGCCTGCCCGCCGATGAACTCGGCGACGAGGTCGTCGTGGTCCTCGCGCACGTACAGGCGCCACCCTCCGCCGACCTCACGCAGCTCGAAGCCGCGGCGCGGACCCTGGCCTCGGCCGTCGTAGTCGTCCACGAGGGTCTCCAGCGACTGCCGCACGGCAGGCACCGGCGAGCCGACGGCAGCGGCCAGCGCCATCAGTCCGATGGGTTCGTCGACGATCAGCAGGATCGCCTCGAGGCGCTCGGTGAGCGGCGTCGTCGGCTCGACGGTGCGCTCGACCGCGGGCTCGTCGCCCTCGATCTCGGGAGCTGTCTGAGGGTCATTTGTCATAGTCGGCTCCCAGTGTGGCCAGCGTCTCGTCCGACCAGGTATCAGCGGCCCAGCGGAGCGTGAGCTCGCCGAGCGGTTCCAGTTGTTCGAAGGACAGCGCCGCGTGGCGATAGAGCTCGAGCACCGAGATGAAGCGGGCGACCACGATCCCCGGCTCCGTCACCCCCGCGACCAGCTCGCGGAAGCTCACGGACTCGGTTCCCCGCAGCAGCGTGACGACGATCGCCGCCTGTTCCCGGATGCTGACCAGCGGCGCGTGCAGGTGGTCGAGCCCGACGTGCGGGATCTCCTTCGGTGTGAAGGCGAGGAGTGCGAGGGCCGCGAAGTCGTCGACGGTGAGCGTCCATACGAGCTCGGGTGTCTGCTTGCGGTGCTTCTCATCGAGGCGGACCGCACGCACATGCCGTCGGTCCTCGCGCTGGAGGCAGCGTGCGAACCAGATCGACACCTCTTTGAAGGCGCGGTATTGCAGCAACCGCGCGAACAGCAGGTCGCGCGCCTCGAGCAGCGCCACCGCCTCGGCATCCACCAGCTCGCCCTGCGGCAGAAGGCCGGCGACCTTCATGTCGAGAAGGGTGGCCGCCACGACCAGGAACTCGGAGGCCTGCTCGAGCTCTTCATCGTCGTCGAGCTGACCCAGATAGGCGATGAACTCATTGGTGACCGCGCTCAGCGACACCTCGGTGATGTCCATCTCGTGCTTCGAGATGAGGTTCAGCAGCAGGTCGAACGGGCCGTCGAAGTTCGACAGGGAGACGCGGAAGCCCGCGCTCTCGTCCGGCCCTTCGACAGGCTCGGGAACCCCGACGTCGAGGTTCTCGTCAGGCGACGGCGCCACGGGCGACCAGTTCCCGCGCCAGCCGCAGGTAGGCCTGGGCGGCGGCGTGCTCCGGCGCGAACTCGGTGATGGGCACGCCCGAGACCGAGGCGTCCGGGAACTTCACGGTACGGCCGATCACGGTCTCCAACACGTCGTCGCCGAACGTCTCGACCACGCGCTCGAGCACCTCGCGGGAGTGCAGCGTGCGCGAGTCGTACATGGTCGCGAGCAGACCATCCATCGTGATCGAGGGGTTGAGGCGGTCGCGGACCTTGTCGATGGTCTCGATCAGCAGCGCCACGCCGCGCAGAGCGAAGAACTCGCACTCGAGCGGGATGATCACACCGTGCGCCGCGGTGAGCGCGTTGACCGTGAGCAGACCGAGCGACGGCTGGCAGTCGATCAGGATGACGTCGTACTCCCCCGCCACCTGGCGCAGCACGCGGGCGAGGATCGTCTCACGGGCGACCTCGTTGACCAGGTGCACCTCGGCCGCCGACAGGTCGATGTTGGCCGGCATCACATCGAGACCCTCGACGCCGGACGACACGATCGCGTCGTGCGCGTTGCGCTTGGTGTCGAGCAGGAGGTCGTAGATCGTCGGCACGTCGTGCGTCTGGATACCGAGCCCCGCGGAGAGTGCGCCCTGCGGATCGAAGTCGACCGCGAGCACCTTGCGACCGTATTCGGCGAGAGCCGCGGCGAGGTTGATGGTGGTCGTCGTCTTGCCGACGCCGCCCTTCTGGTTGCAGAGGGCGATGATGCGGGCGGGACCGTGGGACTTCAGCGGCTCGGGGATCGCGAACCCGTGATACGGGCGGCCGGTGGGTCCCATGGGGGTCTCGTCGGCCGTCTCTGCCTTCGCCCTGGACTTCGCCGTTTTCTCAGCCACCGGTTCTCCTGCTCCTTCGTGCTCGGTCGATTCTAGCCGCCCGGCTCCCGGTCGTTCAGCGGGCGCGCGGATGCGAGGTCGCGTAGATGTCGCGCAGCGCGTCGACGGAGACATGCGTGTAGATCTGGGTCGTCGCGACGGATGCATGCCCGAGCAGCTCCTGCACGACGCGCACATCGGCCCCGCCCTGGAGCAGATGCGTGGCGAATGAGTGCCGCAGGGTGTGCGGAGACACCTCGGAGGTGATCTGGGCGCCCTCGGCGGCGGCGCGGATGACGAGCCAGGCGCTCTGCCGCGAGAGCGGTGCTCCCCTGGCTCCGAGGAACAGACGCGCGGATGCTCGACCCTTGGCCGCGAGCCCCGGACGCACCCTCGTCAGGTACGCGTCCACCGCGTCCCGGGCGTACGAGCCGATCGGCACGATCCGCTCCTTGGACCCCTTGCCGATCAGCCGCAGCACGTCGCCGTGAGCGAGGTCGTCGACGTCGAGCCCGATCGCCTCGGAGACGCGGGCGCCGGTGGCGTAGAGCAGCTCCAGCAGTGCGCGGTCGCGGATGCCGATGGGCTCTTCTGCCGACGGCGCGGAGAGCAGCCGCTCCACCTGGTCGATCGTCAGGGCCTTCGGAAGCCGGCGCGCCGCCTTGGGCGGACGCAGCCGACCGCTCGGGTCGTCGACCTCGATGCCCTCGCGGGCGAGGAACCGGTGCCAGCCCCGCACCGAGGACTGCAGGCGGGCGAGACTCGACGACGCGGGCGGCGGATCGGCCGTGGCCCGCTCCGCGAAGAACCGTCCGATCACGGCCGGGGTCACCTCCCCGGACTCCACGATCCCCTCGGCGGTCAACCAATCCAGGTAGCCGCCCAGATCTCGCCGGTACGCGCCGATCGTGTGCTCGCTGAGGCCGCGCTCGACCGTGACGTGACGCAGGTAGGCGTCGAGCGCGCGCTGCAGCAGCATCGTCAGCTCCGGTCGCGCAGCCTCTGCGACGCCGCCAGCACCCCGATCGAGAGGATGCCGTTGCGCATCCGTCCGGCGAGCACCGCGTCGACGGCGGCGGTGAGCGGGACCCACTCGACGCGGATGTCGGCCTCCTCGTCCTCGCGGTCGTGGGCGGTATCGGTCGTCGAGATGCCGGTGGCCAGGAAGACGTGGATGAGCTCGTCGTTGCCGCCGGGCGTGGTCCACGACGACACCAGGGGCTCCCAGTGCGCGGCGACCAGGTCCGCTTCCTCGGCGAGCTCGCGTCGGGCCGCCTCGAGCGGCTCCTCGCCTTCGACGTCGAGAAGGCCCGCCGGCAGCTCCCAGTCGCGGTGACGGATCGGATGCCGGTATTGCTGGATCAGCAGCACGCGCTCCTGGTCGTCGAGGGCGAGGATCGCGACCGCGCCGGTGTGCGCGACGTACTGCCGCCGGATCTCGCCGTCGCCGTACCGCACGCGGTCGTCGCGGACGTTCCAGACCGCGCCCTCGTACGCCAGGTCGCTCCGGAGGATCTCCGGCTCGAACGACTCGTCGCGGAGTTCTGCGAACGCGTCAGTCGACGGCCCGTCAGTCATCGCCTGGTCAGTCATCGGCGCTGACGTCGAACAGCTCGCTGGCGCGGTGACGCTCGATCGCTGCGCCGACGAGTCCACGGAACAGCGGGTGCGGGGCGGTGGGACGCGAGCGCAGCTCGGGGTGCGCCTGGGTGGCGATGTAGTACGGGTGCACGTCGCGCGGCAGCTCGACGTACTCGACGAGGTCGAGCTCCGGGTTCAGGCCGGAGAAGACCAGGCCGGCCTCGGACAGACGATCGCGGTAGGCGTTGTTGACCTCGTAGCGGTGGCGGTGGCGCTCGGATGCCTCCGGCGTGCCGTAGAGCTCGCGAGCGAGGGATCCCTCCGCGAGAGCGGCCTGGTACAGACCGAGTCGCATGGTGCCGCCCAGGTCGCCGCCGTCGAGGATCTCGATCTGCTCCGCCATGGTCGCGATCACCGGCTCGGAGGTCTCCGGGTCGAACTCGCTCGACGAGGCTCCGGCGATGCCGGCCATGTCGCGCGCGTACTCGATCACCATGCACTGCAGGCCGAGGCAGAGCCCCAGCGTCGGGATGCCCTGCTCGCGCGCGAACTTCAGCGCGCCGAGCTTGCCCTCGATGCCGCGGATGCCGAAGCCGCCGGGCACGCAGATGCCGTCGAGCTCGGCGAGCTGCTCCTGCGCGCCTTCCGGCGTCTCGCAGAGGTCGGACGGGATCCAGCGGATGTTGACCTTGGTCTCCTGCGCGAAGCCACCGGCCTTGAGGGCCTCGGTCACCGACAGGTAGGCGTCGGGGAGATCGATGTACTTGCCGACGAGTCCGATCGTGACCTCGTGCTTGGGGTTGTGCACGGCGTGCAGCACCTTGCTCCAGCGGGTCCAGTCGACCTCGTCCGCGGCCTTCTGGTCGAGGCCGAGGCGGCGCACGATGTAGGAGTCCAGCCCCTGATCGTTGAGCGTCGACGGGATGTCGTAGATGCTCGGCAGATCGACGGTGTTGATGACGCCCTCGACCTCGACATCGCACATCAGGGCGATCTTGTTGCGATTGCTCGCGCTCACCGGACGGTCGCTGCGGAGCACCAGCGCATCCGGCTGGATGCCGACCTGGCGGAGGGCTGCGACCGAGTGCTGGGTGGGCTTGGTCTTCTGCTCCCCGGAGGCGCCCATGAAGGGCACCAGCGACACGTGCACGAAGAAGACGCTGTCGCGGCCGAGCTCGTGACGGAGCTGACGGGCGGCCTCGAGGAACGGCTGGGACTCGATGTCACCCACGGTGCCGCCGACCTCGGTGATGATCACGTCGGGTCGCGGGTCCTCGTTGGCCTGCAGGCGCATCCGGCGCTTGATCTCGTCGGTGATGTGCGGGATGACCTGCACGGTGTCGCCGAGGTACTCGCCGCGCCGTTCGCGGGCGATGACCTGCGAGTAGATCTGACCGGTGGTGACGTTGGCGGCCTGCGACAGGTTGATGTCGAGGAACCGCTCGTAGTGACCGATGTCGAGGTCGGTCTCGGCGCCGTCGTCCGTGACGAACACCTCGCCGTGCTGGAACGGGTTCATCGTGCCGGGATCGACGTTCAGGTACGGGTCGAGCTTCTGCATCACGACGCGGAGTCCGCGAGCGGTGAGGAGGTTGCCCAGGCTGGCCGCCGTGAGGCCCTTACCCAAAGACGAAACGACACCACCTGTCACAAAAATGTGCTTGGTCGTGTCGTTCTGGGGCCCCGCGGAAGAAGAGTTCATCACGGGCTTCGATCCTATCAGGCGTCGGAGGTGCCGAGGCTGAGAAGTTCTCGGGCGTGGGTGAGCGCAGCATCCGAATCCGCGAGTCCCGACAGCAGTCGGGCCATCTCGGCCTCTCGCTCCGAACCCTCCAGGCGCCCGCACGCTGGAGGCGGTGACCGCGCCGTCATTGGACTTCACGACGGACAGATGGTTGCCCGCGAAGGCGGCGACCTGCGCGAGGTGCGTGACGGCGATGACCTGCGACTTCTCGGCGAGTCGGGCGAGTCGCCGACCGACTTCGATCGCGGCGGCGCCGCCGATGCCGGCGTCGACCTCGTCGAACACGAACGTCGGCACGGGATCGGTTCCCGCGATGACGACCTCGATCGCCAGCATCACCCGGGAGAGTTCGCCGCCGGATGCGCCCTTCCCGACGGAGCGCGGTTCGGCGCCCGGATGCGGAGCGAGCAGAATGGCGACATCGTCGCGGCCGTGAGCGCTCTCCGTGCCCGGAGTGACCGCGACCTCGAGACGGGCATCGGGCATCGCGAGAGCGTGAAGTTCTTCGCTGACGGCCGCGCCGAGGCGGGCAGCCGCGGACGTCCGTTCGGCGGTCAAAGCCGCCGCGTGCTCGTCGAGTTCGGCACGCACGACGTCGCGCTCCGCCACCAGCCGCTCGATGCGCTCTCCGTCATCGTCGAGTTCGGCCAGGCGCGCGGATCCGGTCTGCCACACCGTGAGCGCCTCATCGAGCGAGCCGTGCGCGCGGATCAGCGTTCCGAGCGCGGCACGGCGCTCTTCGACCGCGGCAAGCTCATGCGGTCCGGACTCGTCCAGATCGGCGAGGTAGGCAGAGAGGAGTCCGGCGACGTCGGCGATGCGGTAGCCGATGTCGGCGAGGCTCTCGGAGATCTCGGCGAGCTTGGAGTCGGTGACCCGTTCGAGCAGTCGGCGAGCCTCGGCGACCAGGGCCGAGGCATCCGGCTCGCCCTCCTCGCTCGACAGCGCGCCGTGCGCGAGGGTCGCCGCCAGTCGCAGCTCTTCCGAGTTCGCCAGGCGCTCGGCGCGTTCACTGAGCTCCTGGTCCTCCCCCGGCTCGGGCGCGGTGGCCTCGATGAGCGTGAGCGCCTCACGCAGTCGCGCCGCTTCTTCGGCGCGACGGTCGCGGTTCTCGGAGATCTCGGTGATCTCGGCGTCGAGCGCACGCCAGCGGGCGAAGGATGCCGCGTAGGTGCCGAGCGCCGTCGCCACCGGTGCGCCGCCGAAGCGGTCGAGCGCATCGCGCTGGGCCGCCGCCGAGCGCAGACGGAGCTGCTCCGACTGACCGTGCACCACCACGAGCTCCTCGGCGAGAGCCGACAGGACGCCCGCGGGCGCCGCGCGACCGCCGACGCTCGCTCTGCTGCGCCCCTCGGCGCTCAGAGTGCGCGACACGTACAGCTCAGCCCGGTTCTGGCCCGCAGGTTCGAGCTCGCCCCCGGCATCCGTGACGATGTCGGCGACGTCGCCCGTCTGCGGCACGATCCAGACCCCGGCGACAGAAGCCTGCGCCGAGCCAGCGCGCACCGCGCCCGAGTCGGCCCGCGCGCCGAGCAGGAGCCCGAGTCCCGTGACGACCATGGTCTTGCCCGCACCGGTCTCGCCCGTGATGGCCGTGAACCCGGGGCCCAGCGGCAGGACAGCGTCGGCGATGACGCCGAGGCCCTGCAAGCGCATCTCCTCGATCACGAGGTCTTCCCCGGTTCCTGGCCGCGCCATCCCTCGACGGGCAGCCGGAACTTGCGCACGAGGCGGTCGGTGAAGGCGGCGTGGTGCAGGCGCGCCAGGCGCACCGGACGGGAGGACCGTCGGACGACGACGCGGGCGCCGGGCGGCAGATCGTGTGAGCGTCGGCCATCGCACCACAGGATGCCGGAGCCGTCGGTGCGCTCGAGCATCTCGATGGCCACCGCGGCGTCAGGACTGACCACCAGCGGCTTCGCGAACAGCGCATGGGCCGAGAGCGGGATCACGGCGATCGCCTCGACGCTCGGCCAGATCACCGGTCCCCCGGCAGAGAAGTTGTAGGCGGTCGATCCGGTGGGGGTCGAGATGACCATGCCGTCGCAGGCGAAGCTCGACAGGGGGCGGCCGTCGATCTCGAGCACGACCTCGATCATCCGCTCCCGGCTGGCCTTCTCGACCGTGGCCTCGTTGAGCGCCCAGGTGTCGTAGACGACGGCGCCGGCAGCATCCTTGACCCGCACCGACAGCGCGAGACGCTCCTCGACCTCGTAGTCGCGGGCGATCACCCGGCGCACCGCGTCGTCCATGTCGTCGCGGTCGATCTCGGCGAGGAACCCGACATGGCCCATGTTGATGCCGAGCACGGGTGCGCCGCTGTCGCGGACCAGCTCAGCCGCGCGCAGGATCGTCCCGTCGCCACCGAGCACGATCGCCAGCTCCAGCTCGGTCGCATCCGCGGACGCCCCGAGCACGCCGACGTCGCTGAAGAAGTCGTCGACGGCAGCCAGGGCGTCATGGTCATCGGGCGCGAGGACGGGGTGAGCTCCCGCTTCGCGCAGCGCACCGATCACTCGACGTGCGGCTTCCACGGTCTCGACTCGGCCGGCGTGGGCGACGACCAGGATCATGCGCGCGTTCATCGTCCTCCTGCCAGTCGATTGATGCTGTCCAACCATTCTGTCGGATTGCTGCCCCGCCCCGGCGCGAGGTGCACAAGGTACTCGGCGTTGCCGTGCGTGCCG
This sequence comes from Microbacterium sp. W4I20, assembly GCF_030816505.1. Classification (NCBI taxonomy): domain Bacteria; kingdom Bacillati; phylum Actinomycetota; class Actinomycetes; order Micrococcales; family Microbacteriaceae; genus Microbacterium; species Microbacterium sp. W4I20. The sequence goes on along the minus strand of NZ_JAUSYB010000001.1, from coordinate 9,411 downwards.
AGGATCGGGGAGGGAAGGATGCCGAGCATGCCGAGGCCGGTGTCCCAGGCGCTCCACACCGTGCGCGCCACGGCGTCTGCGCGTGTCGCAGGATCCGTGACGAGTCCGCCGCGCACCGCCGTTCTTCCGACCTCGAACTGCGGCTTCACCAGCAGCAGGATGTCGGATGCCTGGGCGGCGACCGCCGCGACGGCGGGCAGCACGAGCTCGAGCGAGATGAAGGAGAGGTCGCCGACGATCAGGTCCGGAGCCTCGCGCTCCCCGGTCGCGTCGGCGAGGTTCTCGGCCGTCATGTACCGGACGTTGTAGCCCTCGACCGCGATGACCGCGGGGTCGGCTGCGATCGCCGGAGCGAGCTGACCGTGCCCGACATCGACGGCGAGCACCCGTCGCGCGCCCCGTTCGCGGAGCACTTGCGTGAAGCCGCCGGTGGACGCACCCATGTCGAGCGCGAGACGTCCATCCGCGGGGATGTCGAAGCCGTCGAGGCCGGCGATGAGCTTGTGGGCGGCGCGCCCGACGTAGTGGTCGGCACCCGCGATCGTGATCTCGGAGGCGTCATCGACCGGGGTGGACGACTTCACGACCGGCCGGCCGTTCACACTCACGAGACCGTCGGAGATGAGAGTGGCTGCATGGCTGCGCGAACGGGCGAGTCCTCGCGCGGCGAGGGCGGCGTCGAGTCGCGTCATCGGGATCCCGAGGCGTCCCGCTGATCGGCCCTGGCTCCGCTGTCGAGGCGGCGCGAGAGCTCGTCATGCAGCGAAGAGTAGGCGTCTGCCCGCGCCGCGAGAGGCTGCCCCTCGATCAACCGCAGGCGACTCCACAGGCCGTCGGTCGGCGCGCTCGTCGTCTCATCAGTCACAGCTCCTACTGTACGCGGCGCCTCGGACGGAGGAGGGAGGCACGACGACGACAGGGTCAGGGACGGTGGAACGGATCGTCATAGAGGCGTTCGGGCACCCGGAGCACGAAGACCGGCGTGCCGGAGGCCCAGATCGCCGCGGCGCCGGCGCGCAGCAGATCGATCTGCGCGTCCGATTCGGCCACGATCTCCACGTCCGCGCCGGTGACCCGCACCGCGGCGCCGTTCACGTGGAAGACACCGTCCTTCTCGACGACTTCGGGGTACGGCTGGTGCAGTTCACGCAGGTCGCCGAGGATGTACGTGGGACGCGAGCCCTCGGGGGCGGCAAGGACGTGCTTCGGACGATCGATGCCGGTGAGCACGAGCACTGAGTCGATGCCGACCCGGCACGCGCCCATGATGTCGGTGTCGAGACGGTCGCCGATGAACAGCGCTTTCTGCGCGCCGAACCGGGCGAGCGCCTCTTCGAAGATAGGTGCCTCCGGCTTCCCGGCGACGGTCGCGAGGCGGCCGATGGCGGTGTGCACGGCCGACACCAGCGTGCCGTTTCCGGGCGCGACACCGCGCTCGCGCGGGATCGTCCAGTCCGTGTTCGTGGCGATCCACGGTATGCCGCCCGCGTCCTCCGGGAGCTTGAGAGCGAACGCCGCCTCGGCGAGATCCGTCCACGCCACCTCGGGCGCGAAGCCCTGCACGACGGCATCCGGCGAGTCCTCCGCGCTGCGGGTGACGGTGTAGCCGGCCTTGGTGACCTCGTCGACCAGGCCCTCGCCGCCCACCACCAGGATGGTCGCGGGCGGCGGAATCATGGTGGCCAGGAGGCGCATGGCGGCCTGCGGACTGGTGACGACATCGGATGCTGCGACATCGAGGCCGAGACTGCTCAGATGTGCCGCGACGGACGCATCGGTCCGTGACGCGTTGTTGGTGATGTAGCCCAGGCGGGCAGACTCACCGGCGCGGTTCAGGCTGTCGACCGCGTGAGGCAGAGCCCCCGGACCCGCGTAGACGACCCCATCCAGATCGGCGAGGACGGTGTCGACGCCATCGAGCGGGGTGGACGCGGCGGGGCGCTTCCGGGAGAAGAGCGCCACTTACGCCTCCTGCTCCGGCTCTCCGGACTCGTCCTCGGGTTCGTCGTCGTCTTCGCCGAGGAGCTCGCGCACCTCGTCTTCAACCGTCGGCTCGTCGACAGGGGCGTCAGGCACAGGATCCTCGAGCGCCGACTCGTCGACGGCCAGGTCATCGGACGCAGCGGCATCCGAATCATCGTCCGTTTCGGGCTCGTCGTCCTCGTCGTCGAACTCGCCCTCGATCATGCCGTCCTCGATGATGATCTCCTCATCGCCGGCCTCGTCGACGCCCAGGGCTTCGGCAGCGACCTCGGAACGATGAGCCCAGAACGCAGCCTCTTCGTCGCGTCCGAGGTCTTCGAGCACGGCGGCGCGAGCGGCGAACAGCGAGGGACTCCACTCGAAGGCGCGGTCAGGATCCAGCTCGGGGATCTCCAGTTCACCGAGAGCAAGCTCGAGGTCTCCCTGGTCGAGACGGGCGCCCGACATCGCGATCGCGAGCGCGACGCGGACGGGCGTCGCGAGCGTCGAACGGTCGACGGCGCGTCCGGTCTCGAGCGCGCGGTCCGGCCGCCCGATCCCCCGCTCGCTGTCGACCATGAGAGCGATCTGGTCGTCCTTGCCGGAGATGCGCCGGTACGTGCGCAGCTCGCGAAGTGCGAGCGCGAAGTCCTCGGTCGCGTAGGCGGTGATGCCGAGAGTCTCCCGGACGATCGCGATACGCCCGGCGCGACGCGAGGCCGCCAGTGCGTGCTCGTGAGCGAGCGCGGGGTCCTCGTCGATGAGACGAGAAGCCATGGCGAGGTGTCGAGCGACGAGCTCGGCATTCTCCTTGCTCAGCGTCTTGAGCTCGTTGCGCGCGGACGTGTGCAGATCGCGTGCGGTGACCTCATCGGGAATGTGCGGGTCGTTGAAGCGGGGACGATCGTCCGACGCCTGCACCGGACGCTCACGGCCGGCACCCCCGCGCTGCGGGTAGGAACGCGAGCGATCGCTGTCGGCGTCGCGACGCGGCGCGCGGTCGCGATCGAAACCGCCTTCACGACGGGGAGCGCGGTCACCAGAGCGGTTGTCGCCGTCGCGACGAGGAGCGGAGTCGCGGTTGTACCCGCCACCCTCACGACGCGGTGCAGAGTCGCGGTTGTACCCGCCACCCTCACGACGCGGGGCAGAGTCCCGGTTGTACCCGCCACCCTCACGACGCGGTGCAGAGTCGCGGTTGTACCCGCCACCCTCACGACGCGGAGCGGAGCCGGAGCGGTTGTCGCCCTCGCGACGCGGAGCGGAGTCACGGTTGTACCCACCACCCTCGCGACGCGGAGCAGAGTCACGGTTGTACCCGCCACCTTCACGACGCGGAGCAGAGTCACGGTTATACCCGCCACCTTCACGACGCGGTGCAGAGTCACGGTTGTACCCGCCACCCTCGCGACGCGGAGCAGAGTCCCGGTTGTAGCCGCCGCCCTCGCGACGGGGAGCGGAGTCCCGGTTGTAGCCGCCGCCCTCGCGACGGGGAGCGGAGTCCCGGTTGTAGCCGCCTTCGCGACGCGGAGCGCCGCCGGAGCGGTTGTCGCCCTCGCGACGCGGAGCAGAGTCTCGGTTGTACCCGCCACCTTCACGGCGGGGAGCGGAGTCCCGGTTGTAGCCACCTTCGCGACGCGGAGCGCTGTCGCGGTTGTAACCGCCGCCCTCACGACGCGGAGCGCCGCCCGACCGGTTGTCACCGTCGCGACGCGGAGCGTTGTCGCGGTTGTAACCGCCGCCCTCACGACGCGGAGCGCCGCCAGAGCGGCTGTCACCATCGCGACGCGGAGCGGAATCGCGGTTGTAACCGCCGCCCTCACGACGAGGGGCAGAGTCGCGGTTGTAACCGCCGCCCTCGCGGCGAGGCGCGCTGTCGCGGTTGTATGCGGGGCGACCGCCGGAAGGACGCTGACCGCGCGATCCACCATCGTCATTGCGACGCGGACGGCGCTCTTCTTCTTCCGGCATGATGCTCCCTGTTCTCGTATAAACGCAAAATGGCCACCCAGCGTTGGGTGGCCATTTTGTCTAAAAGAAGTCCGGCGGTGTCCTACTCTCCCACAGGGTCCCCCCTGCAGTACCATCGGCGCTGTGAGGCTTAGCTTCCGGGTTCGGAATGTAACCGGGCGTTTCCCTCACGCTATGGCCGCCGAAACACTATTGATGTTTCAACCAAAACACATAACAAAATCAATGTTGTCATGCGGTTCTCGACCGTACATCGAGAACCACTCAGTGGACGCGTAGCACCAACAAACGGTGTGTTATCAAGTCATCGGCTTATTAGTACCAGTCAGCTGCATGCATTACTGCACTTCCACATCTGGCCTATCAACCCAGTAGTCTGGCTGGGAGCCTCTCACCCGAAGGTATGGAAGTCTCATCTTGAGGCCGGCTTCCCGCTTAGATGCTTTCAGCGGTTATCCATCCCGAACGTAGCTAATCAGCGGTGCTCCTGGCGGAACAACTGACACACCAGAGGTTCGTCCAACCCGGTCCTCTCGTACTAGGGTCAGATCCTCTCAAACTTCCTACGCGCGCAGCGGATAGGGACCGAACTGTCTCACGACGTTCTAAACCCAGCTCGCGTACCGCTTTAATGGGCGAACAGCCCAACCCTTGGGACCTACTCCAGCCCCAGGATGCGACGAGCCGACATCGAGGTGCCAAACCATGCCGTCGATATGGACTCTTGGGCAAGATCAGCCTGTTATCCCCGAGGTACCTTTTATCCGTTGAGCGACAGCGCTTCCACAAGCCACTGCCGGATCACTAGTCCCGACTTTCGTCCCTGCTCGACCTGTCAGTCTCACAGTCAAGCTCCCTTGTGCACTTACACTCGACACCTGATTGCCAACCAGGTTGAGGGAACCTTTGGGCGCCTCCGTTACTTTTTGGGAGGCAACCGCCCCAGTTAAACTACCCACCAGGCACTGTCCCTGAACCGGATTACGGTTCGAAGTTAGATATCCAGAGTGACCAGAGTGGTATTTCAACAATGACTCCACACGAACTAGCGTCCATGCTTCACAGTCTCCCACCTATCCTACACAAGCCACACCGAACACCAATACCAAGCTGTAGTAAAGGTCACGGGGTCTTTCCGTCCTGCTGCGCGTAACGAGCATCTTTACTCGTAATGCAATTTCGCCGAGTTCGCGGTTGAGACAGTTGGGAAGTCGTTACGCCATTCGTGCAGGTCGGAACTTACCCGACAAGGAATTTCGCTACCTTAGGATGGTTATAGTTACCACCGCCGTTTACTGGGGCTTAAATTCTCAGCTTCGCCTTACGGCTAACCGGTCCTCTTAACCTTCCAGCACCGGGCAGGCGTCAGTCCGTATACATCGTCTTGCGACTTGGCACGGACCTGTGTTTTTAGTAAACAGTCGCTACCCACTAGTCTCTGCGGCCACCACACCCTTTTCGGAGCAAGTCCGTATAAGTGGATGGCCCCCCTTCTCCCGAAGTTACGGGGGCATTTTGCCGAGTTCCTTAACCACGATTCTCTCGATCTCCTTGGTATTCTCTACCTGACCACCTGAGTCGGTTTGGGGTACGGGCGGCTAGAACCTCGCGTCGATGCTTTTCTTGGCAGCATAGGATCACCCACTTTTTATTCGCATCGTGTCTCAGCCTGTATGAGTCGCGGATTTGCCTACGACTCGGCCTACGCACTTGCACCCGGACAACCATCGCCGGGCTGGGCTACCTTCCTGCGTCACACCTGTTAATACGCTAACCGCACCAGAATGGGGTCGTGCGCTAGGCCCAGAGCGTCACCCCGAAGGGATCAGTCACTGGGATTCAGACACTTAGCACTACTGGATTAGCTTGGGCGGTTCTTCGCCGGTACGGGAATATCAACCCGTTGTCCATCGACTACGCCTGTCGGCCTCGCCTTAGGTCCCGACTTACCCAGGGAAGATTAGCTTGACCCTGGAACCCTTGGTCTTTCGGAGGACGTGTTTCTCACACGTCATTCGCTACTCATGCCTGCATTCTCACTCGTGTAGCCTCCACGGCTGGTTCACACCGCCGCTTCGCTGGCCACACGACGCTCTCCTACCCATCAACACGGCTGGACCACGAAGGCCTACCAATAATGTCAATGCCACAACTTCGGTGGCGTGCTTGAGCCCCGTTACATTGTCGGCGCGGAATCACTTGACCAGTGAGCTATTACGCACTCTTTCAAGGGTGGCTGCTTCTAAGCCAACCTCCTGGTTGTCAAGGCAACTCCACATCCTTTCCCACTTAGCACGCGCTTTGGGACCTTAGTTGGTGGTCTGGGTTGTTTCCCTCTCGACTATGAAGCTTATCCCCCACAGTCTCACTGCTGCGCTCTCACTTACCGGCATTCGGAGTTTGGCTGACGTCAGTAACCTTGTAGGGCCCATCGGCCATCCAGTAGCTCTACCTCCGGCAAGAAACACGCAACGCTGCACCTAAATGCATTTCGGAGAGAACCAGCTATCACGAAGTTTGATTGGCCTTTCACCCCTATCCACAGCTCATCCCCTCAGTTTTCAACCTAAGTGGGTTCGGTCCTCCACGACGTCTTACCGTCGCTTCAACCTGGCCATGGATAGATCACTTCGCTTCGGGTCTAGGACATGCGACTGAATCGCCCTATTCAGACTCGCTTTCGCTACGGCTACCCCACACGGGTTAACCTCGCCACATATCGCTAACTCGCAGGCTCATTCTTCAAAAGGCACGCTGTCACCCCTACTAAGGAGGCTCCAACGGTTTGTAAGCAAACGGTTTCAGGTACTATTTCACTCCCCTCCCGGGGTACTTTTCACCTTTCCCTCACGGTACTTGTCCGCTATCGGTCATCTGGGAGTATTTAGGCTTATCAGGTGGTCCTGACAGATTCACACGGGATTTCACGGGCCCCGTGCTACTTGGGATACTCTTCGCGCCAAGCAAGGCATTTCGACTACGGGGTTGGCACCCTCTATGACCGGCCTTTCAAGACCGTTCGTCTATACCTTCTTGTAACGCTGCCACCTCGGCAGAGATGACTGAAAAGTCCCACAACCCCCAACGTGCAACACCTGCCGGCTATCACACACGCTAGGTTTAGCCTGTTCCGGTTTCGCTCGCCACTACTAACGGAATCGCGGTTGCTTTCTCTTCCTGTGGGTACTGAGATGTTTCACTTCCCCACGTTCCCTCTACCCGCCCTATATATTCAGGCGGGAGTCACTAGGTCGGCACGCCGCCCAGCGGGGTTTCCCCATTCGGACACCCTCGGATCAAAACTTGCTTATCAGTTCCCCGAGGCTTATCGCAGATTGCTACGTCCTTCTTCGGCTCCAGATGCCAAGGCATCCACCGTTTGCTCTTAAAGACTTGATAAATCACATGAGTTTGAATCAGAATCGACACCGAACCCCGAAGGATCCGGACATTGAAATTGACTAATGATCTTTAAGATCATCTTGTGCAACACCCCAAAGGATGTTGCAAGATGCTCGCGTCCACTGTGTAGTTCTCAAAGTACGGGCGGTACCCCTCACCATCTCCCCAACCGGGGAAACGACAAAAGGTCCAGAGGTACAGATTCGGATCCGAAGACCCGCATCCGGTCCCTCAGGACCCAACAGCGTGCAGACACCCACCCCCTCACCCAGAACCTTCCAACCGCAAGCGGTGTACTAATTCCAGGATCAGATCCTGATGCCATGTCAAATGTTCCACCCATGAGCTCCCAGCGAAGAACGAACGCCTTCGATCTGGGTTCTGGACACCTACAAGAGGTGTCAGATGCTCCTTAGAAAGGAGGTGATCCAGCCGCACCTTCCGGTACGGCTACCTTGTTACGACTTAGTCCTAATTACCAATCCCACCTTCGACGGCTCCCTCCAAAAAGGTTAGGCCACCGGCTTCAGGTGTTACCGACTTTCATGACTTGACGGGCGGTGTGTACAAGACCCGGGAACGTATTCACCGCAGCGTTGCTGATCTGCGATTACTAGCGACTCCGACTTCATGAGGTCGAGTTGCAGACCTCAATCCGAACTGGGACCGGCTTTTTGGGATTCGCTCCACCTCACGGTATTGCAGCCCTTTGTACCGGCCATTGTAGCATGCGTGAAGCCCAAGACATAAGGGGCATGATGATTTGACGTCATCCCCACCTTCCTCCGAGTTGACCCCGGCAGTATCCCATGAGTTCCCACCATTACGTGCTGGCAACATAGAACGAGGGTTGCGCTCGTTGCGGGACTTAACCCAACATCTCACGACACGAGCTGACGACAACCATGCACCACCTGTTTACGAGTGTCCAAAGAGTTGACCATTTCTGGCCCGTTCTCGTATATGTCAAGCCTTGGTAAGGTTCTTCGCGTTGCATCGAATTAATCCGCATGCTCCGCCGCTTGTGCGGGTCCCCGTCAATTCCTTTGAGTTTTAGCCTTGCGGCCGTACTCCCCAGGCGGGGAACTTAATGCGTTAGCTGCGTCACGGAATCCGTGGAATGGACCCCACAACTAGTTCCCAACGTTTACGGGGTGGACTACCAGGGTATCTAAGCCTGTTTGCTCCCCACCCTTTCGCTCCTCAGCGTCAGTTACGGCCCAGAGATCTGCCTTCGCCATCGGTGTTCCTCCTGATATCTGCGCATTCCACCGCTACACCAGGAATTCCAATCTCCCCTACCGCACTCTAGTCTGCCCGTACCCACTGCAGGCCGGAGGTTGAGCCTCCGGATTTCACAGCAGACGCGACAAACCGCCTACGAGCTCTTTACGCCCAATAATTCCGGATAACGCTTGCGCCCTACGTATTACCGCGGCTGCTGGCACGTAGTTAGCCGGCGCTTTTTCTGCAGGTACCGTCACTTTCGCTTCTTCCCTGCTAAAAGAGGTTTACAACCCGAAGGCCGTCATCCCTCACGCGGCGTTGCTGCATCAGGCTTGCGCCCATTGTGCAATATTCCCCACTGCTGCCTCCCGTAGGAGTCTGGGCCGTGTCTCAGTCCCAGTGTGGCCGGTCACCCTCTCAGGCCGGCTACCCGTCGACGCCTTGGTGAGCCATTACCTCACCAACAAGCTGATAGGCCGCGAGCCCATCCCCAACCGAAAAATCTTTCCAACCACAGACCATGCGATCGTGGTACATATCCAGTATTAGACGCCGTTTCCAGCGCTTATCCCAGAGTCAGGGGTAGGTTGCTCACGTGTTACTCACCCGTTCGCCACTGATCCACCCAGCAAGCTGGGCTTCACCGTTCGACTTGCATGTGTTAAGCACGCCGCCAGCGTTCATCCTGAGCCAGGATCAAACTCTCCGTAAAAAAGAAATGCATACCCCACCGGGAAAACGGTGACGCAGCGAGTTTGATGCTGACCAAAGAGATGACATCATTGCTGACTTCATCCGAATGCCAACCCCACAAGGAGGTTGGTCTTTGATCCAAAGGAATTCTCACCC